>NZ_JQMO01000003.1:5407847-5708283 GCF_000744785.1 Kitasatospora azatica KCTC 9699 | reverse complement strand
ATACATCGCCTTACGGCTTCGCACGGACCTGTGTTTTTAGTAAACAGTCGCTTCTCGCTGGTCTCTGCGGCCGGCCCCAGCTCGGGCAGCAAGTGCCTCCACCAGTTCCGGCCCCCTTCTCCCGAAGTTACGGGGGCATTTTGCCGAGTTCCTTAACCATAGTTCACCCGAACGCCTCGGTATTCTCTACCTGACCACCTGAGTCGGTTTGGGGTACGGGCCGCCATGAAACTCGCTAGAGGCTTTTCTCGACAGCATAGGATCATCCACTTCACCACAATCGGCTCGGCATCAGGTCTCAGCCTTAAAGAGTGGCGGATTTGCCTACCACTCGGCCTACACCCTTACCCCGGGACAACCACCGCCCGGGCTGGACTACCTTCCTGCGTCACCCCATCGCTCACCTACTACAGACTTGGACCACCGGCTCCACCACGTCCCTTTGTCCGAAGACTCCGGGCCGGCTTCACGGGCTTAGCATCACCTGGTTCAGCGTTGGCGCTTCAAAGCGGGTACGGGAATATCAACCCGTTGTCCATCGACTACGCCTGTCGGCCTCGCCTTAGGTCCCGACTTACCCTGGGCAGATCAGCTTGACCCAGGAACCCTTGGTCAATCGGCGCAAGAGTTTCCCACTCTTGTATCGCTACTCATGCCTGCATTCTCACTCGTATCCCGTCCACGACTCGATTCCTCGGCCGCTTCACCCGGAACACGACGCTCCCCTACCCATCCACAGCGTCGTTGGACGTATTCTGTGAATGACACGACTTCGGTGGTGTGCTTGAGCCCCGCTACATTGTCGGCGCGGAATCACTTGACCAGTGAGCTATTACGCACTCTTTCAAGGGTGGCTGCTTCTAAGCCAACCTCCTGGTTGTCTCTGCGACTCCACATCCTTTCCCACTTAGCACACGCTTAGGGACCTTAGTCGGTGTTCTGGGCTGTTTCCCTCTCGACCATGGAGCTTATCCCCCACAGTCTCACTGCCACGCTCTCACTTACCGGCATTCGGAGTTTGGCTAAGGTCAGTAACCCGGTGAGGCCCATCGCCTATCCAGTGCTCTACCTCCGGCAAGAAACACGTGACGCTGCACCTAAATGCATTTCGGGGAGAACCAGCTATCACGGAGTTTGATTGGCCTTTCACCCCTAACCACAGGTCATCCCCCAGGTTTTCAACCCTGGTGGGTTCGGTCCTCCACACGGTCTTACCCGCGCTTCAACCTGCCCATGGCTAGATCACTCCGCTTCGGGTCTTGGGCATGCAACTCAAACGCCCTATTCGGACTCGCTTTCGCTACGGCTACCCCACACGGGTTAACCTCGCTACACACCGCAAACTCGCAGGCTCATTCTTCAAAAGGCACGCAGTCACGGCCCACCAGCAAGCTGGCGAACGACGCTCCCACGGCTTGTAGGCACACGGTTTCAGGTACTATTTCACTCCGCTCCCGCGGTACTTTTCACCATTCCCTCACGGTACTATCCGCTATCGGTCACCAGGGAATATTTAGGCTTAGCGGGTGGTCCCGCCAGATTCACACGGAATTTCTCGGGCTCCGTGCTACTTGGGAGAAGCTCAAGTGAGCCGCTAATGTTTCGTCTACGGGGGTCTTACCCTCTACGCCGGACCTTTCGCATGTCCTTCGACTACACCAACGGTTTCTGACTCACCCAGCCGCCGGCAGACGACTGAAGAACTTTCCCACGACCCCGTATCGGCAACCCCTGCCGGGTCTCACACCAATACGGTTTAGCCTCATCCGGTTTCGCTCGCCACTACTCCCGGAATCACGGTTGTTTTCTCTTCCTGCGGGTACTGAGATGTTTCACTTCCCCGCGTTCCCTCCACGCACCCTATGTGTTCAGGTGCGGGTGACAGCCCATGACGACTGCCGGGTTTCCCCATTCGGACACCCCCGGATCAAAGCTCGGTTGACAGCTCCCCGGGGCCTATCGCGGCCTCCCACGTCCTTCATCGGTTCCTGGTGCCAAGGCATCCACCGTGCGCCCTTAAAAACTTGGCCACAGATGCTCGCGTCCACTGTGCAGTTCTCAAACAACGACCAGACACCCACCTACACCACCCGAAAACGAGTACTGTCCGTGGGACCGGCATCCTCGAGGTTCAGACCATACGGCCGTTCCCTCAGGACCCAACAACGTGCCCGACACACCAGACTCACCAACCCCGTTCCACGCACCGAAGTGCAGTACTGAAGGAAGACTCGCCCTGTGTGCCGAATAGTCAACGTTCCACCCATGAGCAACCGTGCGAGACATTCGCTCGCAACCGGCCATGTGCTCCTTAGAAAGGAGGTGATCCAGCCGCACCTTCCGGTACGGCTACCTTGTTACGACTTCGTCCCAATCGCTGGTCCCACCTTCGACGGCTCCCTCCCAAGGGTTAGGCCACCGGCTTCGGGTGTTACCGACTTTCGTGACGTGACGGGCGGTGTGTACAAGGCCCGGGAACGTATTCACCGCAGCATGCTGATCTGCGATTACTAGCAACTCCAACTTCATGGGGTCGAGTTGCAGACCCCAATCCGAACTGAGGCCGGCTTTTTGGGATTCGCTCCGCCTCGCGGCATCGCAGCCCTTTGTACCGACCATTGTAGCACGTGTGCAGCCCAAGACATAAGGGGCATGATGATTTGACGTCGTCCCCACCTTCCTCCGAGTTGACCCCGGCAGTCTCCTGTGAGTCCCCACCACCCCGAAAGGCGTGCTGGCAACACAGAACAAGGGTTGCGCTCGTTGCGGGACTTAACCCAACATCTCACGACACGAGCTGACGACAACCATGCACCACCTGTATACCGACCACAAGGGGGCGACTATCTCTAGCCGTTTCCGATATATGTCAAGCCTTGGTAAGGTTCTTCGCGTTGCGTCGAATTAAGCCACATGCTCCGCTGCTTGTGCGGGCCCCCGTCAATTCCTTTGAGTTTTAGCCTTGCGGCCGTACTCCCCAGGCGGGGAACTTAATGCGTTAGCTGCGGCACCGACGACGTGGAATGTCGCCAACACCTAGTTCCCAACGTTTACGGCGTGGACTACCAGGGTATCTAATCCTGTTCGCTCCCCACGCTTTCGCTCCTCAGCGTCAGTAATGGCCCAGAGATCCGCCTTCGCCACCGGTGTTCCTCCTGATATCTGCGCATTTCACCGCTACACCAGGAATTCCGATCTCCCCTACCACACTCTAGCCTGCCCGTATCGAATGCAGACCCGGGGTTAAGCCCCGGGCTTTCACATCCGACGCGACAGGCCGCCTACGAGCTCTTTACGCCCAATAATTCCGGACAACGCTCGCACCCTACGTATTACCGCGGCTGCTGGCACGTAGTTAGCCGGTGCTTCTTCTGCAGGTACCGTCACTTGCGCTTCTTCCCTGCTGAAAGAGGTTTACAACCCGAAGGCCGTCATCCCTCACGCGGCGTCGCTGCATCAGGCTTTCGCCCATTGTGCAATATTCCCCACTGCTGCCTCCCGTAGGAGTCTGGGCCGTGTCTCAGTCCCAGTGTGGCCGGTCGCCCTCTCAGGCCGGCTACCCGTCGTCGCCTTGGTAGGCCATTACCCCACCAACAAGCTGATAGGCCGCGGGCTCATCCTGCACCGCCGGAGCTTTACACCCAGAACCATGCGGTCCCAGGTCATATCCGGTATTAGACCCCGTTTCCAGGGCTTGTCCCAGAGTGCAGGGCAGATTGCCCACGTGTTACTCACCCGTTCGCCACTGATCCACCCCGAAGGGCTTCACCGTTCGACTTGCATGTGTTAAGCACGCCGCCAGCGTTCGTCCTGAGCCAGGATCAAACTCTCCGTGAATGTTTTCCCGTAATCGGGTCGACACCCGCGCAGAGCGGCACGACAATCAGCGGAATAGGCCGACCCCGTGCACTGCGTCCTCGCTAGTGTTTTACTTCAAAAGGAATCTCCAACCCCGATCAGACGATCAAGGCCGGGGATGTCAACATATCTGGCGTTGACTTTTGGCACGCTGTTGAGTTCTCAAGGAACGGACACTTTCTTCAAGCCGCTCTCGCAGCTCTCCGGGCGCTTCGTTCTTACTTTGCAGAGCCTATCAGATCTTTTTCACTCCGTTTTACCGAAGTTCATCGTCCCGATTTCTCTCCGTCGCCCCTCGCGGCGCGACTCCGGAACTGTACGGGCACGGCCCCGCCACAAGCAAATCGTCCCGTCCCGGGAGCCCGGGACGGGACGATTCGTACGACTGAGCGGCTCGGAGCAGCGCCATCGCGGGTGAGAGCGGCGCTCAGCCCTCGCGGCCCATCTCCTCCGCGATCGCCGCGGCAAAGGCGTCGATGTCCTCCTCCGTGGTGTCGAAGGAGGCCATCCAGCGCACCTCACCGGTGTGCTCGTCCCAGAAGTAGAAGCGGTAACGCTTCTGCAGTCGCTCGCTGACCTCGCGCGGCAGGATCGCGAACACGGCATTGGCCTGCACCGGGCGGACCAGCGTCACACCGTCGATGCCGCGCACCGCGGTCTCCAGGCGCTGGGCCATCGCATTGGCGTGGCCGGCGTTGCGCAGCCAGAGGTCGCCGGTGAGCAGCGCCTCGAACTGCACCGAGACGAAGCGCATCTTCGAGGCGAGTTGCATCGACATCTTGCGCAGGTACTTGATGTTGCGGACCCGCTCGGGGTTGAGCACCACCACGACCTCGCCGAACAGCAGGCCGTTCTTGGTGCCGCCGAAGGAGAGGACGTCGACGCCCGCCTCGGTGGTGAACTCGCGGAACGGGCGGCCGAGCGAGGCGGCGGCGTTGCCCAGGCGGGAGCCGTCCATGTGGACGAGCATGCCGCGCTCGTGGGCGTGCTCGCAGATCGCCTTGACCTCGTCCACCGTGTAGAGGGTGCCGAGTTCGGTGCTCTGGGTGATGGAGACGGCGAGCGGGGCGGCGCGGTGCTCGTCGTCCCAGCCGTAGGCCTGCTGGTCGATCAGGGCGGGGGTGAGCTTGCCGTCCGGGGTGGGGACGGTGTGGATCTTGATGCCGGCGATCTTCTCCGGCGCTCCGCACTCGTCCACGTTGATGTGCGCGCTCTGGGCGGCGATCACCGCGCCCCAGCGCGGCAGCAGCGCCTGCAGCGCGACCACGTTGGCGCCGGTGCCGTTGAAGACCGGGTAGGCCTCGGCCCTGTCGCCGAAGTGGCGCTTGAAGACGGTCTGCAGGTGCTCGGTGTACTGGTCCTCGCCGTAGGCGACCTGGTGGCCGCCGTTGGCCAGGGTGATCGCGGCAAGGATCTCCGGGTGGACCCCGGCGTAGTTGTCGCTGGCGAACCCGCGAACCGCGGCGTCGTGGTGCGGTACTGCGTCCGTGCGGGAGGTGAAGGAGATCATCGGGCTGTCAGCCACAGGTGCTGTCCGTTCAGTTCTGCTGCGGGGCGGGCCCAGAGGTCCGCGAGGTGGTCGGCCAGGTCGGCGGTCTCGGTGTACCCGGTGAACTTGGCCTCCGGCTTCTCGGCCCGCATCTCGGGGCTGAGCAGGGCCTTGATCACCAGGATGACAGCCGCGGCGCTGGGGGTGCCGTCGGCGGCGGTGGCCTCTTTGACGAAGGAGTTGGCCATCGCCAGGGTCCAGGCCTCGGTGGCGGCCTTGGCGGCCGCGTAGGCGGCGCCGCCGGCGGTGGGCTTGTGCGCGGCCGCGGCGCCGATCATCGCGAACCGGCCGGCCTCACTGCGCAGCAGTGCGGGCTGGAAGGCGAGCGAGGTGTGCTGCAGGGTGCGGACGACGGTGTCGTGCAGGAAGTCCCAGTCGTCGATCCGCGACTCGTGGAAGGTCTTGCTGCCGCGCCAGCCGCCGACCAGGTGGAGCAGGCCGTCGACGTGGCCGT
Organism: Kitasatospora azatica KCTC 9699; assembly: GCF_000744785.1. Classification (NCBI taxonomy): domain Bacteria; kingdom Bacillati; phylum Actinomycetota; class Actinomycetes; order Kitasatosporales; family Streptomycetaceae; genus Kitasatospora; species Kitasatospora azatica. Next base: position 5,702,422 of record NZ_JQMO01000003.1, on the reverse strand, counting down.
GCTCGGCCTCCAGGTGGTCGGCCCAGTCGTGCACCTCCTGCGGGTCGAGCAGGTCGATCACCTGCCCGCTGATCTTCGCGCCGGGGACGGCGACCTTGACCGTCTCGATCGCGGCGTCCAGGCGGTGCTGGTCGATGTCGGCGCCGATCACGGTGGCGCCGCCGGCCGCTAGGCGGCGCAGCGTGGCCTGGCCTGCCGGGCCGCTGGCGCCGGCCACCGCGATGACCTTGCCGTTCAGGGAGTCGGTGCTCATGCGGCCACCTCGCTTCGCTCGCTGGGCGCTTCGCACATGCGCACCTTCTGGACTGTTCGCTCGCTTCGCTCGCTCACGCGGCCACCTCCTGGATGCCGGCGCCGGTGATGCCGGTGGTGGCGGCGATCACGCCGCTGAGCTTCTTGGACAGGGCCTCGTAGAACATGCTGAGCGGGAACTCGTCCGGGTGGACGGCGTCGCACAGCGCCTTGTTGACGGACTTGCTGTCGCCGGCGTCCAGCGGCAGGGCGGCCGGGCCCTTGGCCCAGGTGGAGGCCGGGTGCGGGGTGAGGTAGCGGGAGACCAGCTCGTAGGCGGCGATCCAGTGCGCGGTCTTCGGGCGGTCGATGCCGGCCCGGTAGAGCGCCTCGATCTCGCCGCAGAGCGCGTTGGTGACCTCGGCGACCCGCGCCCAGTCAATGCTGAGGCGGTTGTCGCGCCAGCGCAGCGCGTCGTGCTGGTGCAGGTAGGCGAAGAGCAGCTGGCCGCCCATGCCGTCGTAGTTGCGGACCCGGCCACCGGTGACGGGGAAGCGGAAGAGGCGGTCGAAGAGGATCGCGTACTGCACGTCGCGGCCCTGCTTGTAGCCCTCGGCCTCGAGCCGGACGGCCTCCTTGAAGGCGGTCAGGTCGCAGCGCAGCTCCTCCAGGCCGTACATCCAGAACGGGCTGCGCTGCTTGATCATGAACGGGTCGAAGGGCAGGTCGCCGTGGCTGTGGGTGCGGTCGTGCACCAGGTCCCAGAGGACGAAGGTCTGCTGGGCGCGCTCCTGGTCGGCGATCAGCTGGGCGGCGTCCTCGGGGATCTCCAGGCCGAGCAGCTCGACGGCGGAGTTGGAGACGGCGCGGAAGCGGGCGGCCTCGCGGTCACAGAAGATGCCGCCCCAGGTGAACCGCTCGGGGGCCTTGCGGACGGCGACGGTCTCCGGGAAGAGGACGGCGGAGTTGGTGTCGTAGCCGGCCGTGAAGTCGGTGAAGGTGATCGGGACGAACATCGGGTTGTCGAAGCGGGTCCGCTCGAGCTCGGCCAGCCAGTCGGGCCAGACCACCTGGAGCAGCACGGCCTCCAGGTTGCGGTCGGGGTTGCCGTTCTGGGTGTACATCGGGAAGACCACGAGGTGGTCCAGGCCGTCGGTCCGCTCGGCGGCCGGCTGGAAGGCCAGCAGCGAGTCGAGGAAGTCGGGCTCCCGGTAGCCGGTGTCGGCCCATTTACGCAGGTCGGCCTGGACGGACTCGAGGTAGCCGGCATCGTGCGGGAAGAGCGGGGCGAGCTCCTGGATCGCCTCGAGCACGGTGCTCAGCAGCGGGTCGACCGTGGTGCGCTGGACGCTGGCCAGGTCGATCGAGCCGTCCTTGGACTGCAACGGGCGCAGTGCCTCGACGGTCTGCTTGAGCCGCTGCCAGGCGGGGTGGTCGGCGAGCGGCGCCGCAGGAAGGTCGGCCGCCTCAGCGTGCTTCGACGAAAGATTCTGCATGAGAGACCTGCTTCGACAGAAGTTATTGAGTCAAGAACACGATAATGACGAAAGGTTCTCCTGTTCAAGGGGGGGTAGGTGAGAGAATCTGCGCACTACGGGCCGTCTGCCCGGAAGCCTTGCGGCGGGCGGGAATTGGACACCTGCCCGAGCGGAAACGGATCGCGGACGGTTCGAGCCTGGCCGCGCCCCCGGTCGGCCGCCACCGCGACGCGGCCACTCGGTGGTGCCCGGCGCACGACACTGAGCGACGTCGGCGGTCGCACCTCCGTACGCCCCTGTGCGCGCCCTGCTGTCGAGCGGTCGCGGCGGGTGATCGTGGTGCTGTCCCCTGTCGGGACGGGCGCGAGGGGGGACCGATGCACGGACCGGCGGTACTCAGCTGGCTGCTGGCACTGCTCACCGCCGCCACGGGTGGCATCTGCCTGCTGCGGCTGCGTCTGCGGTCCCACCCCGGGCCGGAGCGGTTGGGCAGCCGGCCGGACGATCGGCCTGCGGACCGGCCCGCCGACCAGCGCAAAGACCGGGACCACGACCGGCCCGGCGACCGGTACCACGACCGGCACGACAAGTGGCCCGGCGACTGGCACGACGGCCGGGCCTCCGATGCCGCCGAGGCGGTGATGGGGCTGGGCACGGCCGCGATGATCGCCTCCGACGACCGGCTGCCCGCGCCGTTGTGGGTGGCGCTGTTCGGGGTGCTCGGCGCGGCCTCGCTCTGGGCAGCGTTGAGTCGGCGGGCCGGCGGTCGGCGGGCGCACCGGCTGCACCACGCGGTGGGGGCGGCGGCGATGGTCTACATGGCGCTGGCGATGGGCGGGCGTCCGGACCACCCCGGGATGGCGATGGCGATGGGGTGGCCGGCCCTGACCGGGGGGCTACTGCTCTACTTCGGCGGTTATGCGGTCTGGGCGGGCAGTCGGCTGCTCACGGCGGGCGGGCCGCAGCCGGCCGGGACCGCGCTGGTGGCCGGGCCGGTGCCGCAGGCCTGCCGACTGGCCATGGGGGTGGGGATGTTCGCGATGCTGCTGGCGCTCTAGGGGAGCCGGATGGCAGCCGCTTGGGCGGCCGAGGCGCCGCCCGCCGTGGTGTCCTTGGTCACTGCTGCCGGGGCGGCCGTACCACCGGGCACGCCCAGCGCCTAGATTGAGACTCAGCGTACTGTCGCGCCTTCCCCTGGGGGGACCTGCTGCCATGACGGCCCTGCTCGGCCTGCTGCTGCTCGGTCTGCTGTTCGCCACCGCCGGGCCACTCCTGCTGGCCCGGGCGCGTTGGGCTGAGCGCGAACCGGTGCTCGCGCTGCTGGTCTGGCAGTGCCTGGTGGTCGCGGTGCTGCTCTGCTGTCTGCTGAGCCTGCTGCTCGCGTTGTCGGCCGCGCTGCCCGAGGTGCGCACGCTGCTCTTCCACGGTGCCCCGCGCGGAGTGGAGGCCGCGTACGGTCTGGCCGGCGGCGAGGGCTGGGGTCGGCTCTGTGCGGTGCTGTTGGCGCTCGGCGGCCTGCGGACCGCGCTCTCGCTGACCCGGGAGATCCGCGCCGCGCGGGCCCAGCGTGGGCGGCGGCAGCGGGAGTTGGCGGATCGGGCGCCCGAGCTGCCGGCCGGCGCCGGCGACCAGCCGGCCCGGCGGGAGCGGCTGGTGGTGCTGGAGAACGTCCGGCCCGAGGCCTGGTCGCTGCCGGGGTCGCAGTCGCGCCTGGTGGTGACGACGGGCGCGTTGAGCCGGTTGACCGACAACGAGTTGGCCGCGCTGCTGAGCCATGAGCGCGGGCATGTCCGAGCCCGGCACCACTGGTTGGCGCAGGGCGCGCAGGCGCTGGCGGCGGGTTTTCCCGGGGTCGGGGTGTTCAGCGCGTTCCGCGACCAGGTGGGCGAGTTGGTGGAGCTGGCGGCGGACGACCGGGCGGCCCGCCGGCACGGGCGGGTGACCACGGCGCACGCGATGGTGGAGATCAACACCGGGCGCGGGGTGTTCAACGGTTGCCCTGGTGAGCCGGCCCCCGGTCAGCTGGCCCAGGCGCCGCGCCGGGTGGACCGTCTGCTGGCCGGCGAGCCCCGGCTTCCGGTGGCGGCCCGGCTGCGTTTCACCCTGCTGGCGCTGGCGGCGCCCGCCCTGGTGCTGCTGCTGGCCGCAGCACCAGGGCTGAGCGCGCTCCGGTAGCGCCGGTCTGACCGTCCCTGCCGCCAGGAGGCTTTACTCGCCCGGGTTCTGATGATCCGTCAGGCTTCGGCTCAGCACCTCGCGGTGGAGCGGGCGGGCGGCCTCGTAGCGCTCGCGGCCGAGTTCGGTGAGGCGGACGTAGATGCCGCGGCGGTCCTCGGCGCACATGGCGCGCTCGACCAGCTCGGCCTTCTCCAGCCGGCCGATCAGGCGGGACAGCGCGCTCTGGCTGAGGTGCACCGTCTCGGCGAGTTCCTGCACCCGGAGCTTGTCCTGGTGCTCCTCGGGAGCCTCGGTGAGGCGCTCCAGCACCTCGAACTCGCTCATGCCGAGCCCGTGGTGCTCGCTCAGCTCGCGGTCCAGGGCGCAGGCGGTGGCCGCGTGGCGAGCCAGGAGCTCGCGCCACTCGGAGACCAGGGCGGCCGTCGCGGCCGGGTCAGCTGTTCGCACGGGGGCATCCTATCACATGCACGAGAACTATATGAGTTCACATTATATTTACTTGCATTGATTGCACGTGCATGTAGTGTCTTGCTCCATGACCAGCATCGACGGATCAACTACCCACGCTTTGAACATGTCTGACACCGCGTCCAGTGCCGTCCGCTGGAGCCCACGGCTCTGGGGCACCCTGATCGTGCTCTGCGCCGCACTCTTCCTCGACGCGCTGGACGTCTCGATGGTCGGCGTCGCGCTGCCCTCGATCGGCACCTCCCTGAACCTCTCCACCTCCACCCTGCAGTGGGTGGTCAGCGGCTATGTGCTCGGCTACGGCGGCCTGTTGCTGCTCGGCGGCCGGGCCGCCGACCTGCTGGGCCGGCGCCGGGTCTTCCTGATCGCGCTCGCCGTCTTCGCCGCCGCCTCGCTGCTCGGCGGCCTGGTCGACGACGGCGCGCTGCTGATCGGCGCCCGCTTCCTGAAGGGCGCGGCCGCCGCGTTCACCGCGCCCGCCGCGCTCTCGATCATCACCACCACCTTCGCCGAGGGCCCGGCCCGCAACAAGGCGCTCTCGATCTTCACCACCTGCGGCGCCAGCGGCTACTCGCTGGGCCTGGTGATCAGCGGCCTGCTCACCTCGGTGGGCTGGCGCTGGACCTTCCTGATGCCGGTCCCGGTGGCCCTGGTCGCGCTGGTCTTCGCGATCCGCCTGCTGCCCAAGCACGCACGTGAGGACAGCGACGGCGGCTACGACGTGGCCGGCGCGATCACCGGCACCGCCGCCCTGCTGCTGCTGGTCTTCACCGTCACCGAGGCGCAGAGCGTCGGTTGGGCGAGCCTGCGCACCATCGGCTCGCTGCTGGCGGTCGCGGCGCTGGGCGCCGCCTTCCTGCTGATCGAGCAGCGCACCGCGCACCCGCTGGTGCGGCTCGGCATCTTCCGCAACGGCAGCGTGGCCCGGGCCAACCTCAGCGCGTTCGTACTGATGGGCTCCTACGCCGGCTTCCAGTTCATCGTGGCGCTCTACCTGCAGCGGCTGCTCGGCTGGTCGGCGCTGGAGATGGGCTTCGCCCTGCTGCCGGCCGGCGCGCTGGTCGCGCTGTCCGCCACCAGGATGGGCGCGATCGTGGACCGCTTCGGCACCGGCAAGCTGCTCCCGCTGGGCAGTGCGGCGATGGTCCTCGGCTACGCGCTCTTCCTGCGGCTCGGCCCGGACAGCACCTTCCTGGCGCTGGTGCTGCCCAGCATGGTGCTGCTCGGCATCGGCTTCGCGCTCTTCTACCCCTCGGCCAACATCGCCGCCACCGACGGCGTGGCCGACGAGGAGCAGGGTCTGGCCTCCGGTCTGGTGAATACCGCGATGCAGGTGGGCAACGCCCTGGTGCTCGCCGTCACCACCGCGGTGATCACGGCCGGCACGCACGGCGGCGACAGCCCGCACGCCCAGTTGGCCGGCTACCGCCCGGCCCTGCTGCTGGTCACCGGGGTCGCCCTGATCGGTCTGCTGGTGGCCGCCGGCGGCGCGCTGCTGGACCGCCGCCGGGCGGCGGCGCGGCACTCGGTGCCGGACTACGATTACGCCCGGGTCGGCGCCGAGGCGGCGCCGGAGATGGGGGCTCCCGCGGCCGGAGGTCGAGGGAGGGTCTGACGGGCTGTCAGCAGAGCTTTGGCGTCGGTCTCACCAGTCCCCCGTTCTGGTGAGACCGACGCTGTTGCCCGTACCGGACCGACTCCCGCCTTCGCCTCGGGCGGAGACCGTCGGTCACTCACGGTCAGAAGTATATTGACCGAGAGCCAACCAACGTACGGAGCTGACACGATGGCACCTCGCGGGGAATCGGTCAACGAGGAGATGCGGCTGCGCTCCCGGCGCCGGCTGATGCGGGCCACCACCGAGCTGGTGGACCAGCGCGGATACGCCGCCACCACGCTGGCCGACATCGCCGAACGGGCCGGGCTGGCCCGGGGCCTGGTGTCGTACTACTTCGACGGCAAACGACTCCTGATGCAGTCGGCCACGCACCGTCTGATGCATCTGGAGCTGGCCGCCGCCCTGGCCGTCCTGCCGGGCGACGCCTCGCCGCAGGAGCGGCTGGCCACCGCGATCGACCAGGTGCTGCGCACCGCGCTGGACCACCCGCGGGTGATGCGCTCGCACCTGGCGCTGATCCTCGATCCGGACGTCGGCGGCTTCGTCCAGGACCCGGAGCAGCAGCAGCTCGGCGCGATCCTGCGGGAGGTGCTGGCCGGCTGGGGCGCGGGCGATCCGGTGGCCGAACACGCGGTGCTGCGCAGCGCGTTGATGGGCGGCTGCATCGGTGTGCTGCTGCCGGGGGCGCAGACTCCGCTGCCGCCGATCCGGGCCGACCTGTTCGCCCGCTACGAGCTGCCCTGGGAGTTGGGCAACCCGCCGCAGGTCGACCCGCCGGGGCGACCGCACTGGATACGACGGGCGTAGCGGGCACGGGTCCGCCCGGCGGCGGAGCGGGCCTGGCGCTCAGGCCTCGCGCAGGATCGTGGAGAGCAGCTCGACGGTGCGCTCCGGGGTGAGGCTGTCCACGCACAGCCGCTCCATCACCTGGACGTAGGCGTCCACGTCGTCGCGCTTGTCCAGGTAGAGGGCGCTGGTGAGCTGCTCCAGGTAGACCACGTCGGCCAGGTCCTGCTCCGGGAAGCGCAGGATGCTGAACGCCCCGCTCTCGCCGGCGTGCGCACCGAACCGGAACGGCATCACCTGGATCACCACGTTGGGCTGCTCGGCGATGTCGATCAGGTACTGCAGCTGACCGCGCATCACCTTGGGCCCGCCGACCGGGCGGCGCAGCGCCGCCTCGTCGATCACCGCCCACAGGCGCGGGCCCTGACCCTCCGTCAGGAGCTTCTGGCGGCGCAGGCGCAGGCCCACCAGGCGGTCGATCTCCTCGTCGCTGAGCACCGGGCGGCTCTGGCCGAAGACGGCGCGGGCGTACTCCTCCGACTGCAGCAGACCGGGGATGAACTGCACCTCGTAGGTGCGGATCAGCGAGGCGGCCTCCTCCAGCCCGACGTAGGTCTGGAACCAGCCGGGCAGCACGTCGCTGAAGCTGTGCCACCAGCCGGACTTGTTGGCCTCGCGGACCAGGCCGAGCAGTGACTCGCGTTCCTCACCGTCGGTGACGCCGTAGAGGGTGAGCAGGTCGGCGACGTCGCGTTCCTTGAAGCTGACCCGGCCCAGTTCCATCCGGCTGATCTTGGATTCAGAGGCGCGGATCTGGTACCCGGCATCCTCTCGGGTGACACCCCGTGCCTCGCGCAACCGGCGCAGCTGGGAGCCCAGGAGGATTCGGCGCACCATGGAACCGCCGCCGCCGGGCTGCGCTGTGGTCATGCCGTGGGAACCTCCGCCTCGGGAAACAGGGCACAGTCTGCCACTATCCGGCCGCTGACAGTGCTTGTCGTGGCAGAAGGATCTATCAATTTTGCATCGGCACGTCCATCAGCACGTCCATCGGCACGTTCGGATGCACGTGCATCCGGCGCCTGCATATGCCAATGATGCGACTGCACGTGAATCGACTCTTGCATCTGCCGTGAGCGCAGAGCACGATGGTGCACGTGCAGTTGCACACCCCCTGTGACAGTCCCGCAGGCTTCGTTGTCGACCCCATGCACGGTGTCGAGGCGATGGCGAAGCGGCCGAGCGAGTCGGAGGTGACCGGCATGACCCCGCCGGGTCCAGCCGTGTCCGCCCCCTTATGGGAGGAGCTCTTCATGGGCACCGGTACGGCCCTGGCCGTCGATCCTGACGTCATGACGTGTACGCTCGCTCCCCGCTATGACGCGGTGAAGACCGCTCGCGACTTCACCCGAACCACCCTGCAGCGCTGGGGGCTCGGTGACCTCTTCGACGATGTTGCCCTGGTGGCCTCGGAGTTGGTGACCAATGCGCTGCGCCACGCGATAGGCCAGCCCACCGCGGCCGATCTGCCCGGCGCCGCCGGGCGCCAGCCCTTCCCGGTCCAGGCCGGACCGCTCCACAACGGTGAGAGCCGACTGCCGATCCGGATCAGCCTGGTCCACCGGGCCCCCCAACTCGTCTGCGCCGTCAGCGATCCGAGCAGCATCGGCCCGGTCACCCGGGAGGCCGACTTCGTCGCCGAGTCCGGACGCGGACTGCACCTGGTGGACTCCTTCAGCCACTCCTGGGGCTGGCATCCGCTCGCCTCCGGGGCCGGCAAGGTGGTCTGGGCCCTGTTCCAGGCCGAGGACGTGCCGCATCACGGCTCCTCGCTGGTGGTTGACAGTGCGTCAGCCGGGCGCCACCGGCGCTCCGCCTAGCCTGATCCCGCTGTGCCCCGAACGCCGCGCCCTGGCGCGGCGTTTCGTCGTCCCGATCGCATGTCGTCCCCATCGCCTGTCGTCCCCGTCGCCGAGCACCGCCGACGGCCGGCTGCCAGCTACTGCCACACCCGCGGTTGCCGCCGGAGATGCCGAACGCCGTCGCGGCACTGGCTCCCACGACGGCGCATCCTCGTCCCACCCGGTACTCGGGCCCCGCTTCAGCCCGCCAGGTGGTCGAACTCCCCGTCCTTCACGCCGAGCAGCAGCGCTGCTATCTCGTCGCGTGTGTAGATCAGCGCCGGACCGTCCGGGAACCGCGAGTTGCGCATCGCGACCGCGCCGTCCGGGAGGGCGGCGAGCTCCACGCAGTTCCCCTTGGAGTTGCTGTGCCGACTCTTCTGCCAGACCACGCCATCGAGGTCCGTCGCCGCCATGCCGTTGTACGTGTGGTGCATAGAAATCTCCCAAGAGCCTGGAGTGCTCGTACCGCTCGGCGCCCGACCGCTCCGGCCGCCGGCCGCCTCCGGCTCGTACGGGCAGGGCGAATGCCTTACTTGTCGTAATGATAACGCTAATGCACGTGCATCGGCATGTGATTTTGCGCGTGCACGGACCTGCACAGGATGTGACGGTAACCTGCCAGAATCGCCCTCATGGCGGTGCAGAAGCGGACATATGAGGGTGATTCAGCTGGTGATCGGTAACCCCGCGTCGGGAAGACGCCCGGGGGAGCCTGGCCGGTTCGACCGTTGACACGGATCGAGCGTGATCAACTTCGCAGCCGGATCCTCACACTCCGTCACATCAGTAACGGCAGCGCCGGATTTTGCCGCGATTGACCCGACTTGCCCCTGGCTGACCCCCGGAACGGCAGCCGGATGCGGAATGATCGCGCGCATGTCCTACGATTCTGCGCCATGAGCACTGCAGCCATCCCGGGCGCACCACTGCCCGTCCGCACGCCAGGCTCCCGGGCACGGGGGCGCCACCGTCGGCCCGAGCGGCCCGAGGTGCCGGCCGGCGCGCCGGCGCTCGTCCTCGCGGTCCCCGCCGAGGCGACCCCGGAGGCGGTCGCGGTGGTGAACGAGCTGCTCTCGGTGATCCGCGGCGAGCAGCCCGGCATCGAGGCCGCGGCGGGCTGGCTGCCCGGCCCGTCGGCCGCCGAAGCCGCCCAGGCCGCCGAGGGCGAGACCGGCGGGCAGCCGACCATCCCCACTGTCGAGTCGCTGCTGGGCGCGGCCGCCGAGGCCGGGCTGCCCGCGCCGGTGCTGGTCCCGCTGCTGTTCGGCCCGCACCCGTACCTGCCGCAGCTGCAGCAGCTGGCCGCCGACACCGGCGCGCTGCTGACCGACGTGCTCGGTCCGCACCCGCTGCTGGCCGAGGCGGTGCACGTGCGGCTCTCCGAGGCCGGCCTGGCCCGCGCCGACCGGGCCCGGCTGTTCGCCATCGCCACCTCGGCCGACGGCGTGGTGCTGACCACCGTCGGCGGCGAGGAGGCCGCCGCGGCGGCCGGGATCACCGGCGTGCTGCTCGCGGCCCGCCTGGCGGTGCCGGTGGTGGCGGCCGCGCTGGACGTGCCCGGCTCGGTGGCCGGCGCCGTCGAGCACCTGCGGGCCACCGGCTCGCAGCGCCCGGCACTGGCTCCGCTGGTGATCGGTCCGGAGGCGGCGGGCGACCTGCTGCTCGGCGCGAGCGAGCAGACCGGCTGCCCGAGCGCCGCGCCGCTGGGCGCCTACCCCACGGTCGGTCAGCTGGTCGCCTCGGCGTACCTGGCCGCGCTGCCCGCGCCCGTCGAGGAAGACCCGCAGGAGCCCGCCGAGCAGGCCTGAGACCTCTCGGTAGCCCTCGCACCAGTTCAAGGCCCCGTTGCCGCCCGCCAGGGCGGGAGCGGGGCCGTCGGCGTTTCCGGACAGGGGACACGCCGGCGGCCGACCGGAGCACCGGAGACGCCGGCGGCGGACCCGAGCACGGAAGACGGCGGGCAACCCGAGCTGACGGGACGCCAATGACCGGGCAAAACGGACATCTGAGGGCGAGTCGGCTTTGGTCTCGAAACGGTAACTGCGGGACCTCGGGCCCGGTCGCGGGCGGTCGGAACGGACCGCTGAGGCTGGGTCAGGAAAGGTCCGTCCGCCGACGAACCGTCACCCTGAAGGACCGGCAACTCCCCCACCGCCGAGCCCCCTTGGCCCAGCGGGCGCCGACACCCCCTCAGATACCCACCCCGGTCGATCTTGAAGGGCTGGTGAAGGCGATGTGACGCCGATCACAGCTGTTTGCGGATTCAACTTATCTCTGTCTAACGTGCTCCCCGTTCGTGGTCACACGGACCCAGTGGGCCGGACGCCGAGTCCTGCCACCGGCACCGCTGGCAGCGCGAAAACGCACCACGGCAGGAGCGGGGGAACCAGGTAAGCCGCCCCGGCACCGGTCCACGGACCGGCCGCCAGGGGCTAGGGGTGAAGCCGTGCTCAGCACGGCCGGGCAACTCCAGCCCGAATCCGACAGCTCACCTCGTAGGCGTAGGAGAGGAACGCGTCTTCATGCTGCCCACCACTGCCACGGACCGCCCGTCCCGCACCGCCAAGCGCGTCATCGCCGCGACCGGCCTGATCGGCCTGGGCCTGACCCTGCCGTGCGTCACCGCCACCACCGCCTCCGCCGCGCCGGTCTCGGTGTGGGACAAGGTCGCCGCCTGCGAGAGCAGCGGCAACTGGTCGATCAACACCGGCAACGGCTTCTACGGCGGCCTGCAGTTCACCTCCTCCACCTGGGCGGCCTACGGCGGCACCCAGTACGCCCCGCGCGCCGACCTGGCCACCAAGGACCAGCAGATCGCGACCGCCGAGAAGGTGCTCGCCGACCAGGGCCCCGGCGCCTGGCCGGTCTGCTCCATCCAGGCGGGCCTGACCCGCGGTGGCGCGGCCCCGACCGTGGACACCAGCGCCGCGGCGAAGAGCCAGCCCGCGCAGACCCCGCAGCCCGCGCAGACCCCGAAGGCCGCGCAGACCCCGAAGGCCGACCAGGGCAGCGCCCAGAGCCACTCCGGCCACCGCGGCGCCTCCCAGGACGCCACCGCGGCCGCACCGCAGCCGACCACCACCACGGTCAACGAGAGCTACACCGTGGCCTCCGGTGACTGGCTGTCCAAGATCGCCCAGAACCACAACGTGGACGGCGGCTGGCAGAAGCTCTACGAGCTCAACAAGTCGGTCCTGACCCAGGGTCCGAACCTGATCTACCCGGGTCAGCACCTCACCCTGGGCACCAAGACCGTGGTCACCCCGGCCCCGGCCACCCAGAGCAGCGACAAGTCCTCGGACAACGACGCCGCCAGCGCCCCGGCCACCCCGGCCGTGCGCACCACCAGCGCCCAGACCACCACCGCCACCACCGCCAGCGCGCAGACCGCCACCGGCGCCTTCGCCAAGGCGATCACCTTCGCCGAGTCCCAGGTCGGCCAGGCCTACATCTGGGGCGGCACCGGTAACGGCGGCTGGGACTGCTCCGGCCTGACCCAGGCCGCGATGGCCAAGGCCGGCGTCTCCATCCCGCGCGTCGCCGCCGACCAGGCCGCCGCCAGCACCCGGGTCTCGCTGAGCAACGTTCAGCCCGGCGACCTGCTCTTCTGGTCGAACAACGGCAGCGCCTCCGGCGTCTACCACGTCGCCCTGTACATCGGTAACGGCAAGTACGTCGAGGCCGCCAACCCGAGCGCGGGCGTGAAGTACGAGACCATCGCCAACTACACCCCGGACTTCGCCGGCCGGGTCTGACCCCGCCGCAGGACCGATTGAAGGCCGCTCCCCGTACCCGGGGAGCGGCCTTCGGCCGTGAGCTGACGGGGCCTGAGTTCAGCGTGGCGCGGGCCCGGGTGCGCGGCGTCGGCGGGTGTACCGGAGCAGCGCGCCGAAGACCGCCGCTCCGATCAGCGCCCCGAGCAGCGAGGCGCCGCGGAACCAGGGGGCGTTGACGTCCATGGTGCGCTGCCCCGCGTGCGCGCCGCTGCCGTTGCCGACCACCACGCCGAGCGTCCACAGGTTCGGTGAGGCGATCACCAGGGCGCCGGTGATCCAGGCCGCGCGGACCTTCCAGGGCTGTCCCCGGCGCAGCCCGAACCAGAGCACCAGCAGCGGCAGCAGGGTGCAGGTGATGCCGGTCAGCAGGCCCAGCAGCAGGCCGCTGGAGAGTTTGCCGTCCACCGCGTCGCCGACCCGCTGGGACCACCAGCGCGGCACCGTCGCGGCGTACAGGAAGTCGAGGCCGACCAGCACGGCCAGGCCGATGCCGCCGAACAGCAGTCGGCGCCGGCGGTCCACTCGGACCGCCGGCGCCGGCTGCTTGGGCTCGTGCTGCTGGGATGTTTGCGCCATGCCCCGATGCTGGCACCGGGGCCGGCCGGGCGCCTGTCGACGCCGCCGCCCGGCGCAGCGGCCTCGGGGCCCGGCCGATCCGGCAGGATCGACCGGACAGGCCGGACAGGCCCTACCGCGCCCGGGCGCCGGTGGAGCCGCGCATCACCAGCTCGGGCTGGAACATGAACTCGGCGCGCTGGGCGGGCTCGCCGCCGACCTCCTCGAGCAGGGCGTCGACGGCGGCGGTGGCCATCGCCTCCACCGGCTGGCGGATGGTGGTCAGCGGCGGCTCGGTGAAGGCGATCAGCGGCGAGTCGTCGAAGCCGACCACCGAGACGTCGCCCGGCACGGTCAGACCGCGCTGGCGCACCGCGCGGATCGCGCCCAGCGCCATCATGTCGCTGCCGCAGACGATCGCGGTGCAGCCGCGGTCCAGCAGTACGCCGGCCGCCGAGTGCCCGCCCTCCACGCTGAACAGGGTGTGGTGCACCAGCTCCTCGGCCTGTTCGGCGCTGACCCCGAGCACCGACCGCATCGCGGCCGTGAAGCCCTCGATCTTGCGCAGCACCGGCACGTACCGGCGCTGGCCGACGGCCAGACCGATCCGCTCGTGGCCGAGTTCGGCCAGGTGCTGGACCGCCATCCACATCGCGGCCCGGTCGTCGGGCGAGATGAACGGTGCGGCGATCCGGTCGCTGTACCCGTTGATCAGCACGAACGGGACCTGGCGGCCGGTCAGCTTGGCGTACCGGTCGTGGTCGGCGGTGGAGTCGGCGTGCAGGCCGGAGACGAAGACGATCCCGGCCACGCCGCGCTCGACCAGCATCTCGACCAGTTCGTCCTCGGTGGAGCCGCCCGGGGTCTGGGTGCAGAGCACCGGGGTGTAGCCGTGCCGGCTGAGCACCTGCTCGATGACCTGGGCCAGCGCGGGGAAGATCGGGTTGCTCAGCTCCGGGGTGATCAGGCCGATCAGGCCCGCGCTGCGCTGGCGCAACCGGGTCGGCCGCTCGTAGCCGAGCACGTCGAGCGCGGCCAGCACCGTCTGACGGGTGGTCGCGGAGACGCCCGCCTTGCCGTTGAGGACGCGGCTGACGGTGGCCTCGCTGACCCCCGCCTGCGCCGCGATGTCCGAAAGTCGCGCCGTAGTCACGATCCCAGAGCCTATTGCAACCATCTCAGACCGCCCACCAGCTGGTGCTGTCAGCAGCGATCAAGCCCGGCACTGCGTCCACTGCGGAGCTCAGCAGCAGTCGGCCCGGATCGGCGAACTCCACGGCCGTGCCAGTGGTGTTGACGACGCAGACGAAGGAATCGCGGCGGAACGCGAGCACCCCGGGCGGGGTGTCCAGCCACTGGACGTCGGCACCCGCGCCGAGGTCCGGGTGCTGCTTGCGGATCGCCAGCGCGCCGCGGTAGAGCTCCAGGGTGGAGGTCGGGTCGCCGGTCTGCGCCTCGACGCTGAGCTCGGCCCACTCGGCGGGCTGCGGCAGCCAGCTGGGGCCGCCGGCCTGCGGGCCGAAGCCGTAGGGGGCCGCGGTGCCGGACCACGGGATCGGCACCCGGCAGCCGTCGCGGAAGCCGTCCTGGCCGCTGGCGCGGAAGAAGGACGGGTCCTGGCGGACCTCGTCGGGCAGGTCGGTGACGTCCGGCAGGCCGAGCTCCTCGCCCTGGTAGACGTAGGCCGAGCCGGGCAGCGCGAGCATCAGCAGGGTGGCGGCGCGGGCCCGGCGCAGGCCGAGCTCGCGGTCGCCGGGGGTGCGGATCTGGGTGCCGCCGGGCGGGTTGGCGAAGCGGGTGGCGTGCCGGGTGACGTCGTGGTTGGAGAGCACCCAGGTGGTGGGGGCGCCGACCGGGCGCATCGCGGCCAGCGAGGTGTCGATCACCGCGCGCAGCTCGGCGGCGTCCCAGGAGGTGCTCAGGTACTGGAAGTTGAAGGCCTGGTGCATCTCGTCGGGGCGCACGTAGTTGGCGGTGCGCTCGATGGTGGGGGTCCAGGCCTCGGCGACCGCGATCCGCTCGCCCGGGTACTCGTCGAGGATCTCGCGCCAGGCGCGGTAGATCTCGTGCACGCCGTCCTGGTCGAAGAACGGCATCACGTCGTTGCCGAGCAGGTGCAGTTGGTTGTGGGTGCCGAGGTCGGGCAGGCCGGGGGCCTTGACCAGGCCGTGCGCGACGTCGACCCGGAAGCCGTCGACGCCCATGTCCAGCCAGAACCGCAGGATCGAGCGGAACTCGTCGGCGACCGCCTTGCTCTCCCAGTTGAAGTCGGGCTGCTCGGGGGCGAACAGGTGCAGGTACCACTCCCCCGGGGTGCCGTCCGGGTTCTTCGAGCGGGTCCAGGCCGGGCCCCCGAAGATGGACTCCCAGTCGTTGGGGGGCAGTTCGCCGTCGGCACCCTGGCCGGGACGGAAGTGGTAGCGGCTGCGCAGCGGGGAGCCCGGGCCCTCGCGCAGCGCGCGCTGGAACCACTCGTGCTGGTCGGAGGAGTGGTTGGGGACCAGGTCGACGATGATCCGCAGGCCCAGCGCGTGGGCGTCGCGGATCAGCGCGTCGGCGTCCAGCAGGCTGCCGAACATCGGGTCCACGGCCCGGTAGTCGGCCACGTCGTAGCCGGCGTCGGCCTGCGGGGAGGCGTAGAACGGGGAGAGCCAGACCGCGTCCACACCGAGCTCGCGCAGGTAGGGCAGCCGGCTGCGGATGCCGGGCAGGTCGCCCATGCCGTCGCCGTTGGCGTCGGCGAAACTGCGCGGATACACCTGGTAGATGACCGCGTCCCGCCACCAGCCTCTGGGCTCGCCGGTCGCCTGGGTCTCGGCGGTGGCGAGGACGGGCCGGGAGGTGTCGGCCGCGCTCTGAGCAGTGGAAGCCTGGGTCATGGAAGGCAGATCCCTTGAGAACGAGGAGAAGACGTGGGGGAGGTACTGGATCTGACGGTACGTCAGGACTTTGCGGCGCCCGCGGTCAGGCCGGTCACCAGGTGCTTCTGGACCAGGTAGAAGAAGGCGGAGGCCGGCAGTGCGATCAGCACGGAGGTCGCGGCCATCAGGTTCCACTGGCTCTCGTACTGGCTGACGAAGGTGGTCAGGCCGACCGCGAGGGTGTACTTGCCGGAGCTGAGCAGGAAGGTGGAGGCGAACGGCACCTCGGCCCAGGCGGTCAGGAAGGTGTAGAAGGCGGCGACCGCCAGGCCCGGGCGGGCCAGCGGCAGGATCAGCCGCCAGAACGCGCCGAACGGGGAGAGCCCGTCGACCCGGCCGGCCTCGTCGATCTCCACCGGGATGGTGTCGAAGTAGCCCTTGAGCAGCCAGGCGCAGTACGGGACCACGGTGCTGGCGTAGACCAGGATCAGACCGCCGTAGCTGTCCAGCAGGCCGAGGTTGGCCATGATGTAGTACATCGGCACGATCAGCACGGCGATCGGGAACATCTGCGTGACCAGCAGCGACCACATCAGCGGGCGCAGGCCGGGGAAGCGCATCCGGGAGACCGCGTAGCCGGTGCTGGCGGCGATCAGCACGCCGACGATGCAGGTGCCGCCGGCCACCAGGATCGAGTTGAGGAACCAGGTCAGGAAGTCCGTCTGGCCCAGCACCTTGCCGAAGTTGGCGAGGGTCGCCTTGCCGAGGATCTGCCCGGGGTGCAGGTAGTCCATCTTGTCCGGGCCGAGCGAGATGAAGAAGATGTACAGCACGGGGAGGACCGCGATCAGGCTGGCCAGGACCAGCACGCCGTGCGAGAGCGCGGTGGCGGTTCGGCTGCTCTGACCGCGTCGGCGGACCCGGGCGGGTCGGGCGGCGATCGGCCGCTGCGCGCGCGGGGCGGTGCTGGTCCCCTGGGTGGGGAGGTCTGCGGTGGTGCTCATCGGGTGGCCTGCCTTCCGTTCCTGCGTGGGTCTCGTCGCTGCTGTCGTCCGGCCGGCCGTCAGATCGCGGCCTGGTCGTTGCGCTTGAGCCAGCGCTGGTAGAAGGCGGTGAAGACGATCAGGATGGAGAGCAGGATGATGCCGTAGGTGGCCGACTGCGCGTAGTCGCGCGGCTGCTGGCCGAACCCGAGGCGGTACGCCCAGGTCACCAGGATCTGCACGTCCGGTGCGTTCTGACCGAACAGCAGGAAGATGATGACGAACTGGTTGAAGGTCCAGATGATGCCGAGCAGGACCACCGTGCTGCTGACCGAGCGCAGGCCGGGCAGCGTCACGTGGCGGAACCGCTGCCAGGCGGTCGCGCCGTCCATCTCGGCCGCCTCGTAGAGCTCGGCGGGGATCGACTGCAGGCCGCCGAGCAGCGAGACCATCATGAACGGGACGCCGCACCAGGTGTTGACCAGGATCGCGGCGGCCTTCTGGGCCAGCGGGTCGGACAGCCAGCCGGGCTGGCCCAGGTGGAGCGAGCCGAGCACCGAGTTGACCAGGCCGCCGTCGGCCAGCATCAGGCGCCAGGAGAAGACGGTCACGAAGGTGGGCACGGCCCACGGCACGATGAGCATCATCCGGTAGAAGGTCCGCCCGCGCAGCTTCTGGTTGAGCAGCATCGCCAGGCCGAGGCCCAGGCTGTAGTGCAGGACGACGCAGAGCGCGGTCCACATCACGGTCCACCCGAAGTGCGACCAGAAGCGGTCGTACGAGCCGGGGCCGAACAGCACGTCCTGGTAGTTGTGCAGCCCGACGAACTTGAAGGTGTCGGGGATGTGGTTGACACCGACCGTGTGCCCGACGTTGAGGCTGGTCGCGTCGGTCAGCGTCAGGTAGATGCCCCGGCCCAGCGGGTAGGCCACCAGCAGCCCGAGCACGATGACCACGGGCGCGGCCATCGCGTAGGCGTACCAGTACTTGCTGTACGAGAGCTTCAGGCGCTGCACCGGGCCGGGGCGCGATCCGCGGTCGCGCCCGCCCTGGCCGGCCGTACCCTGCACGGCGACTGTCATTTCGACACCTTTTCGAGAAGTCCGCAGGCTCGGCTACGGCGACTGCTGGTGGTACGGCTGGGCCCGGCCCGCCCGAAGGCGGGCCGGGCGGCGGGGACTACTTGGCGAAGTCCGGGAGGAGCTTGGCGTAGTCGCCGGCGGTGGCGTCCAGGCCGGCCTGGATGCCCTCCTGGTTCTGCGCGATCTTGCCGAGGTTGGTGCCGAGCGAGGTGAACAGCGAGCTGTACTCGGGCAGTTCGGGGCGCGGCTGGGCGGCGGGCAGGATCGCCTGGAAACCGGCGATGCCCGGGTCGGCCTTGACGTCGGCGGTGAAGGCGTCGGAGCGGGTCGGCAGGGTGGAGTTCTTCTGCGCGATGAAGGACTCGCTCTCCGCCGAGGTCATGAAGGCGGCGAACTTCTCGGCGGCGGCCTGGTGGGCGGCGTCCGAGCCGGCGAAGACGGCGATGTTGTGGCCGCCGGTCGGGGCACCGGCCTTGCCGGAGGAACCGGCCGGGACGGCCGCGATGCCGAGGTTGGTCTTGTCGCTGAACGCGGAGCCCTTGTAGATGTTGGTGATCTCCCAGGGACCCTGGATGATCGCCGCCACCTTGCCGTTGTCGAAGGCGTCCATCATGTGCGCGTACGAGTCGGTGGTCACGTCGGCCTTGACCGTGCCGGGCGAGGTGAACAGCGACTGGTAGGTGCTGATCGCCTTGGCGGCCTGCGGCGAGTTGACGGTGATCTTCTTGCCCGCGGCGTCGACCATGTCGGTGCCCTCGCCGAAGAGCAGCGGCATCACGTAGTAGCCGTCGGCGGCGCGCATCCAGAAGCCGTCCACGCCGGCCTTGTCCTTGAGCGCGGCGGCGTCGGTCTTCAGCTCGTCCCAGGTGGTGGGGGCGGCGGTGATGCCGGCCTTGGCGAAGAGCGCCTTGTTGTACATCAGGCCCAGCGTGTCGGTGACCAGCGGGACGCCGTAGACCTTGCCCTGGTAGCTGGCCTGCTTGATCAGACTGGGCTGGAAGGCGGAGGCGCTGGGCAGCGCCGCGGTGCCGTCCAGCGGGGTCAGGTAGCCGGCCTTGGCGAACGCGGCGGTCCAGCCGACCTCGGAGCGGAACACGTCCGGGGCGCCCTTGCTGCCCATGGCGGTCTGCAGCTTGTTCTGCGCCTGGTCGAACGGCACGTTGACGAAGTTGACCTTGATGTTCGGGTTGGCGGCCTCGAACTTCTGGGCCAGCGCCTGGTAGTTCGGCGCCTCGTTGGTCGCGTTCGAAGTGTCCCAGTAGGTGATGGTCACCGGGCCGTCGGCCGACTTGGACGAACCGGAGCCGCTGCTGCCGCAAGCCGCAAGGGAAACCGCAAGGGCCGCAACGAGAGCGGAGGCCGCGATGCCACGCCGCATGAGAACTCCTAGGTAACAAAGGTGGGGGTGGGTGCCCGAGCTGGGGTGATGGGGGCGCATACTGGCCCCCCGACGCCGACCGCACCTGGCGTCGGTTTCGGGCTCGGGCAGGAACGTAACAGCGCCGCAAGCCCGGGTGAAAGTTCTTGCAGCAATTTTCTGCAAGAACCAGGGGATCGTTACATCGGCGTGTCCTGAGAGTTGCCTCCGCGCGTCTTGACCAGCCGGGCAGTCCTTGACACACGGGGGCGCGGGCCATGGGATTGGTCTGGGCCGCCCCCACCCCACGGGCGGACCTGCCCTGGCCGGCGCAGTCCAGGGCGTCAGTCGCTCAGGAGGCGCAGATGGCGTACTACCGCACCGTCGGCACGGTGCCGCCCAAGAGGCACACCCAGCACCGCAACGAGGCCGGTGGCCTGTACTACGAGGAGCTGATGGGCGAGGAGGGGTTCTTCTCCGACTCCTCGCTGCTCTACCACCGCGCCATCCCCTCCGCCCTGGTGGACAGCCGGATCTGGGCGCTGCCGGAGGGCAAGCCCGAGCCGAACCACCCGCTCAAGCCCTTCCACTTCAAGCTGCACGACCTGTTCCCGGGCGAGGAGTGGCGCCAGACCGACGCGGTGCGCGGCCGCCGGGTGGTGCTCGCCAACGCCGACGTGCGGATCGCGTACGTGGCCTGCGGCCAGGACTCGCCGCTCTACCGCAACGCCATAGGCGACGAGTGCGTCTACGTGGAGTCGGGCGAGGGCATCGTCGAGACGGTCTTCGGGACGCTGGAAGTCGGCCAGGGCGACTATGTGATCCTGCCGCGCGCCACCACCCACCGCTGGCTGCCCAGCGGCGAGCAGCCGCTGCGGCTGTACGCGATCGAGGCGAACAGCCACATCACCCCGGCCAGGCGCTACCTCTCCAAGTACGGGCAGCTGCTCGAGCACGCGCCGTTCTGCGAGCGGGACCTGCGCGGGCCGTCGGGGCCCCTCTTGGTCGAGGGCGGCGGAGACGTCGAGATCTATGTGAAGCACCGAGGGAACGGCTCGGCCGGCGTGGTGGGCACCGTCTTCGTGACCCCCACCCACCCGTTCGACGTGGTCGGCTGGGACGGCTGCCTCTACCCGTACGTCTTCAACATCAGCGACTACGAGCCGATCACCGGCCGGATCCACCAGCCGCCGCCGGCCCACCAGGTCTTCGAGGGCAACAACTTCGTGATCTGCAACTTCGTGCCGCGCAAGGTGGACTACCACCCGCTGTCGATCCCGGTGCCGTACTACCACTCCAACGTCGACAGCGACGAGGTGATGTTCTACTGCGGCGGGAACTACGAGGCCCGCAAGGGCTCCGGCATCGGCCAGGGCTCGGTCTCGCTGCACCCCGGCGGCCACACCCACGGCCCGCAGCCGGGCGCCTACGAGCGCTCGATCGGCGCCGAGTTCTTCGACGAGCTCGCGGTGATGGTGGACACCTTCCGCCCGCTGGAGGTCGCCGAGGGCGGCCGGGCGAGCGACGACGGCAAGTACGCGTGGAGTTGGAGCGGGCGCGGCCCGCAGGACGGTGTGACGAAGTGACCTTGCAGACCTGGGTACCGGTTCCCGAAGGCTCGGACTTCCCGGTGCAGAACCTGCCCTACGGGGTCTTCACCCCACCGCGCGCCCAGGGCGCCCGGGTGGGCGTGGCGATCGGCGAGCAGGTGCTCGACCTGTCGGCGATCTGGGCCGGCACCCCGCTCGGCGCGGACCTGGCCACCGGCTCGCTCAACCGCTTCCTGCGCCGCGGACCGGCCGAGTGGGCCTACGTCCGCGAGCGGGTCACCGCCCTGCTGACCACCGAGGACCAGCGGCGGCTGGTCGAGGCCAACCTGTACCCGATCGACCAGGTGACCCTGCACCTGCCGGTGGAGGTCGCCGACTACGTCGACTTCTACGCCTCCGAGCAGCACGCCACCAACCTGGGCCGGATGTTCCGCCCTGACGGCGCCGCGCTGCTGCCCAACTGGAAGCACCTGCCGGTGGGTTACCACGGCCGCTCGGGCACCGTGGTGGTCTCCGGCACCGACGTCGTCCGGCCCAACGGTCAGCGCAAGGGCCCGCAGGACCCGGCGCCGGTCTTCGGCCCCTCGGTGAAGCTGGACATCGAGGCGGAGCTCGGCTTCGTGGTCGGCGCCGGCTCGGCGATGGGCAGCGCGGTCGGGGTGGACGAGTTCGCCCAGCACGTCTTCGGCGCGGTGCTGCTCAACGACTGGAGCGCCCGCGACATCCAGGCCTGGGAGTACGTGCCGCTCGGCCCGTTCCTCGGCAAGTCCTTCGCCACCTCGATCTCCCCCTGGGTGGTGCCGCTGGCGGCACTGGAGGCGGCCCGGGTGGCGACACCGGTGCAGGACCCGGAGCCGCTGCCGTACCTGGTGGAGAAGGAGCCCTGGGGGCTGGACCTGCGGCTGCGGGTCGAGCTGAACGGCGCGGTGGTCTCCCGGCCGCCGTACGCCGGGATGTACTGGTCACCGGCCCAGATGCTGGCCCACACCACGGTCAACGGCGCCGCGCTGCGCACCGGCGACCTCTTCGGCTCCGGCACCATCTCCGGGCCCGAGGCCGACCAGCGCGGCTCGCTGATCGAGCTGACCTGGAACGGCCGCGACCCGATCGCGCTGCCGGACGGGACCACCCGCACCTTCCTGGAGGACGGCGACACGGTGACCATCACCGCCTCGGCGCCCGGCGCGGACGGTGTGCGGATCGGCTTCGGCGAGGTCAGCGGCACCGTCCGGGGCTGAGCGGGAAAGCGGTCCGCCCGCCCCGGGACGCGGGGCGGGCGGACCGACGGTGCGTCAGGAGACGTTGAGCGCGGTGTCGTCCAGCACGAACGAGGTCTGCTTGGTGTTGTCCTCGGCGCCGGTGAACTTCAGCGTGACGGTCTGGCCCGCGTAGGCCGCCAGGTTGAAGCTGCGCTGCTGGTAGCCGCCGGCCGCGTTCACGTTGGAGTAGGTGGCCAGGGTGGAGAGCACGCTGCCGGAGCTGTTCAGCACCTGGACCTTGAGCGTGTCGAAGACCGTGGTGGTGCTGGCCGCGCTGTCGATGTGCAGCCAGAAGCTGAAGTTGTAGTTCGCGCAGCCGCTCGGCAGGGTCACCGTCTGGGCCAGCGTGTCGGTGTTGGTGGTGCCGTAGCCGTCCAGCCAGGCGTCGTAGCTGCCGGAGTGGGCGGGCTCGCTGGAGCTGCTGTTGATGCTGCTGCTCCCGCTGGTGTTGGTCTCCACCCAGGAGGAGGAGTCACCGGTCTCGAAGCCGGGGTTGGCGAGCAGCTGGGCCGCCGTGCAGCCACCGCCACCGCTGCCGGTTATGGTCCAGGTGAAGCTGGCCGAGCCGGTCGGGCCGGTGGAGTCCTTGGCGGTGGCGGTCACCGAGTAGGTCCCGATGGTGGTCGGGGTGCCGCTGATCAGACCCGTCGAGGCGTTGATGCCCAGCCCGGCCGGCAGGCCGGTCGCCGACCAGGAGAGCGTGCCGCCCGCGGTGTCGGTGGCCGACAGCTGCAGGCTCGCCGCGCTGCCGACCGTGGTGCTGCGGCTGCCGGGGTTGCCGACGGTGACGCTGCCGGTCGTACCGCCGCCACCGCTGCCGGCCAGCCACTGGGTGGCGTTCAGGGCGAGCGCGGCGTCGGTGCCGGCCGGGTCGTCCCAGCCGTCGAAGAGGTTGTTGTTCGGCTGGCCGGTGCCGTCGTCGATGGTGGAGCTGTCGCCCCAGATCGCGACCTTGCCCTTGCCGAAGCTGCTGGTGGCGAAGAAGGCGCCGGTGTTCCCGCTGGAGCCGGTGCGGTAGACGATGCCCTTGACCGCGGGGTTGTCGGCCGGCTTGAGGGTGAAGGTGGTCCCGTTGCGCAGGATGCTGCCGGTGACCGTGCCGAACGGGCCGTTGAGCACCGGGTCGGCGGAGTCGCTGATCGCCCGCGGGTTGTCGGTGGTGATGTTGAGCAGGTCCACCGAGAAGCCGAACGGGTCGTTGCTGTTGACCGAGTTGGTGGTCATCAGGTCGTTGATGATGGCGGGCGAGTCCCAGCCGTCGTTGTTGCGGTCGCTCTGGGTGTGGTCGGAGATCAGGAAGAGGCCGCCGCCGTTCTGCACGAAGGTCATCACGGCGGTCTTCTCGGCGTCGCTCAGCCGGATGTTCGGCTCGGGCAGCACGAACTCGTCGAAGTTGGCCAGGTCCAGCGCGCCACCGGTGCCGTAGGTGATGGTGGAGCCGCTGGGCAGCGTCTTCAGGCTGTAGTTGCCGGTCTTCTGCAGGGCCACGCCCCAGGCCGAGATGGCGCCGGTCCAGGCGGTCTCCGACTGCGGGTTGGCGTTCTGCGCCAGCGGGTCGGGCTGGCTGGTGCTGATGATCCAGTCGGCGTTCCCGGCCGTCTCGGCCTTGCTGTTGTCGAACAGGACCCGGTGCTGGGCGGTGGCGGCGGGGGCCACCGCGACGGCCTGCGCGGCCGGGGCCTGCGCGGCGCCGGCCGGCTGGCCGACGGCCACCGCGGCCAGCGCCGCGAGCACCGCGGCGGCAGCGACGGCGGGCTTTCTGCGGGGGGCCGTGCGGGAGGTGATCATCCGTCAAACTCCTCGTGCCGTGGGGATCAGAGGGCAGAGCTACGCGCGTAGGCGGCTGCCGAAAAGCAGCATGGGGGTCGCCTGCGTCGTGTTCCACCAGCATCGGGCAACGAGACCTTGAACGGAACACGTCGAACTGATTCAGGCTCAGCCGTGCGGGTGAAGCGCGGACATTTTTCGCTCTCGTAACATCACCGGATCGTCGGACTGACTTAGCGTTGTCGGCACTCCGTCAATCCCTCGCCCCCACCAGGGAGTACTCCATGACCCGCCGGTACCTGGCGCTGGCCGCCGCCCTCACGGCCGTCCTCAGCAGCGCCTCCCCCGCTCTCGCCGTCACCGACGGCCCGCCGGCCGACGCGCCGATCATCCGCACCTCGCCCCACCTGGTCGGCCCGCACGGCGGCCTCACCGAGAGCACCAGCAGCAACTGGTCCGGCTACGCCGCCACCGGCACCAAGTTCACCAGTGTCAGCGCCAGTTGGATCCAGCCGACGGCCAACTGCACCGACGCCGACACCTGGTCCAGCTTCTGGGTCGGCCTGGACGGCGACGGCAGCAACTCGGTCGAGCAGACCGGCAGCGAGGTGGACTGCTCCGGCGGCTCGCCGCAGTACTACTCCTGGTACGAGATGTACCCGGCCTACCCGGTCAACTTCCGCGACCCGGTGGATCCCGGCGACCACTTCACCGCCTCGGTGGTGGCCGGCAGCCGCGGCTCCTTCACCCTGACCCTCTCCGACACCACCAAGGGCTGGAGCCACAACCTCAAGAGGACCCTGCGCAACGCGCAGTTGGCCTCGGCCGAGGTGATCGCCGAGGCCCCGTCCACGCTGTCCGGGCCGCTGCCGCTGACCGACTTCGGCACGGTGGAGTTCACCTCCGCCAAGGCCAACGGGCAGCCGATCGGCAGCTTCTCCCCCGACCGGATCGACATGGCCAGCCACGGGACCACGCTGGCCAGTACCTCGGCGCTGAGCGGGAACACCGACTTCTCGGTGGCCTGGAAGCACAGCTGATCCGGCTTCAGCTGATGGTCCTGCGCGGGAAGTCGGCCAGGTCGACTTCCCGCGCAGGCGCCTGACGTTGCTTCAGACGAGCGGCCTCAGACCAGCGCCGGCGCCATCAGGTGGTCGACCAGGGCGAGCAGGATGTCCCGGCCGAAGACCCGGGTGCGCACGTCCCCGATCAGCAGCGGGACCTGCGGGTCCAGGTCCAGCGCGGAGCGGACCTCGCCGGACGATCGGGTGTTGACGCCGTCGAAGCAGTTGATCGCGACCACGAACGGGATCCGCCGGCTCTCGAAGAAGTCGATCGAGGCGAAGCTGGCGTCCAGCCGCCGGGTGTCGGCGATCACCACTCCGCCGAGCGCGCCGTTCACCAGGTCGTTCCACATGAACCAGAAGCGCTCCTGGCCCGGCGTGCCGAACAGGTAGACCACCAGTTCGGGGCCGATGGTGATCCGGCCGAAGTCGAGCGCGACGGTGGTGGTGTCCTTGGCGTCCACCCCGTCCAGGAAGTCCACACCGATGCCGGCCCGGGTCAGGTACTCCTCGGTGCGCAGCGGGGTGACCTCGCTGACCGAGCCGACCAGGGTGGTCTTGCCGACACCGAAGCCGCCCGCGATCAGGATCTTGACGGCCGCCGGGGCGGTCCGGTCCGCCGCGGCGGTCAGGTCGTTCGTCATCACAGTCTCCGCAGTCCATCGCGTACGGCGGCCAGCAGGTCGAGGTCCACCCCGCCGGCCGCCCTGGCCACCGACAGCGGTGCCCGGGCGGTGAGCAGGCCCTGGGCGATCAGGTCGCCCAGCAGGATCTTGGTGACCGAGACCGGCAGGTTCAGGTCGGCCGCCAGCTCGGCGACGGCCGCGGGCCGGCGGCAGCGGTCCAGGATCAGCCGGTGCTCGGGCTGCAGTCGCCGGCCCGGCTGCTCGGCGGCCGGCTGAACCGTCGTCAGCACCGTGATCAGTGTCAGGTCGTCGCGCTCGGGCGCGGTCCGGCCCCGGGTGATGGTGTACGGGCGGACCATGGTCTCGGCGCCGTCCTCGTCCGGATCGTCCTGCGCCGCGCCGGCCTCGCTCCAGTGGCCGGTCACCCGGCGGTGCCCCGGACCGGGGTGCCCAGCTTCTGCCCGACCTGCTGCACCAGGGTGTGCATGGCCACCGACATCAGCTCGGCGTCCACCTCCTGGGAGGCGATCACCGCGAGGTGGGTGCCCTGCCCGGCGGCGGTGATGAACAGCCACAGCTCGGCCAGCTCGACGATCACCTGCTGCACCGCGCCGCCCCCGAACAGGGTGCCGACGCCACGGGCCAGGCTCTGCTGGCCGGTGGCGACCGCCGCCAGCCGCTCGGCGTCGGCCCGGTCGATGCCCCGGGACTGGCTGACCACCAGACCGTCGTCGGAGAGCAGCACGGCGTGTCTGGTGCCGGCCACCGAGTCGACCAGCCCGTCCAGCAACCAGTCCAGGTCCTGAAGGGTGGCGGTGGTGCGCGTCATGTCCGGTCCTCGGTCGTGGGGATGGGGGTGAGCTCGGTGGTCTCGTCACCGAGGCGGGCCGCGCGGGAGCGGCGCTGGAAGGCGCCGATGGTGGCGCCGGCGCGGGAGCGGGTCTCGTCAGTGGCCTCGCCGGTGTCTGGCGCCGGCTCGGACTCGGGCTCGGACTCGGGGGTGCGCAGCTCGGTGACCAGGCTGGCCTGGCGGATGCGCTGCGGCAGCGGGGGTTCGACGGCCCCGGCGGTGCGCTCGTGGTCGCCGCCGGGCGGGGTCGGCTGCGCCCAGGACGCTCGCGGGGTGGGCAGCTGCTCCGCCGGCGTTCCTCCCGAGGGCAGTTCGGCCAGGGCCCGGCCGCGGATCCGGGACGGCAGTTCCGCCCGCTCGACGGTCACCGAGACCGGCCCGGCCGAGGCCGGGGCAGCCGAGACCGGGGCAGCCAGGGCCGGTGGATCCGTGACCAGCTCGGCCGGGATCAGCAGCACCGCCCGGGTGCCGCCGAAGGCCGAGGGGCGGAACTCCACCCGCAGCCCCAGCGTGTCGGCGAGCCGGGCGACCACGTACAGGCCGAGCCGGACGTCGTCCGCCTGGGCCAGCACGTCCATCCGGGGCGGTCGGCGCATCAGCTCGTTGGCCGCCTCGTACTGGGCCGGCTCCATGCCGAGGCCGCGGTCCTCGATCTCCACCGCGAGCCCGCGCCCGACCAGCGCGGCGCGCACCTCCACCGGGGTGGGCGGCTTGGAGAAGGCGGCGGCGTTCTCCATCAGCTCGGCGATCACGTGCACCACCGGGCCGACCGCCCGCTCGGAGAGCCACGGGCTGCCCTCGACGTCGAGCAGGATCCGCCGGTAGTCCTGCACCTCGCCCTGGGCGGCGCGCAGCACGTCCAGTAGCGGGACCGGCTTGCGCCAGCGCCGCTGCGGCTGGCCGCCGGCCAGGATGACCAGGTTCTCCTCGTAGCGGCGCAAGCGCGCGGTCAGGTGGTCGAGGTCGAAGAGGCCTTCCAGCACCTCCGGGTCCTCGTGCTTGCGCTCCATCTCGTCCAGGGTGCGCAGCTGACGGCCGATCAGCAGCTGGGTGCGGCGGGCGATGCGCTGCAGCAGCTTCTCGAAGCCGCGGTGCTGCTCGGCCTGCCGGACGGCGGCGTTGACGGCGCTGGCGCGGGCCGACTCGAGGGCCTGGCCGAGGCGGGTCAGCTCGTCGCCCTCGGGCGACTGGGGATCGGCGTCGCCGACCCCACCCACGGCCGGCAGCCGGCCGCCGGCCGCTGCCAGGTCCACCCGCTCGCCGCTGGCCAGCCGCTCGACCAGCTCGGGCAGGGTCTGCTGGAGCTCGGCGGCCTGGCCGTGCAGGTCCAGGATCCGGCGGCGCAGCGAGCGGGTCAGCCGCCAGCTGGTGATGATCACGGCGACCACCGCGATCAGGCCGATCACGCTGGTCAGCACGACCTTGAGGACCAGGCTGTGCAGGGCGTCCTGCTCGGTGGCGACCACCTGCGCGTTGCGGGTCTGCACCAGGGCGACCAGCTGCGGGGTGACCAGCTCCATCGCCTGGTGCCACTGGCTCTGGTAGGGCGGCAGTTGCACCATGGCGTCGGCGTTGGCGGTGGCCGGGCGCAGCAGCGCCTGCTCGATGCCCGCCTTGGACTGCCAGCCGGCGCTGTCGATCAACCGCTGGGCGGCGGCCGCGTCCTGGGCGGGCAGGTAGGGCTGGATCTGCACGGTGTAGAGGAAGGACTGGGCGTTGATGGCCTGCTGCACGGTCTGCAGGTCGGCGAGCGACAGCTTGCCGGTCGGCCAGCCGCGGGCCAGCACCGCGTCCTCGCGGGAGACCATCTCGAGGCCCCAGTACTCCGCCAGCAGGGTGCGCGAGAGGTAGCCGACCTCGCCGTCGTCCATGTGGCCGAGCGCGGTGAACAGCTGCAGGTCGACGGTGATCAGCTCGGTGTAGAAGCCGAAGGTGGTCTGCTGGTCGGCCAGGCCCTGGTCCACCGCCGCGCGGCGCTGCGGGAGTTGGGTCGTCGCCTGACGGGTCTTGCGGACCGCGTCGAGCACCTCCTGCGGCGCGTGCTCGGCCGGCACGGCGGACAGGCCCATGAAGGTGCGCACGGCCTCGTCGGTCTGTCGGCGCTGGCGCTGCAGCGCGTCGGTGATGCTGCCGGGATGGGCCAACTGCTCGGCGCTGAGCCGGCGTTCTTCCTGCAGGTTGTAGTACACGATGGTGGACGGTTGGCCGGCCTTCTGGGCCAGCAGTTCCTGGGCCGCCTGCCGTCGGAAGTCGGCCAGGGTCTGCCCGGTGGTGACGCCCCAGAGCACGGCGAGCGCCAGGCTGGGGACCACCGCCAGGACCAGCAGCGCGGTCCGCAGGCTCAGCCGCGCGCGGCCCGCCGTCGAGGTACTGCTCTGCTGGGAGGCTCTACGCGCGCGCAGGGCGTTCTCCTCGGGACGGACGGCTGGCTGGGGCGGCACGCCGTCTGTGGTACGAGCTTTGACGGAGTGATACTAGTCATACCGCGTGTCCGAGGAGTAAACCCCGGGCACTACCAGGAAAAACGAAGCACCGTGGTCGAACGGAATTCCTGGTCGGGGCGGAGTTCGGTGCTCGGGTAGCCCGGGTGGTGCGGCGAGTCCGGGTGGTGCTGGGTCTCCAACGCGACACCCGCGTACGGGCCGTAGGGCACGCCCGCCGCGCCGGTGACCGCGCCGGCGAAGGAGTTGGCGGTGTACACCTGCACGCCCGGCTCGGTGGTGAGCACCTCCAGGGTGCGCCCGGAGACCGGGTCCTCCAGCAGCGCGGCCCGCACCGGCGGCCCGTCCTGCGCGCGCGGACGCAGCACCCAGTTGTGGTCGTAGCCGCCCGGACCGACCAGCTGCGGGTGCTCCTCGTGGATCTGCTTGCCGATCGGGGTGGCGCTGGTGAAGTCGAACGGCGTACCGGCCACCGGCTCGTACGGGCCGTACGGGATCTGCCGCTCGTCGGTCGGGGTGTACTCGTCGGCGTCCACCGTGAGCAGGTGGCCCAGGATGTCGCCGCGGCCCTCGCCGGCCAGGTTGAAGTAGGCGTGGTTGGTCAGGTTGAGCACGGTCGGGTGGGTGGTCACGGCGCGGTACTCGATGGCCAGTTCACCGCGCGGGTCGAGCAGGTAGCTGACCCAGACGTCCAGCGCGCCCGGGAAGCCCTGGTCGCCGTCCGGGCTGTGCAGGTGCAGCCGAACGCCCGCCCGCTCGCCGTCCACCACCTGCTCCGCCGACCACATCCGGTCGGCGAAGCCGTCCGAACCGCCGTGCAGGGTGACCCCGTGTCCGGTCGGGGCCAGCCGGTGCTCCTCCCCGTCAAGGGTGATCCGGCTGTCCGCGATCCGGTTGGCGTACCGGCCCACGGTGGCGCCGTAGTGCCGGGCCGGGCCGAGGATCGCGGACAGCTCGTCGCTGCTGAGCAGCACCTGGGCGACGGCGCCGGTGCGGTCGGGCACCCGGACTGTGTGCAGGGTCGCGCCCAGGCTGAGGACCGAGACCTCGATCGGGCCGCCGCTCATGGTCCAGCGCTCGATCGCCGCGCCGGCCCCGCCGTGCTCCAGCGGGGCGTGCGTGACCTGCACGGGGTGCGGCTGCTGGGTCGTCATGGCTCCTCCTCCTGGGACTGTGCTCAGCCTAGGTGTTGTCAGGTCGCTTGCCCTGCAGGCCGAGCGCGGCGGCCAGCCCCTCGCGGTCGCTGCCGGTCTTGCGGTGGACGGCGGCGAGCCGGCGGTTGACCAGGCTCAACGGGACGTCCAGGTGCTCGGCGATGTCCACCGGGGACAGACCCGCCACGGCCAGCTCGGCGACCTGCCACTCGGCCCGGCTGAGCGTGTCCCTGCTGGTGCTGCGCAGCCGGTTGGGCCGCAGTCCGGAGGCCTTGAGCTCGCCGCGGGCCCGGGCCACCAGCCCGTCGGCGTTGCACTCCACCGCCAGCTCCATGCCCTGGTGCAGCTGCTCGGTGGCCTCCAGCAGGCGGCCCGCCTTGCGCAGCGCGGCGCCCAGTTCGACCAGCGCGTAGGCGTGTTCGTAGCCGGCCGGGGAGCGGCCCAGGTAGCGGACCGCCTCGGTGAGCAGCTCCACCGCCGGCTGGCCCTCGACCACGGCGGCGCTCATCCGCAGCGCGGTGCCGATCGCCGAACCGACTCCCAGCGCCCGGGCCCGGCTCAGGGACTCGGCGGCGAGCTCGCGGGCCCTGGCCGGGTCCTCGGGCAGCAGCGCCTGCGCGAGGTGGCCGGCCCAGGGAGCCCAGATGGTGTTGTGCCAGCCGCGGTCGGCGAGCTTGTGCCCGACGCCCTGCAGCACCTCGGCGGCGGCCTCCCGGTCGTGCTGGGCCAACAGCAGCTTTCCGTAGAGCGTCGCGGCGTCCGGCAGGACCATCGCGCCGGGGTGGTAGGGCGGCGCGAAACCGTAGTCGTCGGCCAGCTTCCACGCCTCGTCGATCCGGCCGCGGGCCAGCAGGGTGTCGGCCAGCACGCCGACCGCGTCCCACTGCAGCGGCAGGCTGGGGCCGAGCCGCCGGGCGATCCGCAGCGCCTCGCGCAGGAACTCCTCGGCAGCCGCGAGTTCGCCTCGGCGGAACCGCACCAGGCCCATCAGGAAGTAGGCGAAGCCGAGGTGGCCGCCGTGCCAACCGGCCAGGTCGAAGGCCACGATCACCTCGTCGAAGAGCTTCTCGGCGCGCTCCAGGCGGTCGGTGTACACATAGGTCAGGCCGATGATGGCGGGCAGTTCCAAGCCCCAGGTGGTGCTGGTCCAGCACAGTCCCTCGGGCAGCCGCCCGTCGTCCAGCGCGGAGTCGACCAGGGCCAGCGCCTCGGCGGAGCTGCCGCCCTGCAGGGTGAGGTCCCAGGCCCGCAGCGCCCTGGCCGCCCGGGCGCTGAGGTCGTCGCCGGTCAGCTCGGCGCTGAACCGGGCCAGCCGGGCCGAGCGGCCCGGACCGTCCTCCTCCTCGGCCTGGAAGGCCGCCCAGATGAAGTGCGCCACCTCCAGGCGGGTCCGACCGGGGCCCGGCTGGGTGCGCTCGGCCTCCGCCAGGGTGACCTGGGCGGCCTCCACCAGTTGTCCGCTGTGCCCGAGCACCTCGGACAGCCGGAAGGTCGCGTCCACCCGCAGCTCGCTGCTCAGGCCGGGCAGTTCGAGCGCCCGGCGCAGCTGGTTGACGGTGGCGATCGGGTCGGTGAGCAGCGTGGCGCAGGCCAGTTCGTAGATCACCTCGGCCCGGTCCTCGTCCTCCGGCGGCTCGGCCAGGGCCCGGTCCAGGCAGCGCACGGCGGCGTCCGGGGCGCCGACCGCCAGGTGCTCGCGGGCCGCCCGGCGCAGCTTGACCACCACCTCGGGGTCGCCCTCCGGATGGGTCTCCAGCAGGTGCCGGGAGGACTCGACCAGCGGGCGGCCCGCGTTCTCCAGCTCGACGGCGGCCTTGCCGTGCATCGCGGTGCGGATGCCGGTCCGGATGGACTGGTAGAGCGAGGTGGCCAGCAGCGGGTGCTCGAACTCCAACGGGCCGTCGGCCGGGCCGGTCAGCACCTTCTTCTGGCGCAGCTCGGCGATCGCCTCGACGGCGGCAGCGGGGCTCATCCCGGCGATCCGGGTGGCCACCCGGGGCAGGATCTCGGTGTCGAGCATCGCCGCGGCCTGGGCGAAGTTGAGCGTGCTGACGGTGAGTTTGTTGTGCCAGTAGGCGCGGTCCATGCCCTGCGCCTCGGCGGCCAGGTCGTGCAGCAGCGGGACGTTCTCGTGGATCGGCTCGATCCCGCTGTCGCGCACCTTGCCGAGCAGCGCGTTGACCAGGAACGGGTTGCCGTCGGTGACCGCCCAGACCTGGCGGTTGAAGGAGTCCTGGGCGCTCTCCGGGAAGACCGCCCGGACCAGCTTCTCGGTGGCGGTCGGGGTGAGGCCCTGGAACTCCAGGTGCCGGTGCGAGTTGCCGGCCACCAGCGAACGGAAACTCTGGGCCTGCTCGGGCAGTTCGTTGGTGCGCCAGGCGATCGCCAGCAGCACCGGCAGCTCCGGGCAGCGCACCGCGAGCGACTCGACCCAGCCCAGCGACTCCTGGTCGGCCCACTGCAGGTCGTCCACCAGCATCACCAGTGGGGCCTTGACCCGGGCGAGTTGGGTCATCACGTAGTCCAGGCCGAGCCGCACACTGGCCGGGTCGAGCTCCTCGGCGCCGGGGACCACCAACCCGAGGGCCGGGCCGGCGATGTCGCGCCACGGGCCGAGCACCTCCTGCTGCTGATCGGGGCTCAGACTCAGCAGCTCGCCCAGCAGCAACTGGCGCAGCAGGTGGAAGGGTTCCTTGCCGCGCAGCTCGCCGGCCCGGCCGTTGAGCACGGTCAGGCCTTGACGTCCGGCGATCGCCCGGACCTGCTGCAGCATGGTGGTCTTGCCCATGCCGGCCTTGCCGCTGTAGAGCAGCAGTGAGCCGAGCTCGATGCCGCCGGCCGCGTACTGGCGGCAGAGCGTGTCGATCGCCTGCTCCGCCTGCCTGATCGCGTTCTCGCGCTCGTACAGGAGGTGCTGCGACTGCTCCTGGTCCTCCGGCCGGCCGGCCTCCTGCTGCCCGCCGTGCGTCAGCTCGCTCCTCTGCTCGGTCACCCTCGGTCCCTCCGCCTCGCCACTGCGTGATCCTCCCGAGGCTATCGCCGTCAGCGTCACTTGGCTGCCGCTTCGCGCAGGTCGGTCAAGAGTTGACGAGTGATCGGATCGGCACTCACCGTAGCCGATTCCCCGGACGGCGGCTAGGGTGCCGGGTGCACGTCAAACCCTCAGTCATCGCACGCCGAGGAGACCGGACTTGACGATCCACCAGCCACCCACCTGCTTCAAGTCCCGCTACCAGAACTGGATCGGCGGCACCTGGGTGCCGCCGGTGCGCGGCCAGTACTTCGAGAACCGGACCCCGGTGACCGGCCAGGTCTTCTGCGAGGTGCCGCGCTCCACCGCCGAGGACATCGAACTGGCGCTGGACGCGGCGCACGCGGCCGCTCCCGCCTGGGGCCGCACCGCCGCCGCCGAGCGGGCCCAGCTGCTGAACCGGATAGCCGACCGGGTGGAGGCCAACCTGGAGCTCCTCGCGGTCGCCGAGAGCTGGGACAACGGCAAGCCGGTGCGCGAGACGCTGGGCGCCGACCTGCCGTTGGCCATCGACCACCTGCGCTACTTCGCCGGTGCGATCCGCGCCCAGGAGGGCACGCTCTCGCAGATCGACGAGGACACCGTCGCCTACCACTTCCACGAGCCGCTGGGCGTGGTCGGCCAGATCATCCCGTGGAACTTCCCGATCCTGATGGCGGTCTGGAAGCTCGCCCCGGCGCTGGCGGCCGGCAACGCGGTGGTGCTCAAGCCGGCCGAGCAGACCCCCGCCTCGGTGCTGGTGCTGATCGAGCTGATCGCCGACCTGCTGCCGGCCGGCGTGGTCAACGTGGTCAACGGCTACGGCGAGGAGGCCGGCCGGCCGCTGGCCTCCAGCGACCGGGTCCGCAAGATCGCCTTCACCGGGGAGACCGCCACCGGGCGGCTGATCCTGCAGTACGCGAGCGACAACCTGATCCCGGTCACCCTGGAACTCGGCGGCAAGAGCCCCAACCTGTTCTTCGCCGACGTGGCGGACCAGAAGGACGAGTTCTACGACAAGGCGCTCGAGGGCTTCGCGATGTTCGCCCTCAACCAGGGCGAGGTCTGCACCTGCCCCAGCCGGGCGCTGATCCAGGCCTCGGTCTACGACCGCCTGCTGGCCGACGGCCTGGACCGGGTGCGGGCGATCAAGCAGGGCAACCCGCTGGACACCGAGACCATGGTCGGCGCGCAGGTCAGCACCGAGCAGCTGACGAAGATCCTCTCCTACATCGAGATCGGCCAGGCCGAGGGCGCCAAGCTGCTGACCGGCGGTGAGCGGGTGGACCTGGGCGGCGAGCTGTCCGGCGGGTACTACGTGGCGCCCACGGTCTTCGAGGGCGAGAACCGGATGCGGATCTTCCAGGAGGAGATCTTCGGCCCGGTGCTCGCGGTGACCCCGTTCGAGGACTTCGCCCAGGGCGTCGCGCTGGCCAACGACACGGTCTACGGCCTGGGCGCGGGTGTCTGGAGCCGGGACGGCAGCACCGCCTACCGGGCGGGCCGGGCGATCGAGGCGGGGCGGGTCTGGACCAACTCGTACCACCTCTACCCCGCGCACGCGGCCTTCGGCGGCTTCAAGAACTCCGGCATCGGGCGGGAGAACCACAAGATGATGCTGGAGCACTACCAGCAGACCAAGAACCTGCTGGTCAGCTACTCACCGCAGGCGCTGGGCTTCTTCTAGCCGGTCGGTCCGGTGCGGGGGACGCCCTCCCCCGCACCGGGCTGACATCCCGTCAGGCCGGTCAGGCCCGCGCGACGGACCGCACTGCGCCCCGCCAGGTAGGCCACGCCGCCGACCATCAGGTCTCGCACCAGCGGGGCACCCGTCGGGCGCACCCGGCCGACCGCCCGGATCGGCCGCAGAAGGCGCAGCGGACGCAGCGGATGTTCTGGACTCGAGGGGCGCAACGGACCCGCCGGATGCAACGGACGCACCACCGGCCCTCACCTCCCGGCCGCGGCGCGCACGGCCTCTTCGATGTGCTCCGGCGGGATCCGCACACCGGTGGCGATCCGTCCGCCGACCGCGCGCAGCGCCTCCGCCGCCTCCTGTGCCCAGACGTGCTCGATCAGCACCAGCAGCGCCACCGTGCCGGGTGCCAGCAGTTCGGCGGTCTCCTGCGCGTCCTCCGGGCCGATCAGCGGCAGTTCGTCAGTACCGTCCCCGACGATGCCGCGCAGGTGCTCGAAGTCGGCGAGTTCGCCGTAGGTGGTCTCACCGTCCGCGGCGTGGGTGACCACCAGCGAGTCGATCACCCGGATGTCGCCGGCCGTGCGCAGCTTCACCAGCGCCTGGGCGGCCTCGGCCGTGATGGTCTCCTGCGGGAAGGTCAGAACGAGCAGTTCGGCCGGCCCCATGCAGGACTCCTTTCGCCGTACAAGTGTCCCTTTTGTACTTTTTGAGAGTTGGCCCTCTCGGATCCAATCACATGTGTCCGAGGCTGGATCGGACCGCCGCGATGAGATTCCGGGACCGGATGTCACCGGTCACGCCCGGCTGCATACCGCAGGTGACGTAGCCGAAGCCGAGCCCGAGGTCGGGGTCGGCGAAGCCCAGCGCGCCGCCGCGGCCCGGGTGCCCGAAGGCGGCCGGGGAGCTCATCGGCGAGGTCGGACCGTGCCGGAAGAAGCCGTGGCCGAAGCGGGAGTTGACGATCAGCACCCGGTCCGGTCCGTCGCTGGCCGGGCCCGTCGCCTCGGCCAGCGTCACCGGGTCGAAGAGTGCCTGCGGCTGCTCGGCCGCACCGATCAGCGCCGCGTAGAACCGGGCCACCGAACGGGCCGTGCCGATCCCGTTGGCGCCCGGGATCTCGGCGGCCCAGGCGGCCGGCTCGTTGAGGTCCAGCTTGGGCCGGACGGCGCCGAAGGCGCGGGCGGTCAGCGTGGTCGGGTCCTGGTAGGCCTCGACCACCTCGCGCTTGGGGCGCAGCCGAAGGCCGCTCGCTCCCTGGCCTGCCGCGGCGGGCGGAGCCGGCAGGTCGACCAGCCTGCCGACCCGGGAGGCGGCCTCGGGCGGCAGCCCGATCCACAGGTCCAGGTCGAGCGGCCGGGCGAACTGCTCGGCGAAGTACTGCCCGAGGGTGCGTCCGGTCACCCGGCGAACCACCTCGCCGACCAGCCAGCCATAGGTGTAGGGGTGGTAGCCGTGGGCGGTGCCCGGCTCCCAGAACGGCTGCTGCGCGGCCACCGCGGCCACGGCCGGCTCCCAGGCCAGCACCTCGTCCACCGTCAGCGGGACGTCCAGCGCGGGCAGCCCGGCCCGGTGCGAGAGCAGCCAGCGCACCGGTATGCGCCCCTTGCCGGCCGCCTTGAACTCCGGCCAGTACTCGGCCACCGGCGCGTCCAGGTCCAACTCGCCGCGCTGGGCGAGCAGCAGCGCGGCAGCGGCCGTGCAGCCCTTGGTGACCGAGCGCAGCACCTGTGCGGTGTCCGCGTTCCAGGCCACCGCCGGCGCCGGTCGGCCTCCCACCTCGGGCCGCGCGTCGCCGCCCCACAGGTCGACCACCTTGCGCCCGCGCAGATAGAGCGCGAAGGCCGCGCCGAGCTCGCCGTACTCGCTGAAATTCTGGGCAAAGGCCGCACGGACCGCCTCGAACCCCTCGGCCGTCTCGCCCTGGATCTCCACCACGCTGTGCCTTTCACCGATCAGCTGATCACTCGCACTCTAGTCTGAAGGCCATGAGCGAACCGACGGACGAACTGCTGGACGTGGTGGACGAGCAGGACCGGGTGATCGGGCGGGCGACCCGGGCCGAGGTGTACGCGCGCGGGCTGACCCACCGCTGCGCGATGGTGCTGGTCCGCAACGCGGAGGGCCGGATCTTCGTGCACCGCCGCTCGGCCGGGAAGCAGTACGCGCCGGGGACGTACGACGTCTTCGTCGGCGGCGTGCTGGGCGTGGGCGAGAGCTACGCGCAGGCCGCCGTGCGGGAGGCCGAGGAGGAGCTCGGGGTCAGCGGGATCACCACCGAGCCGCTCTTCCGGTTCCTGTTCGACCTCGAGAGCGAGGCCTGCTCCTGGTTCTGCGATGTGCACCAGGCGGTGTGGACCGGTCCGGTGACCCCGCAGGTCGAGGAGATCGACTGGCACGGCTGGCTCACCGAGGAGGAGATCGCCGAGCGGCTGGACGAGTGGGACTTCGTGCCGGACGGGCGCGAGGCCTGGCGACGCTACCTGGCTCGCGGCTGATCGTCCTGGTCCGGCTCCCAGCGCGGGTGCTCGCGGGTGGCCCACAGCTGGTCCACCCGTCCGGTGCGCATGCCGCGCCGGGCCTCCGGGTCGCGCAGCGCCATGGAGATGTGCCCGAGCACCACCACACCGACCGCCAGCGCCAGCCAGTCGTGCACGAAGGTCGCGCCGGTGCGCCAGACCAGCGGCGCGAGGTGGGTGAACCACATCAGCAGCCCCGTGCCGAGCATCACCACCACCGCCCCCGCGATCCAGCCCGCGTAGAGCTTCTGCCCGGCGTTGAACTTCCCGGCCGGGCGGTGATAGGTCCGCCAGAGCACCCCGCGCAGCCACTCCCGGTCGTACGGCGCGAACCGGTTCAGCCGGCCGAGGTCGCGGCGCAGCGCCCGGGAGGCCAGGCCGAGCAGCAGCGGCACCGGCAGCAGCAGGCCCGCCCACTCGTGCACCACGACCACCAGTCGGCGCCGGCCGACCAGTTCGGCCAGCTGCGGCAGGTAGAGGCAGGCCGCGGTGACGATGCAGGTGAGCATCAGCGCGGCGGTGCAGCGGTGCACCCAGCGCTCGGCCCGGGTGAACCGGGGCAGCCACTTCCCGCTGCCGGCCGCCGCCGGGTCAGCTGGTGGGGGCATCGTCGCGCCCGTTCGACTTGCCCACCCAGGCGTCGGTGTCATAGCCGTAGTGCTCCCAGTAGCCGGTCTGGACGGTGGGTGTGACGGTGATGCCGGAGAGCCACTTGGCCGACTTGTAGAAGTACATCGGCGCCACGTAGAGCCGCACCGGGCCGCCGTGGTCGTGGGTCACCGGCTGGTCCTGCATCCGCAGCGCCACCAGGACGTCGTCGCGGCGGGCCTGGTCGAGGGTGAGGCTCTCGCTGTAGCTGCCGTCGAAGCAGGTGAAGTGCACGGCGGTGCCGCCGGAGCGGACCCCGGCCGCATCCAGCAGGTCGGCGAGCCGGACCCCCTCGAACGGGGTGGCGGGGACCCGCCAGCCGGTCACGCACTGCACGTCGTGGACGATCCGGGTCTGCGGCATCGCCCGCAGGTCGGCCAGCGTGTAGCTGCCCGGACGGTCCACCAGGCCGTCGACGGTCAGCCGGTAGTCGGTGGCGCTCTTCGCGTCCACCGGGCCGGTCACCGAGTAGTAGCGGAAGCCGCCCGAGTTCGGCAGCAGGCCGGTCAGCCCGGTCGGGTCCTGCTGCGAGACGCTCGACAGCACCGAGTCCAGCGCCCTGGAGAGCACCGGCCCGGCGGCCACCCCTGCGGCGCCGAGTCCGATCATGCCGAGCATCACCCGTCGGCCGACCGGCGTGCCGCGGGTCGGAGCTTTGTCGTTCACAGCAGCAATTGTCGTCCCGCCGGCCGGGCACGAACAGGGGCGCAGCCCGGACGTCAGACTTTCGTC
The DNA here is from genome assembly GCF_000744785.1 of Kitasatospora azatica KCTC 9699. Taxonomy (NCBI): domain Bacteria; kingdom Bacillati; phylum Actinomycetota; class Actinomycetes; order Kitasatosporales; family Streptomycetaceae; genus Kitasatospora; species Kitasatospora azatica. Next base: position 5,663,829 of record NZ_JQMO01000003.1, on the reverse strand, counting down.
AGACCCGGTCGCCCGCTCGATAGGGTTGGGCCATGGCCCCCCGAACGCCCGCAGCGGCTCCCAAGTCCCCGCCCCGCCGACGGCTGAGCGTGGACGAGCGGCGCGAGCAGCTGATCGCCGTCGCCCTGGAACTCTTCAGTGCCCGGCCGCCGGAGGAGGTGTCGATCGACGACATCGCGGCCGCCGCCGGTGCCTCCCGGCCGCTGGTCTACCACTACTTCCCCGGCAAGCAGGCGATCTACGAGGAGTCGCTGCGCCGGGCCGCCGCCGAGCTGGCCGGCCGCTTCGAGGAGCCGCCGGTCGGCGCGCTGTCGGAGCGCCTCGACCGGGTGATGGACCGTTACCTGGCCTACGTCGCCGGCCACGGTCCCGGCTTCGCCGCGCTGCTGCGGGGCGGCTCGGTGGCCGCCAGCCCCGGGACCAGCGCGGTGATCGACGAGGTGCGGCAGGCCGCGCACGACCAGATCCTCGGCCACCTGGCCTTGGAGCGGCCCAGCCCGCAGCTGCGGCTGACCATTCGGGTGTGGATCGCCAACGCCGAGATCACCTCGCTGGCCTGGCTCGCCGACCAGCAGCGCGAACCGCGCGAGGCGGTCCGCCGGCGGCTGGTGCAGGACTTCGTCGCCGCCCTCGTGGTCACCGCCGCCCGCGAGCCCGAACTGGCCGCCGCCCTCACCGGCTACCTCACCGTCGAACGCCCGGGCACCCCGACCGCCGGCCTGGTCCAGGACCTGATCGGCCTGCTGGCCGTGCCGGGCCTGGCGGAGGCCCTCGGCACCCTGGCGACCGAGGGCGGGGCCCCGGTGACGAACGGCGGCGCCACGGTGACGGACGGCGGAGACGGCGCGGTCTGATACAACAGCGGGGCGGAACAGCACAGTACGGACGGCGATCGGGGGCGGCGGAGGATGGCGCAGGACGGGTACGGGAATGGGGCGGCCACCCTGACGGGCATGGCGGCGGCCTCGGCCGGGGCTGCCGCCGAGGCGGTGTCGGCGACGCTCGACTCGCTGGCGGAGGCGCTGCTGGGCCCCGCGGTGACCCGCTATCCGGTGACGGCGCTGCGCACCGGCACTCCCCGGGCCGAGCTCTTCGACACCTGGCTCACCCAGTCCGGCCCCGGCCGTCTCGCGATTCCCGGCCATGGCTGTGTGGTGTCCTGCGCGGCCCGGCAGCAGTCCGCCGCCGCTCCGGCCACCGTCGAGCGCCTGCTCGCCCGCTACGGTCCGGCGCCGGTGCGCGGCGTGCCGGCCGCCCTCGACGCCGTGCCCGAGGCCGCCGCCTTCCACCTGCCGGTCAGCGCCGAGCCCTCGGCGGCCCGGCTGCGCCCCGCCTTCGCCGCCCCGCTGGCCGAACTGGCCGCCGGCCGGCACACCCAGGGCCTCGCCGAACTGGCCACCGGCAGCGGCGTCGAGGTCCGGCTGACCGTGCCCGCCGCCTTCCACGCCCTGACGGTGCGTGGGACCGACCAGGCCTTGGCCGAGCAACTCGGCGAGGTGGCGGAGGAGTTGTTCGCCGCTGACGCCACCACGGCGCGCCGGGACTGGGCCGTGCTGACCGGCGCCCTGGCCGACGAGCACGCGGCGGCCGGCGTGCGGTTCGCCGGTGTGGCCGCGCTGGAGGTCGACGGGCGCCCGAGCAACGCCTCGCTGGTGATCGCCCTGCACCGGGACGGCACCCCGGTCGCCGAACTCGCCGCCGAGCTGGCCACTTCGCGCCCGCAGGCGGAGGTGTGGACGGTGATCCTGCCGTCCGGTCCGGCGGTGGTGCTGGTCCAGGCGCGGACCGGCGCGGTGCCCGCCGCGCTGACCGCGGACGGCACGCGGCGCTGGGTGGTCTCCTCGGTGGTGCAGGCCTTCATGCCGCTGCCGGACGGCCTTTCGCTGCTCACGGTGCAGCTCGGGACCACGCACGGGGAGGACTGGGAGCTGTACGCGACGGTCTTCGCGGACCTGCTGCGCAGCGTGGTGGTCGGCTGGGACGGCGTCGACGCCCGGGCGGCGCTGGCGAGCCTGCCGGTCGCGCCGGCGCTTGCCCCGCTGCCCGCTCCACTGCCGTCTCCACTGCCGTCTCCGGCGCCTGCTCCGGCGCCCGCTCCGATGGCTGCTCCGGTGCTGGCGCCCGCTCCGGTGGTGGTGCCGCCTCCGCCGCCGCAGCCGCCGACGCCGCCCCAGCAACCGCCGCTGCCTCCTCAGCAGCCGCCGAGCGCACCGCCGGTGGCGCCCGAGCCCGCACCGGTGCTGGCGGCTACGCCCGCGCCCGGCAAGGGCACCCCCGTCATGGTCCCGCCGGACGACTTCGACCCCTTCGCCCCGCAGGCCGCCGAGCCCGCGGCGGCCCCCACCACCGCTGCCCCGGCACCGGCGCCCACGGCTGAGCCCGAGCCCGCCCCCGTGGTGCTCGACCCGTTCGGCACGGTGATGAAGAACCAGCCCCTGGACCCCTTCGGTACCGTCACCCGTGGCACCCCCGATCGCCCCGCGCCCCCTTCGTTCGCCGCTCCCGCGCGCGCGGCCGCGCCCACCACCGCGCCTGCGGCGCCGGGCAAGGGCAAGGGCACTCCCGTGATGGTCCCGCCGGACGACTTCGACCCCTTCGCCCCGCAGCCCGCGGAGCCGGCGGCCGCGCCCGCACCCACCAAGGGCACTCCGGTCATGGTCCCGCCCGACGACTTCGACCCCTTCGCCCCCCAGCCCGCGGAACCGGCGGCCTCCACCAAGGGCACCCCGGTGATGGTCCCGCCGGACGACTTCGACCCCTTCGCCCCGCAGCCCGCTACGCCCGCCCCGGCCGCCACTCCGGCAGCCGGCACCGCGCCGGCCAAGCCCGATCCGTTCTCCTAGCGCCAGTCCGGGCCAGGGGGCCCGGCGCTCGACGGACCGTCAGCAGCCGACCCGGGCCGCCCCGGCGGCCTTCAGCGCCTCGACCACCAGCGCGGTGGCCGGCAGCGGCAGGTGCTCGCGCAGCACGTAGGCGCTGACCTGCCGGCGGACGTGCGGTTCCAGCGCCCGCCCGGTGACCTTCCGGTGGCAGAGGAAGGAGAGCACCAGCGAGGGCGCCACCGCCAGCCCGACGCCTGCGGCCACCAGGCTCTGCAGCGCGAGGTTGTCGTCGGTGGTGACCACGATGTCCGGGTCGAAGCCCTCGTTGGCGCAGATGTGCAGGAAGTTGGCCCGGCAGCGGGCGCAGCCGGCGATCCAGCGGGCCTGGGCGAGCTCGGCGAGTCGCACCGCGTGCCGGCGGCTGAGCGGGTGGCCGACCGGGAGCAGCACCGTCAGCAGGTCCTCCATCAGCCTGATCTCCACCAGGTCAACGGGAAGTTCGGCGCGCAGGCCGGGATAGCTGAAGGCGAGCGCGATGTCGCACTCGCCGGCCAGCAGCTTGTTCAGCGAGTCCGGCGGTTCGGCCTCCAGCAGCTCGACCCGCACCTCTGGGTGGTCGTTGAGCAGCCGGGCCATCGTCTCGGGGACCAGTGTGGCGTTGGCGCTGGGGAAGGCGCAGAGCCGCACCCGGCCGGCTCGTAGCCGGGCCAGTGCCTGCAGTTGCTGCTGGGCGGCGCCCAGGTTGCCGAGGATGACGCCGGCGTGCCTGGCCAGCGTCTCGCCGGCCTCGGTGAGCCGCATCCGGCGCCCGTCCCGGGCGAAGAGCGGGACGCCGGCCTCTCGTTCCAGGGCGCGTATCTGCTGGGTGACGGCCGGCTGGGTGTAGCCGAGCGAGCGGGCCGCCGCGGTGTACGAGCCAGTGTTGACCACTTCGTGGAAGGTCCGGATGTGCCGCGAGTCGAGCATGGCCGAATCATAAGCAGTAGTTGGTGCAACCGGACATGCCCCAACCTCCGGTGATCATTCTTGAGCCTCCGGCGGCAGCCCCAGCTCGGTGTCCGCCGTCGCCATCGGGGCCCCGCCCTTCACCCGCGGACTGCGCCGTCCGCGCCGCTCGACCCAGTGGGCCAGCCAGGAGAGCAGCAGACACATCCCGATGTAGATCGGCGCGATCACCATCACCACCGGGATGAACGGCAGGTCGTAGTCGAGGTTGGTGGCGATCAACTTGCCCGCGTGCAGGAACTCCTCATAGGTGATCAGGAAGCCGAGCGAGGTGTCCTTGAGCGCCACCACCAGCTGGCTGATGATGCTCGGCAGCATCGCCCGGTTGGCCTGCGGCACCAGCACGTAGGACATCACCTGGGTCTTGCGCATCCCGAGCGCGAAGGCCGCCTCCTTCTGCCCCTTGGGGACGGCCAGCACCCCGGCCCGGAAGACCTCGGCCAGCACCGAGCCGTTGTACAGGGTCAGTCCGGCGACCAGTGCCCAGAGCGGTTGCACCTTCATCGCGACGAAGATGAAGAAGATCATCACCAGCAGCGGCATGGCCCGGAAGAACTCCACCACCAGGGTGCAGAACCAGCGCACCACCCGGTGGTCGGAGAGCCGCCCGGCGGCGAAGAGCGCACCGAACGGCAGCGCGAACAGCACCGTGAGGCCGAAGGCCTTGAGCGTGTTGAGCAGACCGTGCCAGAGCAGCTTCTGGATCCCGATGTACTGGAACGGATTCCACTTGGCGTAGCTGAACTGCCCGGTGTTGACCAGCTGGTAGCCCACCCAGGCGAGCAGTCCGGCGATCGCCAGCAGCGCGAGCAGACTGTACAGCCGGTGCCTGGAGCGGGCCTTGGGGCCGGGGATGTCGTAGAGCGCGCTGGCGCTCGGCTCCGCGTGGCGCACCGCCGTCGTCATCGGGACACCGCCAGTCGTCGTTCCAGCAGGTTGAAGACGGCGCTGATCGTCAGGGTGATGACCAGGTAGCCGACCGCGATCCAGACGAAGGTCCAGATGATGCTGTAGCCCAGCTCGTTGATGGTCCGGTAGGTGCCGAGCAGTTCGATCACGCTGAACGAACCGGCGATCGCCGAGTTCTTCGCCAGTGCGATCAGCAGGCTGCCGACCGGGGCGATCACCGCACGGGCGGCCTGCGGCAGCACCACCAGCGAGAGGGTCTGGCCGAAGGTCATGCCCAGGCTGCGGGCGGCCTCGCCCTGGCCGAGCGGCACGGTGTTGATGCCCGAGCGCAGCGCCTCGCAGATGAAGGCCGAGGTGTAGCAGCCGAGTGCCAGCACCGCGAAGGTGAAGAACGGCAGCGAGATGCCGAACCGGGGCAGCCCGAGCACCACGATGAAGAAGAGCAGGGTCAGCGGGGTGTTGCGCAGCACGGTGACCCAGGCCGTGCCGAAGGCGCGCAGCGCGGGGACCGGCGAGACCCGGAAGCCGGCGATCAGCACCCCGAGCGCCAGCGCGAGGGCCGCGCTGACTGCGGTGAGCTCCACGGTGCCGACGAAGCCGCGCCAGTAGGTGTGCCAGTTGGCGGTCAGGACGTGCATCGGGCCGCTCCTCAGTACCGCTGGATCGGGGGCGGGGTGGGTGCCGGGACGCCGGACAGGCCGAGCGTCGCGTCGTAGGCCTTCTTCCAGTCGCCGTTCTGTTCGTGGTGCGCCAGCGCGTCGTCGAGGGCGCCGCGCAGCACCGCGTCGTTGTGCGGGGTGCCGATGCCGTAGGGCTCGGTGGAGAACGGCTGTCCGGCGATCTTCAACTCGTCCGGCACCTTGGCGGCGTAGCCCTGCAGGATCGCGTTGTCGGTGGTGACGGCGTCCACCTGACCGGAGACCAGGTTGTCCACGCAGGCCGAGTAGGTGTCGTAGCCGACCAGCTTGGCCTGCGGGTACTGCTTCTGGATCCGCTGGTAGGGGGTCGATCCGGAGGCCGAGCAGACCGTCTTGCCGGCCAGGTCCTGCGGGCCCTTGATGCTGTTGTTGCTCTTGCGGACCAGCAGGCCCTGCCCGGCGACGAAGTACGGACCGGCGAAGCCGACCAGCTTCTTGCGGTTGTCGTTGATGGTGTAGGTGCCCACGTAGTAGTCGACCTGGCCGTTCTGCAGCGCGGTCTCCCGGTTGGCGGAGGCGATCGTCTTGAACTGGATCTGGCCGGGGCCGAAGCCGAGGTCGGCGGCGACCATCTTGGCGATCTCGATGTCGAAGCCGGAGTAGACGCCGCTGGCCGGGTCCTTCTGGCCCAGGTAGGGCTGGTCCTCCTTGGCGCCGACCACCAGGTGGCCGCGGCCGCGCGCGGCGTCCAGGGTGGGCGAGCCGGTGACCGGGGGGCCGGCGGCGACCTGGTAGCTGGGCAGGCTGCTGGGCTGCGGGCCCTTGGTGGGCGGGCTGCCGGGCTTGCCGCAGGAGACCGGCGCGGCGATCAACAGCAGCAGGAGCAGGAGGGCGAAGGGGCGTCGCACGGCCGCCCCTCAGTGCTTGAGGATCTTGGAGAGGAAGTCCCGGGCGCGTTCGCTCTCCGGGTTGGCGAAGAACTCCTCCGGTCTGCGGTCCTCGACGATCCGTCCGTCGGCCATGAAGACCACGCGGTTGGCGGAGGCCCGGGCGAAGCCCATCTCGTGGGTGACCACCACCATGGTCATGCCCTCGGCCGCCAGAGCGCGCATCACGTCCAACACCTCGTTGATCATCTCGGGGTCGAGCGCCGAGGTCGGCTCGTCGAACAGCAGCGCCTTCGGGTCCATCGCCAACGCCCGGGCGATCGCCACCCGTTGCTGCTGCCCGCCGGAGAGCTGGGCCGGGTACTTGTCGGCCTGGTCGGCCAGGCCGACCCTGGTCAGCAGCGCGCGGCCCTTGGCCTCGGCCTCCTCGCGGCCGCGCCGACGGACCTTCAGCTGGGCCAGCGTCACGTTCTGCAGCACCGTCTTGTGGGCGAAGAGGTTGAAGGACTGGAAGACCATGCCGACCTCGGCGCGCAGCCGGGCCAGCCCCTTGCCCTCGGCCGGCAGCGGCTGCCCGTCGATGGTGATGATGCCGCTCTCGATCGGCTCCAGCCGGTTGATCGCCCGGCAGAGGGTGGACTTGCCGGAGCCGGACGGGCCGATCACCACCACCACCTCGCCACGGCCGACGGTGAGTTCGATGTCCTGCAGCACGTGCAGCGCACCGAAGTGCTTGTTGACCCCGCTGAGCTGGATCAGCGGGGTGAAAGACGCGCTGGTCACCTGGTCCCCTCCCCTTGGCCTTACGGGCCGGTGCCGGCCGGACGCGTGCCGGCCGGACCGGTGCTAGCGGTTGTCGCGGCGGCCCTTGAACAGATAGCCGAGCACCGCGCCGATCAGCAGGGTCGCGGCGAGCGCGATCCACAGCGGCGCGGTCACGGTGAAGACCCAGAACTGGATCTTCACCCGCTCGAGATTGGCCAGCAGGAACCAGAGCGCCAGGGCGCCCACCACCACGCCGACAACAACCCTGGTCGGGATGCCCGCGATATCGCTCGGCCGCTTCCGACCGGAGAACGAACTGTCCGGGTTCTTGGTCACAGGGGCAGTCTGCGCGCCGATCCGACGGAAGATCAGCCGATCCGCCAGCAGGTGCCCCGGACGGAGTACGTACTGTCCCCCGCAGGAGTGGCGGCGCCGGACCCTCGGGAAGAATTACGCGCCCGCTTTGTTGTCCATGGAGCACTACTGGACAACCTCGAAGGGCACCCCTTCTCGTGAGCACCATCCCCAGCATCACCCTGAACAACGGTCTCGCCATGCCGCAGCTCGGTTTCGGCGTCTGGCAGGTCCCGGACGAGGAGGCCTCGGCCGCCGTCCGCACCGCCGTCGAGGCCGGCTACCGCAGTATCGACACCGCCACCATCTACGAGAACGAGGTCGGCACCGGCCTCGGCATCCGGCAGGCCGGGGTTCCGCGCGAGGAGCTCTTCCTCACCACCAAGCTGTGGAACAGCGGGAAGCGCGACTGGTCGGGCCAGGCCGGGCGGGACGCCGTGCTGCGCGAGTTCGACGCCTCGCTGGACAAGCTCGGCACCGACTACCTCGACCTCTACCTGATCCACTGGCCGCGCCCGATGCACGGCAGCTTCGCGAACATCTGGCAGGCCTTCGAGGAGCTGCTGGCCGGCGGCCGGACCAGGGCGATCGGCGTCTCCAACTTCGGCCAGGCCGAGCTGACCCAGCTCTTCGAGACCACCTCGGTGGTTCCGGCGGTCAACCAGGTGGAGCTGCACCCGCACTTCCCGCAGCAGGAGCTGCGCGCCTTCCACGCCCAGCACGGCATCGCCACCGAGGCGTGGAGCCCGCTGGGCCAGGGCAAGGAGCTGCTCGGCGAGCCGGCGCTGGCCAAGATCGCGGCCAAGCACGGCCGGACGGTGGCGCAGGTGGTGCTCCGCTGGCACCTGCAGATCGGCGTGATCGCGATCCCGAAGTCGGTCACCCCGTCCCGGATCCGGGAGAACCTGGACGTGGCCGGCTTCGAGCTGGACGCGGAGGACCTCGCCGCGATCGCCGAGACCGCCACCGGCCGGCGGCTGGGCCCGGACCCGACGGGCTTCGACTGGAACTGAGCCCGAGAGCTCGGACCGGAACCCGAACCGGAACCGGTGAACTGACCGCCAGTCAGTGAAAAACCCTGTGGGCGCCCCTTGTCGAGGGGCGCCCACAGGGCTTGTGACCAGGGCCGAACAGGCGAATCGTTACGCCACCGGCGAGAGTCGGGCCGCCTTGCCGAGCAGCACCAGCACCCGCTGGTGCTCGGCGGCCTCCAACGGTTCGAGCAGCAGCCGCTCCACCTCGGCCACCCCGGCGGCGGCGCTGTGCAGCAGCTCCTGACCGGTGGGCGAGAGCGAGAGCAGGTTGCGCCGGCCGTCCGAGGGGTCGCGGCGGCGCAGCACCAGCTGGCGCCGGACCAGCCGGCTGACCATCTCGGCCATCGTCGCCTTGTCCAGCGAGGCCAGTTCGCCGACCGTGCGCTGGTCGGCGCCCGGCTCGGTCTCCAGCGCGTCCAGCACGGCGAACTGAGGCGCCGTCAGCTCCGATCCCACGTGCTCGGACCAGAGCTTGGTGTGCACCTGCTGGCCGACCCGGATCAGGTAGCCGACCGCGCGCTGCGCATCCAGCAGCGGTCGGGTGTCGGTCAGTGCGGCGACCGCGGCCGGTTCCAGCCTGGCTATCTTGGCCAGGACCCGGACCAGTTCGAGCTGCTCGTCGGAGCTGAGCGGTTCGAACAGGGTGCGCTGCACCCGGACCACTCCGCCGGTGGCCTCCCGCACCGCCTGGGCGCCGTTCTGCGAGAGCGCGAGCAGTTTGCGCCGGCCGTCCGCCGGATCGCGTCGGCGCAGCACCAGGCCACGCCGTACCAGCCGAGCGACCATCTCGGCCATCGTCGCCTTGTCCAGCGAGGCGCGTTCCCCGACGGTGCGCTGGTCGGCGCCCGGTTCGAGAGCGAGCGCGAGCAGGACCGCGAACTGAGGAGCCGTCAGTTCGGCTCCGACATGTTCGGACCACAGCCGGGTGTGGACCTGCTGGGTCACGCGGATGAGGTGGCCGGGCGACTGCTGAAGCCGTCCGGGCACACGGGTCGTCGGGATCTCCCCCAGCACCATGAATCCGTCCTGATGTCACACCCGGCGTGCTGTGGGACACCCGGGCGGGGCAGTAGCGGCGTGCTGGCCTCCCCCGGTGGGACCGGCACCAACCGCAGTGATGTCGACCCGTTTCGAGGGGAGCTCCGCCGTGCAGCCGACGGCTGCTGGCGCACACTATACAAACGGAGCCCCCCGTGCGGCAGGCAGGGGCAGATAGTAGACGGATGTTCGGTGTACTTGTGGTATTTCGTCCCGTGCGGCCGACTTGACCGATCCGCTCGGCGAGGCTCTGGCCCCACTAACTACTCGTCGGTAGGGTAGCTGCACCCCTGAACCGAGAGAGACGAGTACTACGCATGACCGAGCAGACCAGCACCCCGAAGGTCGCCGTCGTCACCGGTGCCGCCCGCGGTATCGGTGCCGCCACCGCGCTGCGGCTGGCCGCCGACGGTTACGCCGTGGCCGTGGTCGACCTGGAGGAGTCGGCGGGCAAGGACACCGTGGAGAAGATCGTCGCGGCCGGCGGCCGGGCCCTCGCGGTGGGCGCGGACGTCTCAGACGAGGCCCAGGTCCAGGCGGCCGTGGACCGGATCGCGGCCGAGCTCGGCGCACCCGTCGTCCTGGTCAACAACGCCGGCGTGCTCCGCGACAACCTGCTCTTCAAGATGTCCGCCGCCGACTGGGACACCGTGATGAACGTGCACCTGCGCGGCGCCTTCCTGATGACCCGCGCGGTGCAGAAGCACATGGTGGACGCCGGGTTCGGCCGGATCGTCAACCTCTCCTCCTCCTCGGCCCAGGGCAACCGCGGCCAGGCGAACTACTCGGCCGCCAAGGCGGGCCTGCAGGGCTTCACCAAGACCCTGGCGATCGAGCTGGGCAAGTTCGGCATCACCGCCAACGCGGTGGCCCCGGGCTTCATCGCCACCGACATGACGGCCGCCACCGCGGCCCGGGTCGGCATGGAGTTCGAGGCCTTCAAGCAGGCCGCCGCCACCCAGATCCCGGTCAACCGGGTGGGTGTGCCCGAGGACATCGCGCACACCATCTCCTTCCTCGCCAGCGAGGGTGCGGGCTTCGTCAGCGGCCAGGTGATTTACGTCGCCGGTGGCCCGCTCGACTAGTTCGTCCTACGTAGCGTCCCTGGTCACCTCGTCGAGCTGCTGACCAGGGACGCTACGTATTTGGCCGCTGATCAGAGCGGGCTTCAGCTCCGCGATCCGACGCAACTGGGTGCGCTGGGTGTGGATGTCCAGGCCGGCGATCCGGATCAGCAACTGGCGTGCGCCGGCGGCCAGATGCCCGTTCAGCGCGGCCAGTACCCGCTCGGGGGTGCCGGACACCACCAGCTGGATGGTCTCCACCACCTCGACCGGCAGTCGGTAGCTCGCCCGGCAGTAGGCGTCGAGTTCGGCGCGGCCGCCGTCTGCGGCGTCGGTGAGCAGCACGGTGACGAAGAGCGCGGGTGCGACGGCCTCGGCCGGGCGCCCCGCCTCGGTCGCGGCCGCCCGGACGGCAGCCAGGCCGGCGGCGTAGTCGGCGGCCTGCGGCGGGTAGGGCAGCCAGCCGTCGTAGAGCCGGCCGGTGCGACGGAAGGCGGCCGGGGTGAAGCCACCGAGCCAGATCGGCGGGCCGCCGGGGCGGTGCGGGGCCAGGCTCTCGGGGATGTCGTCCAGCCGGAGCACGGTGCCGTGGAACTGTGAGGGCCCCTCGGTGCTCCACAGCTGCCGCCAGAGCGCGACCGTCTCGTCCAGCCGGGCGAACCGCCGGGCCCAGGGCACCTCGGTGGCGGCGTACTCGCGCTCCGATCGGCCGGGGAAGCCGGCGCCGACCGTCACGGTGAGCCGTCCGGTGCTGAGCAGGTCGAGGGTGGCGAGCTCGCGGGCCGCCTGCACCGGGCGGCGGAAGGCGGGCAGCAGCGCCGCGGTGCCGATCCCGACCCGCTCGGTGCGGGCCGCGACCGCCGCCAGGGTGGTCAGCGGATCGGCCACCGGGCGCAGCAGGGTGTCCCCCGCCCAGACCGCGTCGTATCCCAGCTCCTCCGCGTCCACCGCGAAGTCGATCAGCGCGGGCAGGTCCAGCTTCTCGCCCCACTGCGCGCCGGCGGTCGGCAGTACCACTCCGGTTCGTATCTCCATGCCCGCCAGCCTGCCGAGCGCCCGGGACCGGCCACAATTCCCTGCCGGGAATGGCGATTCCCCGGCCCGGCCCGTAGAACGGAGCCATGGAGTTCCCCACCGCCCTGCGCGAGCGCCGTGTCCAACGCCGACTCAGCCAGCTGGATCTGGCGCTCCGGGCCGGCACCACCCAGCGGCACGTCAGCTTCATGGAGACCGGCCGCTCGGAGCCGGGCCGGGCGATGGTGGTCCGGCTGGCCGAGTCCCTGGAGCTGCCGCTGCGCGAGCGCAACGAGCTGCTGCTGACGGCCGGTTACGCACCCGCCTACCCCGACCGGCCGCTGCAGGCGCCCGAACTGGCCGCCGTCCGGGAGGCGCTGGACGCCGTGCTGACCGGCCATCTGCCCTACCCGGCCCTGGTGGTGGACCGGCACGGCAATCTGGTCGCGGCCAACCCGGCCTTCGCGCTGCTCACCGAGGGCGCGGCGGACGAGCTGCTGGCGGAGCCGCTCAACGTCTACCGCCTCGCCCTGCACCCGCGCGGTCTGGCCGCCCGGATCGCCAACCTGCCCGCCTGGGGCCGCCACGTCCTGCTCGGCCTGGAGCGGGCCGCCCGGCAGGACCCGGGTGGCGGACTCGCCGAACTGGCCGCCGAGCTCGCCCCGTTCGTCCCCGCGGACGGCGGCAGCGAGGGCACCCTCGGCTTCGCCGTCCCGCTGCGGCTGCGCACCCCGCGCGGCGAGCTGCGGCTGATCACCACCGTCACCACCTTCGCCACCGCCACCGAGGTCGCGCTGGCCGAACTGCGTCTGGAGGCCTTCCTCCCAGCCGACCGGGCCACCGCCGAGCTGCTGTCGACAAACTGACGAACCGTCGTACACCTGATCGGCTGCTGTCTATGCTGCTGCCATACCAATGCACGAAGGCGGGAGCAGGCGATGGAGAACGACACCACCTGGATGGCGCAGGACTGGACGGAGGAGCCGCACCCGGCCACCGACCTGCGCCCGGAGATCCCGCACCCGGCCCGGATCTACAACTACTTCCTCGGCGGCAAGGACAACTTCCCGGCCGACCGCGCGGCGGCCGAGAAGGTGATCGCGGTCGCCCCGCAGACCCCGGGCGCGGCCAAGGCCAACCGCGCCTTCCTGCAGCGGGCGGTGCGCTTCGTCGCGGACCAGGGCATCGACCAGTTCCTCGACATCGGCACCGGCATCCCCACCGCGGGCAACACCCACGAGGTGGCGCAGCAGGTCGCCCCGCAGGCCCGGGTGGTCTACATCGACAACGACCCGATCGTGCTGGCGCACGCCCGGGCCCTGATGGCCGGCCCCGGGCACGGCGCGACCAGCGTGATCCAGGCCGACCTGCGCGATCCCGCCGAGATCCTGGCCGATCCGCGGGTGCGCGAGGCCCTGGACTTCGACCGTCCGATCGCGCTGATGCTGGTCGCGGTGCTGCACTTCGTGGACGAGGAGCAGGACCCGTACGGGATCGTGGCGACCCTGCTGGACGCGCTGGCGCCGGGCAGCTACCTGATCCTGTCGCACGCCACCGCCGACTTCGACCCGCCGGCCCGTGCGGAGGCCGGCAAGGAGATCTACCGGAAGGCCACCGCGCAGGTCAGCCCGCGCACCCGGGAACAGCTCGAGCGGCTGGTCGCGGGCCTGGAGCTGGCCGAGCCCGGGTTGGTGGTGCTGCCGAAGTGGCGGCCGGAGTCCGCCGAGGCGGCCGAGGTCTGGGCGCCGGGCTACGCGGCGGTGGGCCGCAAGAAGTAACCGGCGCTAGTGGTACTGCGTGAGTGCCCGCAGCCGGGCCGCCTCCGCGACCATGGCGGCCCGCTCGGCGCGCCGCGCCTTGCGGGCCTCGTCCGCCCCGAGCGGCTCCACCACGTGGAAACAGGCCCCGCACACGTACCCGCCCTCCGGCCCCTCGGACACCGGGGTACCGCAGGACGCGCAGTACCGGGAGTAGGTGACGGTGGCGACCATGACGACCTCGCATCGGGTACGAAGAGTACGTCCACGGTAGCGTCTTGACCGTACATCAGAAAGAGCGAGCTGAGGGACGGTCAAGCATCCACCGGGTGGCCGGCGGTGATCGTTCCGGTGCCGTCGCAGGTCCGGCACGGCTCCTCGCGGTAGGCCTGCTTGCTGCCGTCCGCGGACACCCGGTAGCGGGTGTACGTGCCGGTGCCGTTGCACAGGAAACAGTTGCCACCGCCGTCCCGCTCGGTGGTGCCGGTGCCCTTGCAGGTCCGACACTGCAGGCCGGCCAACCGCCCGGTCCCGGTGCAGATGGTGCACACCGCGATGCTCACGCCGGTCATCCCTTCGCCGCGCCCCTGAAGCGGGGGCCAATGCCTCGGTCCACGAGGGTACCTCCGGATTAGCCTGGAATGGTCCGGGTACCTCGCTGACGTGAGGAAGGTGGGACCGGCATGCGCTATGCGACCACACCGCGCCGGTGGCGCAGCGGGACGGAGCCGCGGTTCGCCCGCAGCGACCTCAAGCTGCGTTTCCTGCTCTCGGTGCTCTTCACCCCGTTCTTCGCGTTGGCCACCGCCGCCTTCGCGTACTTCGCCGCGCTGGCGAAGCCGACCAGCGTGCCCAGTCGGGGCACCCTGATCGGCTTCGCGGTCTTCTGCTTCGCGCTGACCGTCTTCGCGGCGGTCGACCTCTACATCGTGATCCGCCGCCGCCGGGTCGAGCTGTGAGCCTCAGCGGCTGCCGACCGCCTGCTTGACCAGCGTCCTGCCGAAGTCCCACATCAGCCCGCTGCCGCGGTGCGCGTCGTCCATCACCTCGCTGAACGCGTCCACGAAGCGGTCCACCTCGCGCTCGGTGATGATCAGCGGCGGGATCAGCTTGATCACCTCGAGGTGGTCACCGGAGACCTGGGTGAGGATCCGGTGCCGCTGCAGCAGCGGGACCACCACCATCTGGGCGAACAGGCCCTTGCGGGCGGCCTGCAGCGCCGTCCAGCCGGTGCGCAGCTTGAGCGACCTGGGCCGGCCGAACTCGATGCCGATCATCAGCCCGCGCCCGCGCACCTCGGCCAGCAGCTCGTACTTCTCGCTGAGCGCGGCCAGCCGGGAGCGGAACAGGTCGCCGACCACCCGGGCGTTCTCCACCACCTTCTCGTCCTGCATCACCTGCAGGGTGGCCAGGCCGGCCGCCATCGCCTGGGCGTTGGAACCGAAGCTGGCCGAGTGCACCAGCACCCGCTCCATCGAGGAGTAGACCTTCTCGAAGATCCAGTTCTTGCCGAGCGTGGCGCCGATCGGCACATAGCCGCCGGACAGCGCCTTGGCCGCGCAGACCAGGTCGGGCTGCACGCCCTCCTCGTCCTGGTAGGCGAAGAAGGCGCCGGTGCGGCCGATGCCGGTCTGCACCTCGTCGCAGATCAGCAGCGCCTTGTTCGCGTGCAGCAGCTCCTGGGCCGCGAGCAGCCAGCCGGGCGGGGGCGCGTGCACGCCCTTGCCCTGGATCGGCTCGACGATCAGCGCCGCCACGTCGCCCTTGCGCAGTTCGCGCTGGAGCGCGCCGAGGTCGCCCAGCGGGATCGCGGTGTCCGGCAGCAGCGGGTCGAAGCCCTTGCGGAAGCCGCTCTCGCCGTTGACCGAGAGCGATCCGGTGGTCAGGCCGTGGAAGGCGTGGTCGCAGTAGATGATCCGCTTGCGGCCGGTGGCGTAGCGGGCGAACTTGAGCGCCGTCTCCACCGCCTCGGTGCCGCTGTTGCCGAAGAAGACCCGGTCCAGGCCGGGAGCGAAGCCGAGCAGGCGCTCGGCCAGCAGACCGGGCAGCGGCGGGCAGTCGAACCGGGTCAGGTCGGGCAGGTCGAGGTCCATCACCTGCTGGACCGCGTCGCGGACCACCGGGTGGTGGCGGCCCAGCGCGAAGATGCCGAAGCCGGCCAGCATGTCGAGGTACTCGTTGCCCTCGGCGTCGTAGAAGTACGCGCCGCTCGCACGGTCGTAGGTCTTGTCGAAGCCGATGGTGTGCAGCATCCGGGGCAGCTGCGGGTTGAGGTACCGGGCGTGCAGCTCGTACCGCTCGCCGCCGCGCTCGGCGAGCAGGGCGGCGAGGTCCAGAGGGTTGGCGGGGCGGTCAGCTGGCACGGGGCTCGTTCACTCCTCGGTCGGTCAGCAGGTGCTTGGCGAAGGCGGCGGCCTGGGCGGCGATCCCGGTGCCGGTCAGACCGGCCTCCTCCATGATCTCGCCGCGGCTCGCGTGGTCAAGGAACTCCTGGCGCAGGCCGAGGTCGCGCAGCGGGGTGTCCACCTCGGCGTCGCGCAGCGCCTGGGCGAGCGCCGCGCCGACGCCGCCGGCCCGGCCGTTGTCCTCGACGGTGACCACCAGGGTGTGTTCGGCGGCGAGCTGGACGAGCGCCTGGTCCACGGGCTTGACCCAGCGCGGGTCGACCACCGTGGTGGCGAACCCGTCAGCGGTGAGCAGCGCGGCGGCGTCCAGGCAGGCGGTCGCCATGGTGCCCACCGAGACCAGCAGGATCTGCTGCCCGGTCCGGCCAGGCACCTGGGTGCGCTGCAGCACGTCGACCCCGCCGAGCTGCTCGACGGCCGGCACCACCGGGCCGACCTCCCCCTTCGGGAAGCGGACCACGGTCGGCGCGTCGTCGACCTCCAGCGCCTCGTGCAGCTGCGCCTTGAGCTGCTCGGCGTCGCGCGGCGCGGCCAGCCGCAGTCCGGGGACCACCTGGAGCACCGACATGTCCCACATGCCGTTGTGCGAGGCGCCGTCGTTCCCGGTCACACCGGCCCGGTCGAGGACGAAGGTGACGCCCAGCTTGTGCAACGCGACGTCCATCAGGACCTGGTCGAAGGCCCGGTTGAGGAAGGTCGCGTAGACCGCGACCACCGGGTGCAGCCCGCCGGTGGCAAGACCCGCCGCGCTGGTGACGGCATGCTGCTCGGCGATGCCGACGTCGAAGATCCGCTGCGGGAAGGCCTTGGCGAACGCCGCCAGGCCGACCGGCTGGAGCATCGCGGCGGTGATCGCCACCACGTCGGGGCGCTGCGCGCCGATCGCGAGCATCTCCTCGCCGAAGACCGAGGTCCAGGAGGTGCCGCCGCTCGGCGAGATCGGCAGGCAGGTGTACGGGTCCATCGCGCCGACCGCGTGGAACCGGTCCGCCTCGTCCAGCTCGGCCGGGCGGTAGCCGCGGCCCTTGACGGTCAGGCAGTGCACGATCACCGGGCCGCCGAAGCCGCGGGCCTTGCGCAGCGCGGACTCCACGGCGGCGATGTCGTGCCCGTCGATCGGGCCGACGTACTTCAGGCCCAGGTCCTCGAACATGCCCTGCGGCGCGAAGGAGTCCTTGAACCCCTTCTTGGCGCCGTGCAGCGCCTCGAAGATCGGCTGGCCGACCACCGGGGTGCGCTGCAGCGCCTCCTTGCCCCAGGCCAGGAAGCGCTCGTAGCCCTGGGTGGTGCGCAGTGTGGCCAGGTGGTTGGCCAGTCCGCCGATGGTCTTGGCGTAGGAGCGCTCGTTGTCGTTGACCACGATGACCAGCGGACGGTCCTGGGCCTCGGCGATGTTGTTCAGCGCCTCCCAGGCCAGCCCGCCGGTGAGCGCGCCGTCGCCGATCACCGCGACGGTCTGCCGGTCCCGGCGGCCCTGGATCTGGTGCGCCTTGGCGATCCCGTCGGCGTAGCTGAGCACGGTGGACGCGTGCGAGTTCTCGATCACGTCGTGCTCGGACTCGGCCCGTGAGGGATAGCCGGACAGCCCGCCCTTGGCGCGCAGCCGGCTGAAGTCCTGACGGCCGGTCAGCAGCTTGTGTACATAGGTCTGGTGGCCGGTGTCGAAGAGGATCCGGTCACGCGGCGAGTCGAAGACCCGGTGCAGCGCGATGGTCAGCTCGACCACACCGAGGTTGGGGCCGAGATGGCCGCCGGTGCGGGAGACGGCCTCGATCAGAAAGTCCCGGATCTCCTGGGCCAACTGGGGCAGCCGGGTGGCCGGTAGCCGCTTGAGGTCGGCCGGCCCGTTGACGGAGGACAGCAGTGACATGACTCCACCTCTCGATTTGGGTTCAGCCTGCCGCGATCACCGCGGGTACGCCGGTAGCGCCGCCCTGGGCCAGATGCTGCTCGGCGAGCAGCATCGCCTCCTCGATCAGGGTCTCGACGATCTTGGACTCGGGCACCGTCTTGATCACCTCGCCCTTGACGAAGATCTGCCCCTTGCCGTTGCCCGAGGCCACCCCGAGGTCGGCCTCGCGGGCCTCACCCGGACCGTTCACCACACAGCCCATGACCGCGACGCGCAGCGGCACCTCCATGCCCTCCAGGCCGGCGGTGACCTCCTCGGCGAGCTTGTAGACGTCCACCTGGGCGCGGCCGCAGGACGGGCAGGAGACGATCTCCAGGCCCCGCTGACGCAGGTTCAGCGACTCCAGGATCTGGATCCCGACCTTGACCTCCTCGGCCGGAGGCGCGGACAGCGAGACCCGGATGGTGTCGCCGATGCCCTCGGCCAGCAGCGCGCCGAAGGCCACCGCCGACTTGATGGTCCCCTGGAAGGCCGGCCCCGCCTCGGTGACACCGAGGTGCAGCGGGTAGTCGCAGGCCGCCGCGAGCTGCCGGTAGGCGTTGATCATCACGACCGGGTCGTTGTGCTTGACCGAGATCTTGATGTCGCGGAAGTCGTGCTCCTCGAAGAGCGAGCACTCCCACAGCGCGGACTCCACCAGCGCCTCGGGGGTGGCCCGGCCGTACTTCTCCAGCAGCCGCTTGTCCAGCGAGCCGGCGTTGACGCCGATCCGGATCGGGGTCCCGGCGGCCTTGGCCGCCTTGGCGATCTCGCCGACCTTGTCGTCGAAGGCCTTGATGTTGCCCGGGTTCACGCGCACCGCCGCACAGCCGGCGTCGATCGCCGCGAACACGTACTTCGGCTGGAAGTGGATGTCGGCGATCACCGGGATCTGCGACTTCTTCGCGATGATCGGCAGCGCGTCCGCGTCGTCCTGGGACGGCACGGCGACCCGCACGATCTGGCAGCCCGACGCCGTCAGCTGCGCGATCTGCTGCAGCGTCGCGTTCACGTCCGAGGTCAGCGTGGTGGTCATCGACTGCACCGAGACCGGGGCGTCGCCGCCGACCGGAACGTTGCCGACCATGATCTGACGGGAGATCCGCCGGATGGCGAGCGGCTTGAGTGGCAGCGAGGGAAGGCCGAGCGAGATCGCGGTCATGAGTTGACTCATCCTTGCTGTGCGGTGGTCTTGATGCCATGGTGCTGATTGCCATGGTCGGGCCCGGCGCGCGCTCCTGCACGCGCGCCGGGCGCGCCGACTCAGCGAGTGCCGCCCACCGTCTCCCGGGCCGCCCGGATCGACTCCTTGAGCGAACCCATGGTGGCCAGCACGGCGGTCGGCTCGTAGCCGCAGTGCGCCATGCAGTTCTCACAGCGCGGATCCTTGCCCCGCCCGTACTTGGCCCAGTCGGTCTTCTCGATCAGCTCCCGGTAGGTCGGCACATACCCGTCCGACATCAGGTAGCAGGGGCGCTGCCACCCGAAGAGGGAGTAGTTGGGGATGCCCCAGGCGGTGCACTCGAAGTCGACCTTGCCCTCCAGGAAGTCCAGGAAGAGCGGGCTGTGGTTGAGCCGCCAGCGACGGCGGTTGCCGCCGGCGAAGGCCTTGCGGAAGAGCTCCCTGGTCTGCTCGACACCGAGGAAGTGCTCCTGGTCGGGAGCCTTCTCGTAAGCGTAGGCAGGGGAGATCATCATCTCGTCCACCTTCAGCTCGTCATTGAGGTAGTCGAGCACCTCGATGATCGTCTGGGGGGTGTCGGTGTTGAAGAAGGTGCTGTTGGTGGTCACCCGGAAGCCGCGCCGCTTGGCCTCCTTGATCGCGGCGACCGCCTCGTCGAAGGTCCCCTCCTTGGCCACCGACTCATCGTGCCGCTCGCGCAGCCCGTCGATGTGCACCGTGAAGGTGAAGTACGGCGAAGGAGTGAACTTGTCCAGCTTCTTGCGCATCAGCAGCGCGTTCGTGCAGAGGAAGACGTACTTGCGCTTCTCCACCAGCTGACGGACGATCTCGTCGATCTGCGGGTGCATCAGCGGCTCGCCACCGGCGATGGAGACCATCGGGGCCCCGGACTCCAGGACCGCGCCGACCGCCTGGGCGACCGGCATCCGCTGCTTGAGCACCCCGGCGGGGTGCTGGATCTTGCCACAGCCCTCGCAGGCGAGGTTGCAGGCGAAAAGCGGCTCCAGCTCCACGATCAGGGGAAACTTCTCCCGCCGCTTGATGAGCTTCTGCTGCATGAGATAGGTACCAACCCGCACGGTCTGGCGCAGCGGCATTGCCATGGCTAGCTCGCCTCCTGAGGGAGCGTCGGCAGGGAAGAGTGGGTCATCGGGAACAAATCTGACGGCTCCGGTATCGAACGGAGGTGCGTGGTGCCGACTGCGGCGCCGCTGACGGCGCGGTGCCAGCCGAGCAGTGCGGGCACGGTGGCCCGCAGGGTACGGAAGGCGCGCAGGCCCGCCGGGATCGTCCCCGGACGGAGCAACTCGCGCTCGGGCGTGTCGACCACCACCCGCACGGCCGCCACCGGCAGACCGTCGGGCAGTCGGTCGAGGACCGCGGCGGACTCCATGTCCACCGCCGTCACCCCGGCCCGGTGCAGGACGCGGCGTTCGTGGCCGCGCACCACGTGGTCGGCCGTGTGGAGCGCTCCGACGCGCACACCGAGACCCAGGCCCCGCAGGGCCTGGGCGAGAACATCGGGCAACCGGGTAGCAGTTGAACATCCCGAGGCGGAGTGCACCCTGTCGGCAACAATCACCTCGCCCGGTCTTGTTCCCGGCGCCGAGGCGGCGCAGAATCCGGTCATCAGCACCGCGCCGTAGGCCTGTGGCCCGGCCGCCAGCAGGGTGCTGACGGTCCGTGCGGCCCGCTCCGGGCCCATGCCGGTGCGCGCCAGCACCGCCGGACCACCCAGGGCGTTCGCCCAGTCGCCGCCGCGCAGCGCCCACTCCTCGGGCGCCAGCGCGCACAGCACGAGCAGAGGACGGTTCACGTGGCCCTCCGGGGATCGCCCAGCACGGGGTTGCCGTGCAGGTAGCGACCGAGCGCGGTGACCGGGAAGACCAGCCGGTAGAGGTGGTAGTTGATCGAGAAGTCCCACGGGAAGCCGGTCCCGGTGAACTGCGGTTCGTCCCAGCTGCCCTCGGCCAACTGGGTGGCCGCCAGCCAGCGCACGCCGCGTTCGACCGCGGCGGTGCCGCGGCCGTCCTGCGGTGCGAACCGGCCGCCCGGGCCTTCGCCCGCCGCCAGCAGCGCCATCAGCGCCCAGGCGGTCTGCGAGGCGGTGGAGTCGCCGCGCCCGGACCACTTCTCCGGGTCCTCGTAGGAGCGCATGTCCTCGCCCCAACCGCCGTCCTGGTTCTGCCGCTCCTCCAGCCAGCGCACCGCGCGCCGGATCGCCGGGTCGGACTCCGGCACCCCGGCGGCGACCAGGGCCGGCACCACCGAACCGGTGCCGTAGATGTAGTTGGTGCCCCAGCGGCCGAACCAGGAGCCCTCGGCCTCCTGGTTCTTCAGCAGCCACTCGACGCCCCGGCGGGTGCGCGGGTCGTCCGCCTTGCCGACCTCGGCCAGCATCTCCACCACATGGGCGGTGACGTCGGCCGACGGCGGGTCGACCACCTCGCCGAAGTCGCAGAACGGCAGCTTGTTGGGCAGGGTGCTGGTGTTGTCCACGTCGAAGGCGCCCCAGGCACCGTTCTTGGACTGCATGCCGAGGTTCCACTCGACGCCGCGGTGGACCGCGCCGTCCACCTTGGCCGGCTCCGGGTGCTTGACCCGGCGCAGCGCCAGCACCACCTCGGCGGTGTCGTCGATGTCCGGGTAGGTGTCGTTGTGGAACTCGAAGGCCCAGCCGCCGGGCTCCAGCTGCGGACGCTGGACCGACCAGTCGCCCTTGGTTCTGATCTCCTCGCCGAGCATCCAGTCGGTCGCCTTCAGCACCGCCGGGTGGTCGCCCGGCAGGCCGGCGTCGACCAGCGCGATGGCGGCCAGGCAGGTGTCCCAGACCGGGGACTGGCAGGCCTCCAGCCAGCGCGCACCGTCCTCGGTGTGCACGGTGAAGCGTTCGAACGCGGCCAGGCCCGCCTGCATCACCGGGTGGTCGAGCTCGTAGCCCTGCAGGTGCAGGGCGATCAGCGAGTAGACGGCGGGCGGTTGGATGCCGCCCCAGCAGCCGTCGGCCTCCTGGCGCTCCACGATCCAGCGGGCGGCCTGACTGAGCGCCAGCCGGCGCAGCGGACGCACCGCGCGCTTGTGGTAGGCGTGCAGGACCAGGTCGAGCCGTTCGAAGAAGCCGTCCCAGCTGGTCGGCGGCGCGAGCGGGCGCAGTGGGAAGGGGTTGGCCGGGTCGCTGTGCAGTTCGGTGAGGTCGAACGGGGCCGGCTTGACCGGGCGGTGGGCGGAGACCACGGTGAGCGGCACGATGGTCTGCCGGGCCCAGCAGCCGAAGGCGTAGATGTTGAGCGGGAGCCACTTGGGCAGAAACATGATCTCGGGCGGCATCTCCGGCAGCCGCTCCCAGGGCCACCAGCCGAACAGTGCCAGCCAGATCCGGGTGAACACCCGGGTGGCCGCGATGCCGCCGGCCCCGCGCACGTACTCGGCCGCGGCCCGCATGTGCGGGGCGCTCGGCGCGTCCCCCGCCAGGCGCAGCGCCACATAGGCCTCGACGGTGGTGGAGATCTCCGGCGGGCCGCCGTGGAAGGTGCCCCAGGTGCCGTCCTCGCGTTGCTGCGAGCGGATCCACTCGGCGGTGGCCGCGGTCTGCTCCGCGGTGCGGATGTCCAGGAACTGGCGGAGTAACAGGTCCTCGGCGTCCATGGTGACGTTGGTTTCGAGGTCCCCCTTCCACCAGCCCTCGTCGTCCTGCAGGGACAGCAGATGCTCGGTGGCCCGGCGCAGGCTGTCCTCGATCGCCGCGCGGTCCAAGGGTGACGGCGCCAGTGGCTGCGTCCCCTGCGTGGCGGGCCCCCCATTGGCCGCCACGCTTGTCTCGATCGGCCATGCTCCGACCCGCTCGGCCGTTTCGGCCGGGCCGGCCATCGGCCGTTCGTCCACCGCGACCGGCTCGGAATCGTACTCAGGGTCGAGCCGGCCGTCCGCGGTTGCTGTCAACTTGCTGTCACCTCTCTCGTACCACCACGAATTCGGCGAGGGCCACGAAGCGATCGCGCACCTCGTCGGCCATCGGCACCTCGTCCAGAGCGGCGAGGGCGGTCTTGTGCTGGCGGCGGGCCTCCTCCTGGGTCCAGGAGCGGCCTCCCGCCTGCTCGATCAGGGCGGCCCGGCCGGCCAGCACCTCCTCGGACTCCTCGCCGCGCCCCTGCGGGTCGGCGAGCAGTTCGGCCAGTCGGCGCGAGGCCGCTCCGCCCTCGGCGAGGGCGGCCGCCACCGGGAGCGACTTCTTGCGCTGGCGCAGGTCGCCCCAGTGCGGCTTGCCGGTGACCTCGGTGGCGCCCCAGATGCCGAGCAGGTCGTCGACGGCCTGGAAGGCCAGCCCGAGGTGGTGGCCGTAGCGCTCCAGCGCGTCGGCCGTCCGGTCGTCGGCGCCGGCCAGCACCGCACCGATCGCCGCGGCGGCGGCCAGCAGGGCGCCGGTCTTGTTGCCCTCCATCTCGAGGCACTCGGCGACGCTGACCGCGTCGCGGTGCTCGAAGGAGAGGTCCTGGGCCTGACCGTCGATCAGCTTGCGGGTGGCAGTGGTGATCAGCCGCACGGCTCGGGCGGCGTCCGCGGGAGTCGCGGCGCCGCTCTTGCCGGCGTCGAGCAGGACCTCGGTGCCGAGGGTGGCCAGCGCGTCGCCGACCAGGATCGCCTGTGCCGGACCGAAGACGGTCCAGGCGGTCGCCCGGTGCCTGCGAGTCTCGTCACCATCCATCAGATCATCATGCAGGAGCGAGAAGTTGTGCACCAGCTCAACAGCTACCCCACCAGGTACTCCGGCATGTGCGGAGGCGCCGGCCGCCTCGGCCGAGAGCAGCGCCAGCGCCGGGCGGACCGCCTTGCCGCCGTCGCCGGCCGTCGGGTTGCCGGCCTGGTCGGTCCAGCCGAAGTGGTAGGCCGCGACCGCGTCCATCGGGGCTGCCAGTCGAGCGATCGCCGCGCGCAGCGGCGGGGTGCAGAGCGTGCGGCCTCTGGCCAGCAGCTCGGGTACCGAGACGGGCTCGGCCTGGGCCGTCGCTCCCGCGAACGTGCTGGGACGTGCCTCCACGAGTGTTCCCTCTCCCTGGGCCGGTGTACGGGTGTCAGTGGGTGTGGTGCTGCGGGCCTCAGTGCCCGACGGCGAAGTGCCTGACGGCGAGGTGCCCGACGGCGAGATGCCTGACGGCGAGATGCCTGACGGCGAGGTGCCTGGCAGCGCCGTCTCCGACGGCGCGGTGTCTGACGGGGCGGTCATCGCGGCCACCGCCCGTCGCCCCGGTCGACCGGGACCCGGTGACCGGCGGCGGCCAGGGCGGCGTCGGCGGCGGCATGGCCGCTGCGCACGGCGCTCTCCATCGTGGCGGGCCAGCCGGTGGCGGTCCACGAGCCGGCCAGCAGCAGGCCCGGGACCCTGGTGGCGGGCCCGGGGCGCAGCGCGGCGGTGCCCGGCGCCGGGTCGAAGGTGGCGGTGCGCTCGCGGGTGACGAAGAAGTCGAGCACCTCGGCGCCCCGCGCGGCCGGCAGCAGGCGCTCCAGCTCCGGCAGGTAGCGGGCGCGCAGCTCGGAGACCGGCAGGTCGATCTCGTCCCGCACCGCGGACTGGGAGAGCGCCAGGTACTGCGCGCCGGGCCGGGTCCGCGCCAGGCCCGAGTGCTGGGTACGGTCGAAGACCCACTGCACCGGGGAGTCCAGCGCGGCGAAGAACGGCCGGCGCAGCACCTTGCGGTCGTAGACCACGTGCACGTTGAGGATCGGCGCGTAGCCGAGCTCGCCCAGCCGCTGCTGCTCGTCGATCGACTCCGGCGGCAGCAGCGCGGCGGCCGTCTCCTGGGCGCCGGCCAGCACCACGGTGTCGGCGGTCAGCAGTTCACCGTTCTCCAGGCGCACCGTGTGCTGCCCGGACGCGTCGGACTTCAGCTCCACGGCCTTGGTGCGCAGCCGGACCCCGACCTCGGCCTTGGCCAGCTCGGCCAGCGCGGTGTCGTGGTGGACCGCGCCGAGCGGCACCGCGGCGATGCCGATGTCGCTGGCGCCCGGGTCGGTGAGCAGGCCGGTCTTGAAGACCATCGCGGCCAGCGCCAGCGAGACCTCGTCGGCCCGCGCGTTCAGGGTGGCGATGCCGACCAGGTCCCACAGCGCGGCGACGGTGCGCTCGCTCTGGCCGTGCGCGCGCAGCCACTCACCGAAGGAGAGCCGGTCCAGCGCCGGGTCGGCGAGGTCCAGGCGCTGCAGGGCGAGGGCGCCGCGGACCACCCGCAGGCGGTCCAGCGAGTCCAGGTGCGGGTAGGTCGCCAGGCTGGCGGCCAGGTGCAGCGGGACCGGCAGCGCCGCCCGGCGCAACCGGCCGAGCCGGTGCCGGGCGCCGCGCGCCGTCTCCCGTACCGAGAGCACCGGGACGTCCAGCCGCGGCTGGATCTCCATCTGGCTGCCGGCCCCGAGTCGCTCGATCAGGCCGCGGTAGGCGGTGCAGCAGCGCAGGAAGACGTGCTGGCCGTTGTCCACGGTCAGCTCGCCCCGGCGGAACGAGAAGGCCAGCCCGCCCAACCGGGGGCGGGCTTCCAGCAGGGTGACCCGGTGGCCGGCCTCGGCCAGCCGGAGCGCGGCGGTGATCCCCGCCAGACCGCCGCCGACCACCACGGCCGCCGGGGTCCCCCCGGCCGACGGCTGGGGGAGGCCGGCCGTCTCGGCTCGCCCGGTCATCTCGCCTCCCTGCTGGTGGATCCGTCCTTGCAGCTGTACTGCCCCGGATCCGCGAGGATCAGGAGCGTCCCTGGGCCAGCGCTCAAGAGCGGCCTCCGGCCAGACCGGAGAGCGCGACGTACGCCTTCTCCCAGCCCGGCAGCGAGACCCGGCCGCGCAGCACCGACTCGGGCTCCGCGGCGATCCGGCCGAGCAGCCGGTGGTAGATGCCGGCCATCGCGGCGGTGCAGGCCCGGCTGCGGCGGTCCAGCATCGGCAGCAGCCGCAGCCCCTCCTCGAAGTAGCCCTGGGCGCGCTCCGCCTCGAAGGCCACCAGTCCGGTGAAGTCCGCGCCGACCGGCGGCGTGGACAGCGCGAAGCCCTGCTCGCAACCGAACCGGGCCAGGTCCTCGGCCGGCAGGTAGGTCCGGCCGTTGACCGCGTCCTCGCGCAGGTCGCGCAGGATGTTGGTGATCTGCAGCGCCAGGCCCAGGGTGTCCGCGTACTCGGCCCCGCGCTTGGGGTCGTCGCAGCCGTAGACGCCGAGCGACAGGCGCCCGATCGAGCCGGCCACGCAGCGGCAGTAGACCTTGAGGTCCTCGAAGGTCTGGTACTCGGCGCCGCGCAGGTCCATCTCGACGCCGTCGATCAGCTCGTCGAAGGCGTCCAACGGGATCGCGAAGCGACGCGACGCGTCGGCCAGCGCCACCTTGATCGGGTCGGTGTCCTCCTCCGTGACGGTGCCGGACCGGATCTCGTCCAGCAGTGCCCGGGTGGCTAGCAGTTGCTCGGTCTTGCGCTCGGCCGGCAGCTCGCCGTCGCCGATGTCGTCGACCCGGCGGGCCAGCGCGTACAGCGCGGACATGGCCAGGCGCTTGGGCTCCGGGAGCAACCGGATCCCGTAGCTGAAGTTGCGGGCCTGCAGGGCGGTGACCGCCTCGCAGTACCGATACGCCGCCATGACCGGTGCCGACGCCAGTGGTGATGCCGCCACTCGGGCGTTCACCTTCCCTTCGCGAAGATGGCCGCCGCCTTCAGTGCGAGGCGGCGCTTGTCGGGCTTCGGTTGCTGTGCCAGTACGTCGTGACCGGCGGCCTCGATGGCCGCCAGCGCCGCGTACCCGCCGGCGGTGAATCCCGCCAGCAGCAGTCGAAGCCTGCCACGAACCGTACCCACCAGCGGCGCGCCGTGATCGAGCAGGGTCCGCGCCCGGGCGGCCTCGAAGGCAACCAGTTCGCGCACCTTCGGTCCGGCCGTGGGCTGCCCCAGGTCGTCCTCGGAGACACCGAAGCGGGCCATGTCCTCGGCCGGAAGGTAGATCCGACCTCGGGCGTGGTCCTCGGCGACGTCCTGCAGGTGTTCGATCACCTGAAGCGCGGAACAGATCGCATCCGATCGCTCGATCCGCTCCAGGGTGGCAACGTCGGCCAGCGCCAGGACCAGACGACCGACCGGATCGGCGGACAACGTGCAGTAGTTGATCAGACTTTCGAAAGTCGGATAGCGGGTGGTGACCTGGTCCACCCGGTTCGCCTCGATCAGTCGGCGGAACGGCTCGGGGGTCACCGCATGCCGGTCGACCAGCGGGACCAGCGCCTGCAGCAGGGGGTGCCGCGGCGCCTCGGCGGTCGGGCTGCCCGGCTTCAGGGCCGCCTCGAAGGCGCGGTCCAGATCGCGCTCCAGACCGTCCAGCAGACCCAGTCTGAAAGTCGTCTCGTCGGACTGCTCCGAAGGAGTGGGGACGCCCAGGATCCTGGCCGTCCCGGCCGGATCCTCCAGGTCCCCGTCGCCCGCGTCGTCCACCAGCCGGGCGAAGCCGTAGACCGCCATCAGGTCGTCGCGCCAGGCCGCGGGCAGGAACCCGGGCGCGACCGGGAAGTTCTCCCGCGCCGCCTTGTCGAGGGTCGCTGCCCCCGTGTCGTCACCGCTCCCCGAGCGTGCCGAGGACTGAGCCGAAGTCGTCACTGCCGTCACTCCCCCGTTCTACACCGGTGTTGACCATGGAATCGACTCGAACACTCCCCCCAGGGCAGGCGGGCCCGTTCTCGGGCCCCCACCCTTTCACTTCCGGACACCCGCCGAAAAGACCACCCCCCGGCGCGCCGGTCCCATCTCACCCACGCGGCGCACACGCCGGAGCGCACGGCCGGCGGCCCTGCTCCGCACGCGGAAGAGCCGGTGCCCGCTGGGGGGCACCGGCTCTTGAGTGGCTTGTCGCGTCTACGGGCGCTCGCCGCGTTCGTACATGCCGACCACCTCGTCGGTCGGACCGTCCATGATCAGCTGGCCGGTCTCGATCCAGACGGTGCGCTCGCAGGTGTCGCGGATCGCGTTGTTGTTGTGGCTGACCAGGAAGACCGTACCGGCCTCCTTGCGCAGCTCGCGGATCCGGTCCTCGCTGCGGCGCTGGAAGGCCTGGTCACCGGTGGACAGCGCCTCGTCGATCAGCAGCACGTCGTGGGTCTTGGCCGCCGCGATCGAGAAGCGCAGCCGGGCCGCCATGCCGGAGGAGTACGTGCGCATGGGCAGGTTGATGAACTGCCCCTTCTCGTTGATCCCCGAGAAGTCCACGATGTCCTGGTAGCGGGCCTTCACCTGGGCCGGGCTCATGCCCATCGCCAGGCAGCCGAGCACCACGTTGCGCTCGCCGGTCAGGTCGTCCATCAGCGCGGCGTTCACACCGAGCAGCGACGGCTGGCCGTTGGTGTAGATCGCACCGCGCTCGGTCGGGAGCAGACCGGCGATCGCCGACAGCATGGTCGACTTTCCGGAGCCGTTGGAGCCGATCAGGCCGATCGCCTCACCCTTGTACGCGGTGAAGCTGACGCCGCGGACGGCGTGCACCTCGGTGATCGCGGGCGAGCGCTTGCGGGAGATCAGGCGGGACAGGGCGGAGGTGGCGCTGCCCTTGCCGGCGGAGGCGCCGTGCACCTTGTAGACGATGTGCACGTCGTCGACGATGACGGTGGGGACCCGGGTCTCCTTGGCAGCCGCGACCGCCTTGGCGTCGCGCTCGTCACGGTCGGTGATGGTGGTGGTGTCAGCCACGTCCATACTCCTCTTCGGCCTTCCAGAAGAACACGTACCCGAGAACGAACAGCGCCACTGCCCAGCCGGTGGCCACCGCCCAGATGTGCGGCGGGAGGGTCTCGTGGTGCCCGGGGTACTTGTGCGGGCTGTAGATCGACGGCATCATCGCGTGCCGCACCAGCTCCATGAAGACCGACGCCGGGTTGATCTGCATGAGGATCTGGCACCACTTGGGCCAATTGTCGATGTGGTTGGCGATGCTGTACATCACGCCCGAGGTGTACATCCAGGTCCGCAGCAGGAACGGCATCAGCTGGGAGATGTCACTGGTCTTGGAGCCGACCCGGGCCATCACCAGGGCGAGGCCGGTGTTGAACATCGACTGCAGGATCAGCGCCGGGACGAGCAGCGTCCAGGTCGTGGTGAGGGGGAAGCCGAAGCCGAGCACGATGCCGACCAGGACCACCATCGAGATCAGCAGCTGCTGGAGCTGGATCACCGTGAAGGCGATCGGCATGCAGGCGCGCGGGAAGTGCAGCGCACGGATCAGACCGAGGTTGTCGGAGATGGCCCGGGTTCCGGCCTGGATGGCGCTCTGGGTGAACTGGAAGATGAAGACGCCGATACACATCCAGGGGATGTAGTACGGCATGTCATCCCGGTTCTTCAGGATGAGGCCGAACACCAGGTAGAAGACCGCGCAGTTCAGCAGCGGGGTGACGACCTGCCAGACCTGGCCCATCTTCGCCGTGGTGTACTGCGCCACCAACCGGGCCGTGGCGAAGGCCACGATGAAATGCCGACGCCCCCACAGCTGCTTCGTGTACGCGACCAGTCCGGGCCGCCGCCCACTGACCGTCAGGCCGTACTTCTCGGCGAGCTGCTTCTGGGTCAGCCCGGTATCAACACCCCCGGGGAGGGAGAGGTTGATCGGTTCACTCACTGTCGACACATTCGTCCTTCACGGATCGGAAGTCCGGCTGCTGGCCGGGGGGCAGTCGCCGGGTTCTCGACGGGGAGATCCAAACGGATCACGGGGGAAGTCCGTCGGGGGTGTGGTGGTCCCCCGAGCGGAGTGATCAGATGACCGGCGGTCTGCCCAACCTGGTCAATCGCCATACAGTACGCCACCGCATGGGCCGTCGCGCACCACAGGGCGTGCGCCAGCCCTCCCGGAACCCGGCCCGCCACGCCTGCCAAGCCTCCCCCGAGGGACGGCGAGCCAGGGTGAGCAGAATCCAGGTGCAGAGATAGAGAGGCACCAACAGGGCCGGAAGGTTCCGTCGGGCCAACCAGACCCGGTTTCGCGCCACGTTGTGGAAATAGGTGGCGTGCCGGGCCGGTGAGGTGGTGGGGTGGTGCAGCACGATGTCGGCCCGGTAGTCGATCGACCACCCGGCGTCCAGCGCACGCCACGCGAGGTCGGTCTCCTCGTGGGCGTAGAAGAACTCCGCGGGCAGCTGCCCGGCCTGCTCGAAGACGGTCGAGCGGACCGCGCTGGCGCCGCCGAGGAAGGTGGTGACCGGCGAGGAGTGCAGCGGGTCGCTGGCGCGCAGCCGCGGCACGTGCCGGCGCTGGGTGACGCCGGTGTCCGGGTCGGCGATCCGGAAGCTGACGATGCCGAGCTCCGGATCGGCGGTGAAGGCTTCGCGCAGCAGCTTCGCCGAGTCCTTCAGCGGCAGCAGGCCGTCGTCGTCCAGGAACAGGACCGCGTCCACGTCCCGGCCGCTCGGGCCGAACAGCTCGATGCCCACGTTGCGGCCGCCCGGGATGCCGAGGTTCTCCGGCAGCTCGACGGTGCGCACGCCGGCCGGCAGCGGCGGCAGCGGGGCGCCGTTGCCGACCACGGCCAGCTCGACGGCCGGGCCCTCCTGGTTCAGCACCGACTCGATCAGCGCGTTCAGCTCGGCGGGGCGGTTGCCCATGGTGATGATGACCGCGCCGAGCTTGAAGTCCTCGGCGGTCTTCTGGGCCGCGCTCATCGGAGCCTGCTGGACAGGACGATGCTCAGCAGGTGCAGCACGGTCTGCAGCATGGCGATCGCCGCCAGCACCACCACCGCGAGCCGGGTGAAGAAGAGGCCGCCGTGCACCGCGTCGGCGATGCCCGCCGCCAGGATGAAGAGCGAGGCCTCCACGGCGCCGACCAGGCGGTGGAACTTCAGCAGCGAGGCGGCCCGGCGGGCCTTGGCGACACCCGCCGAGCGCGGCACCGAGGCGCTGTCCTCGACGGCGGTCAGGCCGCTGCGGGCCCGGGCCACGTCGACCAGGTCGGTCTCCGACTTGATCAGGATCGCGCCGAGCGCGGCCAGCGTGCCGAGGAAGGCCCACTCCCAGCGCGAGGCGCTGCCGGAGCGGTGGAGGAGGTCGGCGGCGCGCAGGCCGAGGCCGGTGAGCAGCGCGGCCTCGGACATGTAGTGGCCGACCCGGTCGAGGTAGACGCCGGTCAGCGAGGTCTGCCGGCGCCAGCGGGCCACCTCGCCGTCCACGCAGTCCAGCAGCAGGTAGACCTGGATCAGCAGGGCGCCGGCGATCGCGCCGCCGATGCCCGGGATGACCAGCGCGGCACCGGCCAGGATGCCCGTGCACATCATCAGGTAGGTCAGGCCGTTGGGCGTGATCGCGGTGACGGTGGAGAGCACCCGGGTGATCCGCAGCGAGATCTTCCGCATGTACAGCCGGCCCGCCCAGTGCTCGGCGCTGCGCCGCTGGAGCATGCCCTCGGGATGGATGACGGCGCGCAGCTCCTCGATCGAGGGGCGGACCGTGAGGTCGACCGTGCGGACGGGGGCCGAGGTGGCGGACTCAGCTGTTGACGGCTTGGACATAGTCGGCGTACGCGTCCCTGATAGCGGAAGGGGAGAGGTCGAGGTACTCAAGAATGGTGAAGCGGCCCGGCCGGGTATTCGGAGCGTAGTGCACCGCTTCGGTGAACTCCGCCTCGGTGAAACCGATCTGATCGGCGGTCACCGGCAGCCCGTGGGTCCGCAGGCGCTCGACGATCAGCGCGGTCAGCTCGCGCTCGCCCCGCAGGTGGCTCGCGAAGGCGGCACCGAGGCCGACCTGCTCGCCGTGCTGGGCGGATCGCTTGGGATACAGCACGTCCAAGGCATGCGAGATCTCGTGGCAGGCACCGGAGGAAGGCCGGGTACTGCCAGTGATGTTCATCGCGATGCCGGACAGTACCAGTGCTTCCGAGAGCGCCGTAAGGAGGTCCGTGTCCTCCAGCTTTCCCGGGTGGCGCAGCAGGTTCTCACCGGCCGAACGCGCCATCGCGACGGCGAGGCCGTCCACCGGTTCACCGGTCTCGCGCTGGGAGAGTTCCCAGTCGGCGCAGGCCGAGATGTTGGAGATGACGTCGCCGATGCCCGCCGCCACGAAGCGCCTCGGGGCCTTCTGGATCACGTCCAGGTCGACCACGATGCCGATCGGTCCGGGCACCCCGTACGAACCGCGCCCCGCGTCGTTGTCGAGGATCGAGACGGGAGAGCAGATGCCGTCGTGCGCCAGGTTGGTGGCGACGGCGACAACGGGCAGCCCGACCCGCGCGGCGGCGTACTTGGCGGCGTCGATGATCTTACCGCCCCCGAGACCGACCAGGACGTCGTAGTGCCCGCCGCGCATCTGCTCGGCCAGCCGCACCGCGCCGTCCAGCGTCCCGTCACCGACCTGGAACCAGTCGGCGCTGGGCAGCTGGGGCTCCAGGCGCTCGCGCAGCCGGGCCCCGGAACCGTTGCTGATCGCCACCGCGACCCGGCCGGCGGCGGACAGGCGCTGGTCTGCCAGGATGCCGGCCAGCGCGTCCAGGGCGCCCGGACGGATCTCGACGAAGACCGGCGAGGGGATCAGCCTCGTCAGTACTGGCACGCGATCTCCCGCGCCTTCGCCAGGTCCTCGTGGTTGTCGACCTCGACCCAGGAGACCTCGCCGATCGGCTGCACGTCGATCCGCAGGCCGCGGTCGGCCATCTCCTGGTAGCCGTCCTCGTAGTAGAGCTGCGGGTCGCGCTCGTAGGTGGTGCGCAGCGCGTCGGTCAGGTCGGCGGCGGCGGACGGGTTGATCACGGTGAGGCCGATGTACTCGCCGGTCGCCTCGGCCGGGTCCATCAGTTTGGTGATCCTTTGCACGCCCTTTGCCGGGTCGACGATGACCTTCATCTCCTCGTCGGCCAGCTTCTTCACGGTGTCCAGCGCGAGCAGGATGCCCGGCGCCCGGCCCTCGGCGGTCAGCCGGTCGTTGCCGTCCAGCATGGTGCGCTGCACCGAGGCCGGGTGCACGGTGTCACCGTTGGCCAGCAGCAGGCCCTCGCCGAAGAGCTCGCGGGCGCACCAGAGGGAGTAGGCGTTGTTCCACTCCTCGGCCTTGTCGTTCTCGACCAGGGTGAGCTTGACGCCGTACTTCTGCTCCAGCGCGTCCTTGCGGTCGTACACCGCTTCCTTGCGGTAGCCGACGACGATGGCGGCCTCGCGCAGGCCGACCTCGGCGAAGTTGCCGAGGGTGAGGTCCAGCACGGTCTTCTCGCCGTCCACCGGTACCAGCGCCTTGGGGAGCGTGTCGGTGTACGGGCGGAGCCGTCGGCCGGCTCCGGCCGCCAGAACGAGGCCGATCATGCGGGGTCTCCTGTTTCGTCGTACCGGGTGCCGTGCTGTGGTGCTGCTACGCCGTGCTGCCCTGGGGTCCCCCTGTGCCGACCGACGAGTCGGCGCCCCGGTCCCGCCCTGCGGCGGTGCACCGTGTCTATGTGATGGTAGGCGACCCGCGCGACCAGCCCGAACGGCGGCCTGGGCAGCTGGACAGCAGGTGCCCGAAGCGTGTTGATCATGTGCACGATCAGTTGCGAGGAGGGGTCGGTGGGAGGTCGGTGGAAGGTTGGCGGGGGGTTGGCGGGCAGTTGTTGGGAGCCTGGCGGGAGGTTGTTGGGAGCTTGATGGGAATCTGCTGAGCGGTTGCTGGGGGCGTGCGAACAGCGCGCACGCCGGGGATTTGCCGAGGTGCGCGCCTCTTCACCCCCCGGAAGGCCGCTCGTGCGTCGAATCCGTCCCCACGACGCGCCCATGGGGCAGACTGGGGCACCGACGCCCTCCGCACGCGGCACAGTTCGCGCCGGGGCGCGCTGCCGTCCGCTGGACCGGGGGGGCTTGCCCGAGGTGGCTTACCCGGGTGGCGGCGCCGGTCCCCGTGCCGAAAGAGGTCCAATGCCAGAGAGCCGACCGACCAGCCTGGCCGCCGAGCCGCCGACCGTCGTCGCTCCGGAGATCAAGCTGGAGCTGGTAGACGACACCGGTGTCACCATCGGCACCGCGGAGAAGCTCTGGGCGCACCAGCAGCCCGGGCACCTCCACCGGGCGTTCTCGGTCTTCCTCTTCGACCAGCAGGGCCGACTGCTGCTGCAGCGCCGGGCCCTGGGCAAGTACCACTCCCCCGGTGTCTGGTCGAACACCTGCTGCGGCCACCCCTACCCCGACGAGCCGCCGTTCGTCGCCGCCGCCCGGCGCACCGCCGAGGAGCTCGGCACCGCCCCCGCGCTGCTCTGCGCGGCCGGCACCGTCCGCTACGACCTGCCGGACGAGGCCTCCGGGCTCATCGAGCGGGAGTGGAACCACCTGTTCGTCGGGCTGATGACGGACGAACTGCGGCCGGACCCGGAGGAGGTCGACGACACCCGCTTCGTCACCGCGCGGGAGCTGAAGGAGCTGCAGGCGCAGAAGCCGTTCTCGGTCTGGTTCAACACGGTCTTCGAGGCGGCGCTGCCCGGGATCCGGGAGATCGCCGGGCGCGACTGGTAGCTGTAGCTACGCCACTGGTAGCTGTAGCTACGTGACTGGTAGCGGCGGCTACGCGACCGGCAGCCACGGCTGCGCGACTGGTAGCCGCAGCTATCCGCGTGGGCCGGGGGGCAGCGGCAGGGAGGCCCAGATCACCTTGCCGCCGTCCCCGGCCTGCTCCACGTCACACGAACCGCCGGCCTCCAGCGCGATGCTCTTGACCAGCATCAGTCCGCGCCCGCCGGTCTGCCCCTCGTCGCTCTGCACCGCCTTGGGCCGGTACGGATGCCCGTCCTCCACCGCCACCCGCACCTGGCCACCGCCGATGGTCACCTCGGTGGTCACCTGCGGGGTCAATACCGCCGCGTGCGCGACCACGTTGGTGACCAGTTCCGAAACGATCAGCAGCAGCCCGTCGGTCAGTTCCTCGTAACGCTCGCCGACCAGCCCGCACCTGCGCAGCAGATCCCGCACCGCGTGCCTGACCTGTGGGACCGAGGACTCCTGCGCTCCAGCGACGATCCGCCACAGGCCCTCCTCGGCGGCGGCCGGCGCCACCTGTGCGGTCCGACCCTCGGTCACCGCCTCGGCCTGCGTCAGTTCGGTCGCCGTCACGCTGGTCCGCTCCACGTTGTGCCACCTTCCTCCGGACTCGGGAGGCATCGCCGGCACCAGCCGCATCGCCGGCACCGGCCGACCTTTCGGGAACGGGGCGTTCCGTTCAGGGGCTCCCCTTCACTTCAGAGGCTAGGAGAGCCGCCCGATTCCTTGCGCAGGGTCGAGGAACTTGCCCCCGCCGGACCATTCCTGACCGACCTTGACCACTTCCCCACCACTCCCGCCCAACTCCCACCCCCGTCCAGCTCGCATCCGCTCACCCACCCCCCTCACCACCAGAGAATCCCAGGTGAGGACCACTCCCAAAGCCTGCTACTGTTCTCTCTGTCGCCGCAGGGCCCGAGACCGGAACCCAAGGCACACACCCAGTCCGGGTGGCGGAATGGCAGACGCGCTAGCTTGAGGTGCTAGTGCCCTTTATCGGGCGTGGGGGTTCAAGTCCCCCCTCGGACACGACCCATTCGCCAACGTTGTTGGCGAGGGAATGCAGGTCAGGAGCGATCCTGACCTGCATTTTGCGTTGTGCGTGATTGTAGTCGCAGCGCAGGCCGAGGGCGGCGTAAGTCTGCCGCTTGGTCTCGGGCTTGGCATCGCGTAGGACGTCGATCATGCTGCCGGCTTGATCTACGAGGTCGGCGATCTGCTGTTCGGTCAGGGCCTGGGTGCGGCGGGTGCCGGTTGCGGTTCGAAGTCGTGCCTCGGCTCTGGCGCGTTGGGTTTCGGTTTCGGCGATCCTGTGGGGCTCGGAAAAGTCGTCGCTGCCGGTCAGGCTGCGTATCGGTACTCGTTGATGACGCCGCCGAGGACGCGGGTGCGCAGGAGTCTGTGGCCTTGGAGGTCGTGTGCGACGGTGGTCTGCTCATGGGTGCCGGGTGGTAGTTGGTTGCGGGCACGGTGGGGACGGTGTTCGTTGTAGTGCTGCTGGTAGGCGGCCAGGGCGTGGCGGGCGTGGGCCTCGTTCATGATGAGCACATGGTCCAGGGCTTCACGCCGGATGCTCCCGATCACTCGCTCGCAGTGGGCGTTCATCCGGGGAACTCGCGGTGCGCTCTTGAGGATCTCGATCTCCTCGGCCTCGAAGACGGCGTCGAAGGACTGCCCGTATTTGCCGTCGCGGTCACGTAGTAGGAAGCGTAGGGACTCCGTGCGTCAACCGAGGTCGGCGGCCACGTTCCGGGCCTGCTGCACCGCCCAGTCCCGGGTGGGGTGGGCGGTGACGCCGGCGATGTACAGGCGCCGGCTGCCGTGCTCGATGAATGCCAGCGCGTACAGGCGCCGGCCGAGCATCGTGTCGAGATGGAAGAAGTCGACGGCGATGATGCCCTCGGCCTGGGCCGTGAGGAACTCGCGCCACGTCGGGCCGGTGCGACGCGGAGCCGGGTCGATGCCCGCCGCGTGGAGGATCTCCCACACCGTGGATGCGGCGATCGGGTGCCCGAGGCGGGCGAGTTCCCCCTGTATCCGCCGGTGTCCCCACCTCGCGTTCTCTCGAGCGAGCCGCAGGATCAGTTTCTTGATCGCCGTTCGGGTCGACGGGCGCCCGGTCCGGGTTCGCCGCGCTGTAGTCCCACTTCGCCGCGATGAACCTGCGATGCCACGCCAGCAGCGTGCCCGGGGCGACCGGGAAGACCTCGCGCCACCGGTGACGGGGTATCAGGCTCGACAGCGCTGCCAGCCAGAGCCGATCTGCCGGCTCGTAGCGGACCCGGCCGACGATCTGGCGGCGCAGCACCGCGTTCTCGTGCCGGAGCACAAGCAACTCCGCGTCCTTCGAGGTGCCGCGCCGCAGCAGCACCTCGGGGGCAGACAACAGCTTGCGGGTCACCTTGTACAGCAGCGAGACAATCACGCGGACATGGTGCCAGGCGCCATCGCCCCACCGCTGCCACCTGCGGCGATGACTTTCCGAGCCCGACAGGGTGAAACCGGGCTGCCCTTGCGCGCCGCCATCCGCAGCGGGCACCATATCTGTAGTAGGACTGTGGCTGGCCGCAGCGAATCTACTATGGCAGTGCCAGTTGCCCGCGCAACAGCGGCATGTGCGTATGGGTCGACACACCCCTCGAACATCAACTCTGGGCCTACGGCCTGCGACGATGTGCTGGTTGAGATCCATCTCGACCAGCACTTTTTGTTTTCCAGGGTCGAACGTCAGAATCAGTCCGTGGCAGGACGCGCTCCCCGGCCTGCCGGACGCTGCGGACGGGCCGGCGACCCCTGTTCTGAGCCGCGTGGGACCGGCGGGTCGGCACCCGCCGCGCCGTTCGTCCGTCGCCAGTCCGGAACGGCGCGGCCAGAGATAGGGGCCGTCCCGGTCGAGTGCGCCTACGGCGCTGCCGTCACCACCCTGGCTGCAGCCGGCAGACCGTGATCAGATCCAACGGCGCTGCGCCGCCTTGATCCCGGCGTCGAACCGGCTGGTGGCGTTGAGGCGCCGCATGAGGCCGGCCACCAGGCGCCGCTCGGTGCGCAGCGAGATTCCCAGCCGCTTCGCGGCGGTCTCGTCCGTCAGCCCGCTGGCCAGCAGGACGATCAATTCGTGCTCCAGGTCCGACAGTTCGTCGACCGGTGGACGGCGTGGCCGCGAGGGCTTCGCGGGGGCCTCCACGTGTTGGTCGGCCGACTCCGGCAGGGGGTTGGCAAGGCATCCGGAACATCTCGGACATTCGGTCAGGGACTCTCTAGGCATGCCTTCTCCCCCGGGAACGGTATCGACCCGATCCTGACTTCTCACGCTTACACTCCTCCTACACGGGGCGTAGCCGCAGGGGGCTGGCGGCGCTATGGGGGGTGGGACGTGGACTTCAGGCTGCTCGGGCCTTTGGAAGTCAGGGACGACGACGGTGAGCTGTGCCGGATTCCTGACGGGCGGCTGAGGACCCTCCTGGCCGTGCTGCTCCTCCACGCCGGCTACGCCGTCTCGACCGACTCATTGGCCGAGTACGTGTGGGAGGGCACACCTCCCCGTCAGCCTCGTGCGGCGCTCCAGGTGATGGTGGTGAGGCTGCGCAAGAGCCTCGGGCCGCAGGTCGGAGCTCGGATCAGGACCGCGCGTCCCGGCTACCGGCTGACTGCCGATCCGAAAGAGGTGGATCTGCGCCGCTTCGAGGATCTCCACCAACAAGGCATCGCTGCCGAGGGAGTGGAGGATTGGCGGGCAGCCGGCGAGCTGTTCGTCGGCGCCCTGGCCTGCTGGCGGGGTGAGCCGTTGGAGGATCTGCCCGGAGAGTTGCTGGGCATGCAGACAGTTCCGCCGCTGCAGGAACGCCGGCTGGATGCGCTGCGAGGCCGGATCGAGGCCGAGCTCGCGCTCGGCGACCACCACAAGCTCGTCGCGGAGCTCAGCCGCCTGGTCGAGGATTGGCCGTTGCGGGAGCACTTCCGCTGCCAGCTCATGCTGGCCCTGTACCGCAGCGGGCGACGCGCCGATGCGCTCGCGGTGTTCCAGGCCGGGCGCCGTCTGCTGGTCGAGGAGTTGGGCCTCGAACCGGGGGTCGAGCTGCGGGCGCTGCACGGCGCGATCCTGGCCGAGGACCCTGGACTGGCATGGGCAGCACCCCGGCAGGCCGGCTTCGGCGGCCGGTCGGCCGGCCGTGCGGCTCGCGTACGTCCGGTTCAATTACCTGCGGATCTCGCTGACTTCACCGGTCGGGCCGAGCAGGTGGATCGCCTTGTGAGCCTCTTGGCGGGGACGGATTCCGAGCGGCCGATCGGACCAGTGGTGCTGTCGGCGATCGACGGTGCCGGCGGTTTCGGCAAGACCGCCCTGGCTGTCCATGTGGCCCATCTGGTGCGCAGCCGATTCGCCGACGGCCAACTCCACGCCGACATGCTGGGAAGCGGTCCGTCGCCGACCAACCCCACCGAGATACTGGCCCGATTCCTGCGCGGTCTGGGCATCACGACGGAGCGAATACCGGCTGATCCCGATGAGCGCGGAGCACTGTATCGGAGTCTGCTGGCCGGGCAGCGCGTGCTGATCCTGCTGGACGATGTCAAGGACGCTGCTCAGGTGCGCCCCCTGATGCCCGGAGTTGGTGGCTGCGCCGTGCTCGTCACGAGCCGCAGCATGCTGGCCAGCTTGGACGGTGCGGACCGGCTGACGCTCAGCACCCTGCCCCACGACGAGGCGCGCGAGTTGTTCACCCGGATCATCGGGGCGCAGCGGGCCGGAGCAGAACCGCGAGCGGTCGCCTCCGTACTGGCGGCCTGTGCGGGCCTGCCCCTTGCCATCAGGATCGCCGCCGCCCGGCTGGTCGCCCAGCCCAGCTGGAGTGTTCAGGCCCTTGCCGATCAACTCGGTGGTCAGGAAAGGCTGCTGGACGAGCTCCAGGTCGAGGACCGGGCGGTTCGGACGACCTTCGCGGTGAGCTACCGGAATCTGCAACCGGACCAGGCCCGTGCTTTCCGTCTGCTCGGTCAGTGCGAGGGGCCCTTCACCACCCTCGCCGCGGCGGCCGCACTGCTGGCGCTGCCGGCGGCCAGCGCCGCGCGGATCCTGGACGCCTTGGTCGACATGCACCTGGTCGTTGCCCCGGGCCCGGGGCGCTACCGCCTGCACGACCTGCTGCGTGTCTACGCCATCGAGTGCGCGCAGTCGGAGGATCCGCCGCAGGAGCAGGATGCCGGCGCCGACCGGCTGCTCGGCTGGTACCTCCATACCAGTGCGGCCGCCACGAAGAAGCTCAATCCGCCCCGGCGCCATGTCGTGCTCGATCCACCGGCCCCTTCCGTTCGGCCGCTCAACTTCGCCGACTACGACGAGGCGCTCGCCTGGTGCGAGACGGAGCAGGAGAATCTCGTCGCAGCCGTGCTGCAGGCCGCCCGCACCGGTCGGCACGAGATCGCGTGGAAGCTGCCGATCACGATGTGGGATCTCTTCAATCTGCGCCGCCCGGACGAGGGCTGGACCGACTGCTACGAGGCGGCGCTGGCTGCCACCCGGGTGCTGGATGATCCGGGAGCGACCGCGTGGGTGCTCAACAGCCTGTCCAGTGCCTATCAGGCGGCCGGGCGCCTCGCTGACGCGGCGGACTGCCTCGACCAAGCCCTGGAGATACGACGGCGACTCGCCGACATCCGAGGGGAAGCGTCCTGCCTGATCAATCTCGGCTACGTCCACATCGAGATGGGCGAGGCCCGAGCGGCCGTGGGCATGCTGGAGCGGGCACTCGAGATCTTCCGGCAGATCGGGCTGCCTTACGGCGAGGAAGCGGCGCACTCCAATCTCGGGGAGGCGCACAGGAAACTCGGCAATCTCGAAGCCGCTCTCAGCCACTATCGGGAAGGCCTCGCCATCGCCGTCGAGAGATCCGACCGCTACTTCATGGGCCGGGACATGGCCAACGTCGCCGATACCCTGCACATGCTGGACCGGGTCGAAGAAGCCGGCGAGTACGCCACCCAGGCCCTCGCGCTGAACCAGGAAGCCGGCAACCGCGTTGACGAGGGCATCGCGCTGGACGTCCTCGGCCTCGTGGCCGCGGCCAACGGGGAGACCGGGCCGGCCCTGCGGTACTGGGAGCAGGCTCGTGCCGTCCTCGACGATCTCGGCCATCCGCGGGCCGCCGAGATCGAGGCCCGCATCGGGCGTCCGCGCAGCTGACCGGGCAGTGACGGTGGTGGCCCGCCCCGCCGACGGCGGGACGGGCCACTTCGGTGCTCGCAGGAGGCGGTGGATCAGACCCCCTGCACGCCGATCTGACGGAGCTCGAAGTAGTGGTTGCCGTTCTGGTCGGTGCTCAGGACAGTGGCGTTGACCTTGATGTACCTCGCGCCCGTCGGGTTGAAGAAGAACTGTTGGGGAGTGTCACCGGGCTTCGCGTGGTTCGCCTGGGTGACCACCGTGGTCCAGTTCGTGCCGTC
Source organism: Kitasatospora azatica KCTC 9699 (assembly GCF_000744785.1). Classification (NCBI taxonomy): domain Bacteria; kingdom Bacillati; phylum Actinomycetota; class Actinomycetes; order Kitasatosporales; family Streptomycetaceae; genus Kitasatospora; species Kitasatospora azatica. The sequence continues at coordinate 5,623,141 of NZ_JQMO01000003.1, read as the reverse complement.
TGTACTGACGGCGATGGTGAAGTTGACCGGGAAGCCCGCACCGATGACGTTGGCGGCCTCGTCCCGGGGGAACAGGTCGACCTCGCCGATCTGGTGGGTGCTCCCGAGGTCGATCTGGGCCCACTCGGTCGCGTTGGCAGTGCTGTCGAACTGGCTGGCGTAGCCGGGAACGGCGCTGGTGCCGTGGTAGATGTTGTCGGTCAGGTGGGTCGCCTCCCAGCCAGGGGTCTGGCTGGACGCGGTCGCAGCGGCACCGGCCGCCAGGTTGGTGCCCAGCGGAGGTGTCCAGGCCTGGTTGGCATTGCCGAGGCAGTCCCAGATCTGCAGTTGGGTGCCGTTGTTCAACGAGCCGTTCGGGTCGTCCAGGCAGCGCCCGGAGTTGGGGTTGAGCAGGCGGGTGCGGCCGTTGCCGTCGGACTGGGCCACCCACTGCTGGTTCGCGTTGCCCAGGCAGTCCCACAACTGGACCAGGGTGCCGTTGGCGGTGGCGCCCGGGCCGCCGGTGATGTCCAGGCACTTCGTGCCGTTGGAGCCGGTCAGGGTAATGGTGCCGTTGAGGTTCATCGTCCAGGCCTGCGGCGCGGACCCGTTGCAGTCCCACTCGTTGACGTGGGTGCCATTGGCCTGGTTGCCGTAGTAGTCGTCGATGCACTTGCCCGGCAGGGACGGGCTGTTGATGGGCCCTCGCGCGGCCTGCGGGGCGAACGAGGAGTTCCCGAACAGCCAGGACACCTGGTCGGAGGTCAGAGCCTGCTGGTAGACGCGGGCATCCGCGACGCCCCCGGTGAGCCGGGACCCGCCGACTCCGGCACGTTCGGAACCGCCGATCAGCAGCGCGCTGCCGGCCTTGGTGGCGCTGTTCCAGGCTGTGGTGGTGGTTCCGGTGCCGGCCAGCACGCCGTTCACGTAGATGCTGATCGTGCCGTTGGTCGCGTTGTAGGTGCCGACCAGGTGGGTCCAGGTGTTCAGCGACACTGCCGAGGCCGGCGCCGCGGCCCAGGTCCAACCGGGGCTCGCGGTGTCGTTGGTGGGCATGACCATCGCCCAGGAGTGCTGGGCCTGGTCGTAGTCCAGGTAGAAGGACTCCATGGTGGTCCCGGCCTGCGCCACGACGAAGTGGTAGCCGGTGTTGTCCTGGAGGTTCACCCAGGCTGCGGCGGAGAACGACTTCGAAGTGTCGACCGCCGGCGCGGCGGTGATCTGGCCGGTGCCGTCGAAGGTCGCCGATCCGTTGGGGTTCCAGGTCACTCCGGAGCCGAGGGTGCCGGGGTGGCCGCCGGGGTTGCCAGTGTCCGCGGCGGTGGCGCCGGTGCCGTCGGAGAGCTTCCACTGCCCGGCCGCGCCCGAGGTCACCGTGATCGCCGCCGCAGTGCTCGTGCCGGTGCCGCTGCCGTCGGTGGCGGTGGCCTTGACGATGTAGCTGCCGGGCGTGGCGTAGGTGTGGCTCGCACTGGCCGCGGCCTGCGGTCCGACGACGGTGCCGTCGCCGAAGTCGTAGGTGTAGCCGGTGATGCCCGTGGTGCCCGGGTAGGACGCGGTGGCGTCCGCCGTGACCGGCGTGCCGACCAGTCCGGTCACCGGGACGGCCAGTCCGACGGCGGGGCTGTTGGTGCCGGTCGGGACCAGCGTGAGGGTGTCGATTCCGATGACGTACCGGTTGCCGACGCTGGCGGCGTTGGTCCCGGTCATCGTGAAGGTGAAGGTGTGCTGTCCGGCGCCAAGCGTCGCTGTCCCGAAGTGGACCGGGACGATGGAGACGCCCGAAGCCTGGTAGGCGTCGTAGGTGACCGGCAGGGTGACTGCCTGTGCGGTCCCGGCGTCGATGGTGACCGACACCTGCCCGCGGTCGTTGGTCCGGGTCAGCGCGGGGGTGACGGAGTACGTGCCGGCGTTGGCCACGTAGTAGTTCAGAGTCACCGACTGGTTGGCAGCGTTGCCGGGGAAGTAGGCCTGGTTGCCGTTGGACAGCGAGATCCCGCAGCAGTTGCCCTGGACCTGGCTGGCAGGGCCGTTGACGCTGCCCCAGACGGACTCGGCCTCGACGCTCTGGGTCTGGCCGGCTCCGGTGGGCAGGACGAAGCGCTGGGCGGCGTCGGGCCTTCCGGCGGCGTCCCAGCAGGGCCACAGCTGGAAGGGGTTGGTGTTGCCGGTGTTGGCCCCGGAGTCGTCCAGGCACATGCCGGCAGCCGGGTTGTAGATCCAGTACCGGCCCGCGGCAGCGGGCGAGGGGATGATCCGCCAGGTCTGGAACGCGGCCCGCTTGGCCGAGTCACAGCTCCACAGGGTGACCTTGGTGGCCTGGACGAGGGATCCGCTGGTGTCCAGGCACACGTTCGACGGGGTTGCCGGGTTGCTGCCCAGGGCCCGGACGGTCCCGTCGGCGCGGAAGGACCACTGCTGTGGCCACGTGGCGTTGCAGTCGTACAGGTCGACGGTCGTACCGTTGGTCGTCGTTCCGTAGAGATCGTCGACGCACTTCTGGCCCGAGACGCCTGCGGTCATGTCGATCACGATCTGGCCGTTGATGCTGCCGGTGAGCGGGGCGCCCTGAAGGTTGCTGACGCCCGAGGTGGTTCCCCAGCCGATGGCAGTGGCGGTGGTCTGGCCCTGGGCCGACAGGTTCGGGTTGATCGGGCCGAGCAGGACGCTGACCTGACCGTCCGGACTCATGGCCCACAGGTCGGGGTTGCCGTCGGCATTCAGGTCACCGGCGGTGTTGACCCAGGTGTAAGGGGCGAACTGACCGGTGGCCCCCAACTGCTGCTTGCTGCTGAGGTCGCCCAGGCCGGCACCGAGGGTACCGGTGTCGGTGTGGTTGGTGAACTGCCACAGGGTGCCGGCCGGGTCCTCGGCCCACAGGTCGGGCATGCCGCCCGGCCCGCCGGGGTGACCCGTCGCGTTGCCCGGTGCCATCACCCGCATCCGGGACCAGTCCCAGCCCGGCTGGGAGACCGACAGCAGGACCGGATTGGTCAGCTGGCCGGTGCCGGCGGGGGAGAACAGCCAGACCCTGGTGGCGCCCTGGTACGTCTCGACCGAGACCAGGTTGGTCTTGCAGGCGGTGGTCGGGGCGCTGATGGCGCAGCCGCCGTGTACCGGTCCGAGCGCGACGAGTTGCTGGACGGAGCTCCAGTTCGGGCTCGGGTCGTAGCCGACGCAGCCGCCGTTGAGCGCGCCGGGGGTGCAGCTGGGCCGGGTGACCAGCGTCTGCTGCGTCTGGGCGAAGGCGTTGAGCGTGGTCGGCGGGATGTAGCCGGGCTGGGTGCTGGCCGAGGCGGTCTGGGCGTTGAAGTAGTAGTACAGATGCCCGTTGCCGAAGCTGTCCTTGTCCCAGGCGAATAGGTCGTCCGTGGGCTGGACCCGCTCGGCGCCGCGGTGGGTCATCAAGGCGGAGGCCCAGGAACTGCCGTTGGGTGCCGAGGCGGCGGGTGCCACCTGGACCGCGTTGACCGAGCCCGCCGGGTCGAGGTTGGTCGGGTAGACGATGAGGTTGCCGCTCTTGTCGGCGCCCATCAGGTTCGGGGTGCCGTCACCGGTGACGTTTCCGAAGGACACCGGGGAGAACGCCTGGGCCAGGAAGAAGTCGTAGCGGCCGTAGGCCGAGACATTTCCGGCCTTGTCGACGGCCGAGACGTAGAGGTAGTTGTCGCCCCAGTGCTCGCCGTTGCCCGCGCCGGAGGCCAGGTTGATCGGGACGGTGGCGTTGGTGGTGCCCAGGCCGCTGGTGCCCGCGGTACCGGAGTTGACGGTGCCGCAGGCGGCGTTGGCGATGCCGGTGCAGTTGCCGGCGCCCTCGTTGGTGCTGGTGGTGTTCAGCGCCCAGTCGAAGTGATCGATGGGAGTTGTGGGAGCGGTGGCGTTGACCGTGATGGTGCCGGCGCTGCCCACGGTCGGGTAGGAAGCCAGGTGCTGGCCGGTGGCTGGGAAGGTCGACTGCGTGACGGTCGGCTGGTTCGGCGGGGTGAGCGCGGCGGTGAACCAGCAGGGCTGGCTCGACGGCGCCGGGTAGTTGTTGCCGCCGTTGCTCCAGGCGTCGTGCAGCTGCTGGCCGTAGACGTTGACCGACGAGCCGTCAGTGGCGTACTTGTCGTCCGAGGCCTGCCCCGACAGTGCGTAGGTGTGGCCGTCCTGCAAGGACATCGGCGTGCCGTTCCAGCCGTTGGACCCGGTGGGCGTGATCGAGGTCAGCGCCTGCCCGGTCGCGGTGGTCGGAGCAGTGCTGTACCCGTAGCCGCCGTTCAGCGTCTCGGACGGGAGGGAAGCGCCGGGCGCGTAGTCGTCGGCGTTCAGCTGCCAGGACACCACCCGGCTGGACAGGTCGTAGACCGGCATGGTCAGCCCGACCGAGGCAGCCTGGACCGGCAGGTAGCCGGCGGTGGCCCGGGTGTCACCGCAGGGGTTGCTGCTCCCCGAGTGGTTTCCGACCGGTGTGCTGTTCAGCGCCGGCTTGCCCAGCCAGGGCTCGGAGACGTAGTCGATGGTGATGTTGGGGTTGCTGCCCCCGGCGTTCTGCACGAAGTAGGAGCCGTAGTTGCTGGTGGTTGGTCCCTCGTTCGCGGCCCGCAGGCCGAGCGTGTACGTGCTCCCGCCCGCCTTGTACACGTCGGTCACCTGACCGGTGATGTCCACGCTGAACTGGCTGTTGCGGCAGTTGGTCGACCCGCCGATGGTGGCGACCGGGTTGTTCCAGCCGGGGCCCGACGTCGGCCACAGGTTGGTGTTGCTGCCGCCGTTCTGGTTGGACCAGTTGGAGCCGGTGTTGAACGGATTGGCCCGCCACACCTGGGTGGTCGGGCACACCGCGCTCTGGGCCGTCAGGTTCAGGTTCGCCTTGGCGATGTACGTGACGTTCTGACTCTGGTCGCCCGGGTGCGCGCTGTAGTCGCTGGGCTTGGGCAGGTTGAACGCCGGGAACGACAGCAATGAGCGGACCAACGTCCCGGAGGCGTTGCCGACCCGGACGGCCGAGGTGTCGTAGTTGGCGTACGGCCAGGGGTTGCCGTCGTAGACCGACTGCCCGTTGGACCAGATCTCCATCCAGTCGCGCGGGCCTTCGCTGGTCTCGGACCACGCCGGGTCGATGATCAGCGGCCACACGGTGGACGACGCGGTCAGCATCGACCGGTCCGGCACCACGGTCACCGCGCCCTGCGCGACGGTGGCCGGCATCTTCGCGGTGTGCGGCTTGGCGGCCGACTCGCCGCCGGTCCGGGCGGGCGGGCTCACTTCCGCCGCGGCACTGCGCACCGGTGCCGAGGACCCCGCGGAATCCCACATCATCGGTGCGGGCCCGCCGAGGATCTCGTGCCCGGCGGCGTCCTTGGCCGTCACGCCGCCGTCGGGGGTGACACCCACGGACAGGCCAGTGCCGGTGACGCCCAGGCTGATGGTCTTCAGTGCCGGGTTGGCGGCGGCCACGGCGTCGTGGACCACCAGCAGGTCGCGCACCCCGCCTGGCAGCGCCACCATCTTGAGGTCCACCCCCGGGTAGACCCCGGCATAGGTCGCGGTGTCCCCGGACAAGGTCGGCACGGGCAGCGCGCCGCCGGGCCAGGTGAAGGTCAGCACGTGCCCCGAGCCGTCGTCCACCGTGGCCAGCGGGCCGTTGCCGCCACCGGAGAGCTTCACCGCCGCCAGGGTGGCCTTGGCGCTGATGCCGCCGCCGGCGTCCTTGACCAGTGTGGTGTCGATCGACTGCCAGGACCCATTGACCTTGGCACGCTGCGGGGCGAGGAACTGCTGTGCGGTGAGCACCCCGTCGGGCTTCGCGGTGAGTGTGGCGTAGGGAGTCGTCGCGGCGTCGACCCCCACCGGCTGGTGGGTCTTCCTGGCCTGCGCCACCGCTGCGGCGATCCCCTTGAGCAGCGGATCCGCGGTGCTCGGGACGTCATCGGCCGCCGGTGCCGCAGGCTGGGCGGCAGCCGGCGGCGCGGCCGAGGAGGAGGCGGCAGGCCGTGGCGGGCCTGCGCTCGCGGCCGCGCCCCTCCCACCTGTCACGGACGGTGCGGACGGCGTGGCCACCGCCAGAGCTGTCGACGACAGCGCGGTGATCAGCACAGCGGCAAGGACGGACGTCCCGACTTGGGCCACGGTGCGTTTGCGGATGGGCGGTGATCCTCTCACCCGGGTCCTCCAGATCGAGGTGGTTGCGGATGCCGGTCCCGAACGCGGGCGCGGCTAGCCGACGGTACGACCCATCAGCCACCTGGCAACGGAAACTGACAGCTTGCTGCCAAGTGACTGGTCCCTCCTGACGGAGGCTGGTTCACTGCCGAGGTCGATGCACCTCCATGCCGGGTACGTCGAGCGAGTGGGCTCTCCTGCTGCTCCGGGCGGCCGGGCGCCAGGCCGATGGGCTGCCGGAAGCCGGCCGTGCACGGTCACGTCACCAAAGGGGTACGGGGTCATGGGTTTGTGGGGGACTTCTCCGCCGGTCGCGCCGTCCGGCCGACCGGTCGGCCGCTCGCGGCGGTGGACGGTTGCGGCCGTGCTGGCGGGCGTGCTGGGCAGCTCGATCGCGCCGCTGCCAGGACTGGCGGCGCAGGCCGCGGCCGCCGACCGGCACGGCGGGCGCCCGCATCCGCAGAGGGTCTGGCAACCCCGGGACATCAAGGGGCTGCCGTCCACGTCACCGCTCAACGGGGCCGCCGGCGCCCGCGCGGCCGGCGCCGCACCCCGGGTGGCCTCCCAACCGGCAGCGCTGCCAGCCTGGCCCCCGGCCTCGACCCTCACGGTGGATCTGACCACTGGCGCCGCACCCCTGCTGTCCACGAAGACGGCCTTGGAAGCGCCGGTCTCGGTGGCCCCGGCAGGGGCCCTGGCCGAGGCGGGGACGACCACCGGGAAGGTGGCGGCGCCTGGCCCGGCCGCCGTGCGGGTGACCGTGCCCGACCACGCGGCCGCGGTGGCCGCCGGTGTCTCCGGCGTCATCGTGCAGTTGGCACGCGCGGACGGGTCGACGGCATCCGGATCCGCGGATATCGCTGTCCCGTACGGGAGTTGGTCCGGTGCGGACGGAGGGAACTTTGCGGACCGGCTGACTCTGGTCGCGCTGGAGCCCTGCGCGCTGACCACGCCGTCCGTGCCGTCCTGCCGGGTGCAGGTGCCGGTGCGGACCGTCAACGACCGCGCGAACCAGCGGCTACTCGCCACCGTCAGTCTCCCGGGTGCGACTTCCGGGTCGGCCTCGGGACCGGCTTCCTCGGGGGAGCGGCCGGCCCCGACGGCCCAGCCCCAGTCGCTGGTATTGGCGGCGACCACCACGGCATCGGGCGCCAACGGCACGTACGCCGCATCCTCCCTGAAGTCCTCGGACTCCTGGACGACCTCGGGCAACTCGGGGTCGTTCCAGTGGTCCTACCCGCTGAGCACCCCCGCGTCGCTGGGCTCGGGCGGGGCCGCTCTGTCGCTGGCCTACGACTCGGCCTCGGTCGACGGGCGCACCACGGTCTCCAACGGACAGACGTCGGCCATCGGCGAGGGTTTCGACGTCGGCGCCGCCTCCTCGTTCATCGAGACGACGTACAAGCCCTGCGCCAAGGTCGATCCGACGAACTGGGGGTCGTCCGGTGACCTGTGCCTCGGCGTGGCGAACGCGGCCGTCTCCGGTACCGGCCACTCCGGGCAGTTGGTCCGGGACGACACGGACACCTCCAAATGGCGGCTCGCGGTCGACGACGGTACTCGGGTGCAGCTCCTGTACGGCACGACGGGCGGCTCGAACAACACGGCCAACCAGGCGTACTGGAAGCTGACGGACACCGACGGCACGGTGTACGTGTACGGGGCGAACCGGCTGCCCGCGGGGTTCGGCGGCACAGGCGGTGACAGCCCGACGTATTCGACCTGGTCCGAGCCGGTGTTCGGCACCGGCAGCGGCAGCAACTGCAACGACCCGACGGGGACGGTGGATCCGCAGACCTGCCTGCAGGCCTGGCGGTGGAACCTGGACTTCATCATCGACCCGCACGGAAACGTCACCCGCTTCAGCTACGCGAGGGAGCTCGACAACTACCAGCACAAGACGGCCACCACCGCCTACACCCGCTCCGGTTACCTGCGCGAGATCGACTACGGCTGGCAGAAGGCCGACCTCGCCAGATCCACCGGCCTGCTCGCCGACGGCAACGCGGCCGTCGCCTGGCCGGCCTCCACCGACCTCTTCGGCTACGCCCCGCGCTGTGTGTACGACGCGGCAGGCAACCCGAAGTGCCCGACCGCTGCGCCGAGCGTCTCGTCGGGCGTCGCCACCACGGGCATCACCTCGGGGAGTTCGGGCAACGCCGTGGCCTTCCCAGACGTCCCGTACGACCGGCACTGCGACGCGGGCAGCACCTCGTGCGCCGTCTTCTCCCCGGCCTACTTCTCCACGGTGCGCCTGACCGGCGTCCAGACCGCGGTGAACACCGGTGCTCCCTCGGGAAAGCAGCCGGCCGGAATTCCGGCCAAGTACCAGGCGGTCGACACCTATACGTTCAACCAGTCTTTCCCGCTCCCGCAGGACAACGCGACCTCGGGCAACCGCGCGCAACTGCGCCTGGATTCGATCGGCCGCACCGGCTACACGGTCAACTCCGACGGCACCCTGGCCACCTCGAACGCCCCGGCGGTCAACCTCGGATACACGCAGCTGGCCAACCGCTCCCAGGCATCCACCCTGTACGGCACGGCGCAGTTCTACCGCTACCGCCTCAACGACATCACCGACGAGCTCGGCTCGGAGACAATCGTCGGCTACGGCCTGCCCGCCGCACTGAAATGCGGCAGCACGCCGCCACCGGCGACCACCGCGAACACGACCCTGTGCTACCCGGAGTACTTCAGCAACAACGGCACCATGGTGACCGACTGGTTCAACAAGTACCTGGTCACCGGTGTCACGGTGAACGACAACACCACCAAGGGCACCGGCTACGTCTACTCCGCTCCGCACGCCACCAACTACACCTACGTGGGCAAGCCGGCCTGGCACACCAACGACTCCGAGCAGGCCGATCCGGCCTACCGGACCGTCGACCAGTTCCGGGGCTTCCCTCAGGTGCAGACCAGCACCGCCGGTGAGTCCGCCGGACACAACGCGATGAGCGTCACGACGTACTTCCGGGGCATGGACCAGGACCCGACCGGCTTCGTCTGCCTGAACGACTCGCACAACCAGGCACCGGTCACCACCGCGTGCCCGTCCGGCGGGTACCGCGACGACAACGCCCTGGCCGGTGAGGCGCTGGAGACCCAGACCTACGCCTCGGAGACGTCCTCGACGGTGCTCTCCGATGTGATCTCGGTGCCCGAGGACCCCACCGACCCCCGGATGGTCACCGCGCAGCACACCCGCGCTTCCGGACTGCCGGCGCAGCGGGCGCACTTCTCCCATATCCAGCGCAAGATCACTTACGCGCCGCTCGCCTCCGGCGCGCTGCGCCGCTCGGAGATCGACTACACCTACGACAACTCGCTCCCCGTATTCACCGGTTCCGGCGGCGTCGGCGGCAATGGCCACCTGATGCTGACCGACGACAAGGGCGACACCGACACCTCCGGCAATCCGCTGGGCGGCGTGCAGGAGCTGTGCACCTTCACCAACTACGCCGGCAACACCGCGCTGGGAGCCGACGGCGCCCAGTGGACCGCCTATCCGCTGACGACCATCACCTCGACCGTTCCGGCCGGCAAGAGCTGCGCCACGAACTCGGAGACCGCGGCGACGACCGTCTCGGAAACCCAGGCCCTGTACGACGACCAACCGCCGGGGACGGTCACGACCGGCGACGTCACCAGCACACAGGCGGCAGCCTCGTTCCACGCAGGCTGGATCACGACCGCACAGACCGGCTTCGACCAGTACGGCCGGACCCTCTCGGCCACCGATGCCGACAAACACACCACCCAAACCACCTACACTCCGAGCACCGAGCTGCTGCCCCAGCAGGTCGCCGTCCGGAACGCGGCCGGTTGGACCTCGACGACCGCGCTCGACCGCGGCCGGGCCGTCACCGAGACGACCGTGGATGTGAACGGCCGCCAGAGCGACGCGCTGTACGACGGCCTCGGACGAGTGGTCAAGGTCTGGGCTGCCGACCACCCCAAGGCGCAGTATCCGGCCATTCCCAACCAGGTCTACTCGTACGGCGTGTTCGGCACCTCGTTGGGGGCCACCGGCCCCGCGGCCAACCCGTACCTGGCCACTCAGACCCTGCGCGAGGACAACTCCTACGGGCTGGCGTACTCGATCCTCGACGGTTTCGGGGAGCAGGTGCAGACCCAGGCCACGCCCGCCGACGGGTCTGCCGGACTGGTGTCCACCCAGGTGGAGTTCAACTCCCTGGGAAAGCCCTACCGCACCGCGAGCGCCACCTACGACGGGTCCAGCAGTCCGTCCGGCGCGTTCCGCAACTACGGTGATGCCCTGCCCTCGCAGACCGTCACGACGTACGACGGACTGTCCCGCCCGCTGACCGTCACCCAGTACCACAACGGCACCGCCGTGCCCGGCGCGATCACCACTACCGCCTACCCCGGGGCCGACCGCACGGACACCACCGCCCCGGCGGGCAACGGGACCGCGTCCGCGGGAGCGACATCGACCGTCACGGACGTCCGCGGCCGGACCAGCGCCCTGTGGACCTACCACAACAACCCGCCGGCGCCCACCGGCAACTCCGCCGACGCGGACGTGACGGCCTACGGCTTCTCCTACGTCGCGGGTGGCACCACCTCGACCGTGACGGACGCCACCGGGCGCAACACCTGGACCACCACGACCACCGACCTGCTCGGCCATCACACCACCAGCACGGGCCCGGACACGGGCACCAGCTACACGACCGAGGACAACGCGGGGCTGGTCGTCCAGACCCAGGACGCCCGCAACCAGTACCTGTCCTTCACCTACGACGCACTGAACCGCAGGACTGCCGAGTACAACGCGCCGTTGGCGAGCAGCGGAACTCCGGCCGCCTCGACCCTGCTGGCCGCCTGGAGCTTCGACACCGCTCCCGGCTCGGATGGCAAGCCGACCCGCGGCCTGTCCGCCTCCTCCACCCGCTACACGGGTGGCGGGACCAACGCGTACACCACCGCGGTCACCGGCTACGACGCGGCCGCCCGGCCGCTCGGTACCCAGGTGAGCGTCCCGGCCGCTGACGGCAACGCCGCGCTGGCAGGCACATACGTGACCAACAACTCCTACACGCCCGTCACCGGCCTGCTCGACCACACCGACCTCCCGGCCGCAGGCGGTCTTCCCGCCGAGACGGTCTACAACTCGTACAACGTCAACGGCCTGCTAATGGCCGCCGGGGGCAACGCCGACTACGTGGTGGCGACCCAGTATGACCAGCTCGGCCGCATCCTCTCCCGGACGCTGGGCGACTACCCGTACCAGATCGTCCAGCAGAACCTCTACGACGCCGCCACGGGCCGGGTGACGAACTCCTTCACCGACGCCACGGCCGGTCAGAACGCCGCCAACCCCACCCAGCTCAACACCTACAGCGTCGACGCCGTCTCCTACACATACGACGTCTCCGGCCGACTGACCTCCACCGCCGACCTGCAGAACTGGACGGTCTCGGGCTCCTACAACCCGGGTGCGGCCGTTCGGGACCTGCAGTGCTACACCTACGACTACGCCGGTCGGGTCACCCAGGCCTGGGCCGACAAGGGTGATCAGACCCCCTCCGCGACCACCAACCCCAACAGCCCCACCACCGCCACCGGTGGCCTCGGCTCCTGCGCCGACTCCACCCGCAACAACGCTCCCGCATCGGCTGCCGCCCTGGGCGGCCCGGCTCCGTACTGGCAGAGCTTCGGCTTCGACGCCACCGGTGCCACCGGCCTCGGGAACGGTGCCCTGACCGGCAACCGCTCCACCGTCACCGACCACGACCCCGCCGGCAACACCGCCAAGGACGTCACCCGCACGTCCACCTTCCCGGCCGCGGGCACCACCAACACCGCGGGCGCCGCCACTACTGGCGGCGCCGGCGCCCACCTGCCGGCCGGCATCACGGCGGCCGGCGGCAGCACGGGCACCGACGCCTACACCTACGACGGATCGGGTAACACCACGGGTCGCAACCTGGCCAGTGGCGCCAAGCAGACGCTCAGTTGGGATGCGGAGGGGCGCCTGGCCGCCGTCGCCGACACGAGCAGCAACAAGACTGCATCCTTCGTCTACGACGCCAACGGCCAGACCCTGCTGCGCCGGGACTACACCACTGGAACCCAGAGCGGCACCGCCACGCTCTACCTGGACGGAACCGAACTCCAACTGAGCACCGGTACCGGGACGGTGACCGGAACCCGCTACTACGCCTACCCGAGCGCCCCGACGATCGTGGCCGGCTCGACCGGCGCGCTCACGTACGAGATCACCAACAACCAGGCCACCGGCGGGACGACAGTGAACGCCGCCAGCGGCCAGGTGCTGTCGCGACGCTACCTCAAGCCGTTCGGCGAGAGCCGCGGCGCCGTTCAGTCCAACTGGGTGGACGACCACACCTTCCTGGGCAAGCCCACCGACGCCGTCACCGGACTCACGGCAGTCGGTGCGCGGACCTACGATGCGGGGACCGGCCGGTTCCTCTCCGTCGACCCGCTGTTCTCGGCCACGGAACCGCAGACCATCGGTGGCTATGCCTACGCCGGCAACGACCCGGTCAGCGCCAGCGACCCGACCGGCCTCAGCTCGGACGACCAGGGGTCGGGCTGCAGCTCCTGGAACCCAATGGACTGCATGTGGAGTGGCCTCTACGACCACTTCTTCGGCAGCGACTCGCCGGTGGGCAAGGGCCAGCAGGCCGTAGTCACTGTGCTGCAGCCGTTGAATCCGCTGCCCGACATCGAGCACTGCGGGGACAGCATCGACACCACCTGTGTCCTGGGAGTGGCATCGGTCACGCCCTGGGGCAAGGCGGGCAGGTTCCTCAGCAAGGCCCCCAAGTTCGGCAAGTGGCTCCTGAAACTCGGCAAGGACGCCGACGAGGCGAGCAAGGCGGAGAAGGCAACGGGCGGGCTGCCCGACCCCGTCGACCCGGGACCCAACCCCAACGGCGGGCCGAACGGCACCGGCCAGGACATCGGCGGGGCGGACCACGGCACCGACGAGGCCGACGCAACAGCCGCCCGTGCGAAGAAGTTTGGCCAGATGGACGGAAAGCTCGGCGACGTCAAGGGCGCCGTTGACAAGAGCGGAAAGATCGACAAGTTCGACGACTGGCAGGGCCGGACCAGTAGCGGCACCGGTACACCGAAGGGGCCGGTCGAGTCCGTCAACCACGCCTTCCACTGGATCAGCTCCGAGCTGGCGATCGTGGCCTCGGTGCTGGCCTTCAAGCAGATGCTCTCCAAGGGCTGGCAATGGATCAAGAAGGCGGCAACCAGCACGCCGTCGAGTGCAGCGCCGCCGAGCTCCACCGGCAACGGCTCCGGTGGCGGGCACCGGCGCGCGTACTACTGATCCGCGAGCCCCACCGTCCCGAGGAGGAACGCCCATGATGCTCAAGCGTTGGATGATCGGCCTGGCCCTGGCGGGTACCGCCGCTGTCCTGACCCCGTCCGCGGCGCAGGCGGCTCCGTCCGACCGGCTGACGCTGCGGGGGTACGGCTCCGGCACCGTCGTGACCCTGCACGTCTTCACCCTGGACGGGCACGATCACACCTGGGGCGAGATCCACTGGCAGGACTTCTTCAGCGGTTGCCTCTGGGAGGACCAGACCACCGATCCCACCCAGCGCACCTGGAACGGCCTGCTGCGCAGAACCTGTGCCAACGGGGGATTCGGGGCGGCCACCTACGGCGCCGACCAGAGCCCGCTCTACGACGGCCCGGGCTACTGGGTGCGGGCCTGCGGGGAGGACTGGTCCGGAGGAGTGACCTGCACGGCCTGGAACTGAGCCGCCGTCGGGCCCGGCCGCGGACCTCAAGGTACGCGGCTGGCCCGGGGCCGGTACGACCTGGCCGAGCAGCTCCGCCCGTCGGCCTGCAGCAGAACCCCGCTGTCCGGCCTCGGGCCCCCTGAGAGCATCTGGGCCCAACGTTGCGCCTCCTTCCGTCCGGGCTCTGCCACGCACATGCGCGAGAGCGGGCTGCTGCCGGGGCCACGGTTCGAGCAGTCCACCAAGATCTGCGGACGGCAGGGGTACCGCTTGATGTACACGGCAGAGCCACCAGAGGCTTGCATCGAGGACGCGGGCAACGTACTGGTCGTGCCTTCGATGGTGCAGGACAACGACCTGGTCGAGAGCTTCTTCGGGTGCGTCATCTCGCCGGAGGACCTTGCCTCCGGTTCGGTCGACCTCGCGCAGAAGACCGTGTACCTGTCTGGCGACCTGTCCCGGATCAGCGGCCGCCGGCTGCAGGCAGCCGCCCGGGTGTTCGTTGTCCGGGAGCTGTCGCACGGCTACCGCGGCGGCGAGGAGGCGTGGACCGTCGTGGATCTCGGCAGGGTCCCCGTCCGCGTGCACGGCGTCGGCGTGCACTACCGCCGCTTCTTCGACCTCGGCGCCGACCACTTCGGACAGATCCTCGCGGAGCACGAGTTCCGGGGTCCATGGCGCGCACGGCATTCGGGGCCCGCTCGGCGACCACGTCGGCGATCCATTCGGCGCCGTCGGCGCTGATGTGCGTAAGCCGGTGGGCGCACTCGGCGCCCAGGGCGTCGAAGAACGAGCGCAGGACGTCCTTGCCGTGGCTGTCTGCCATCCACACCACGTGCCGGGTGTCGTGGTCGACGACCACGGTCATGTACTTCTGGCCCTTGCGGTACGAGATCTCGTCGACGCCGATCCGCCGCAGCCCGGCGAAGCGGTCAATCCCGGCGTCGGCGTCACGCTGGTAGCGGGTCAGGATCGCGCCGACAGTGCGCCAGGCTACCCGCATCAACTGTGCGGTGGCTGACTTGGAGCACTCGGTGGCCAGCCAGGCGACCTGCTGGTCGAAGTCGTATGTGTGTCCGGCGTCGTGGCGGGCCCAAGGCACCGCCGCGACCTATGTTCGTTGTGATGTTCCGCGTACTCGAACAGCCGCCGGACCCGCAGCAAAGGCAGACGGCGACGGTGACCACCGGGCCCCTTCGCGACCAAACCCCGACGTCGGGGCGCGGGCAACCTGCGCCTCAGGCTACTCACGATCCAGCGGGACGCTCAGGAGCGGCCGTGCGGCTTGGCCGGGTCGTGCGCCTCCGCGGGAGGCTGAGACGCGCTGCATCACCCCGGTCGAGGCCGACCAGCGTTCCGTGCAGTGTTCGGCGAGCAGTACAGCGTCGTAGAGGTCCTTGCCCTGCGGGTATCTGCCACACAGGACCAGGGCGTCCGCCCATGGCGAGTTGGAGATCGCCGCAATCACCAGGTCCATCGCGGCCCGGCGTGCCGCATACCAGGCTCGCCCTGTGTGCTCGTCGGTGAACCGCGGATCGGCCGCCTCGATCTTCACCCGGACCGGCTCGAATCCCGCGGCCTCGAGTACGCCGGTCAACGTACAGGCCGAGCCGAACTGCTCGGCGAAGGTTCCATTGGCGGTCAGCCTCGCGAGCACGCCCGGGACCTGCCGGAGGGGTCCACCGCAATCCGCCGGGCCACCGGTCAGTGGATGTACCCGTCGGGGCGACGTGGGCCGAAGCCGAACGCCCGGTCCAGTGCGATATGGGCGAACCACCCGAGGCCGCCGACGACGAGCGGCCGGGAGAGGGTCACCAGGCCGAGACCTATGACGGCGCCGGGGGCCGCAGGACGATGCAGCTCGTTGTAGAGACCGACGGCCGAGCGCGGGAGCGCGCCCTTGCCGGCCGGCTCCTCATGAAGCCCTTTCAGGAATGCCACGTCCGGACCGACCAGACCGGCCCAGAAGGTCCAGGTGACCGGGCCGCCGAGGAAAGCCGCGGCGGTCACGGCGCCGATTCCGGCGACAGCGCTCAGGATGCGGCCCTCAGGGCTGCGCCAGGTCCAGCTGTCACGTGGGGCTTCTGACACTCCCTCGGCGGTGGTCCTCGGGTACGGGTTCCCGAGGGGTGCGGTCATGTCTTCGGGCGTGTCGGGCGATGCGGTCGTGGGCATGTCTCGGTTCCTTCCATGGCGGGGGTACGGACGGCTGTCGTGGCTCACCACTCCTCGTCCGTCCCTCTCTCCGGTTCCTCCTCGCCCAGCGCGCAGATGAGCGCGTCGACCAGAGTTTCGTCGAGCATCGTGTGCGCCGCCCTGTCCTCGGTGATGCCGAAGCCCGAGTCGTGGACCGCGGTGCTGAGGACGTACGAGTCGTCCACGACGCAGGTGCTGAAGCACCAGTCCGCGCCGGTGGCGGGGCTGCCGTCAGGACACCTGACCCCCTGGGGGCTGCCCTGCGATCCGAAGCCGAACTCGGTGAAGGGGAAGCGCATACCCAGGCCGGTGGCCTTGCTGTACGCCTCCTTCAGCGTCCACAGCCGGAGCAGTTCAGGGTTTCGTCGCCGCACCGGGAGGCTTTCGAGTGCGTCGAGTTCATGAGGCGTGCACATATGCCCGGCCAGACCGCAGCCGTACAGTTCACGGTCGGCCCGCTCGGCATCGACGCCGATCAGTCCGCGGCTGCTGAGACCGACCACCAGCAGTTCCTCCGTGTGGCTGAGGCTGATGTCCACCGCGTCGATGCCGAGCAGGTAGGGCCGTCCAGTGGAGTGGTAGGCCAGTTCGACGGCCTCAGGGGCGACCTCGACCGCCGCGCCGGCCGCGAACTTGAGCAGGATGCGCGATGCCGCGAAACGCGCTCGGACCTCGGGATGGGTAAGGGCGAGATACCGATCCCAGTCCCGCCCCAGCAGCGTCCGCAGCCGCGGTGCCGCCACGTGTCCCGGCCTCCAGTCTGCCAGCCGGGCGTGGAGTACCGTGACCCCGTGCTCGTCGAGCTCAGCGCGGACCGCGCCCCACGAGCCGTACCGGCCGCTGATCCTGAGCGGCTCCCCGAAGGCCGGAGTCGGCATCGAACTCCTCGTCGGCATCGAACTCCTCCAAGGTGCGCCTGAGGTCACCGAGCACGTCGGCGGCCGTGGCGCCGTCCACGACCCGGTGATCGAAGGCCAGGCTCAGCCGCATCAACGGTGCCACCGCGAGTACGCCGTCCTTGACCGTGGGCCGCTCGGCGACCTGCCCGAGGCAGACGGTGAGCGCGGTGCCTCCGGTGGAGTGGAATCCGTCCACGGGCTGATGGCCGAGCGAGCTTACCGAGACCGTGCCGAAGACCGCCGCCCGGCGGCGCGGGTCGCGCAGCGCCGCGGCGAAGGCCAGCCGGCCGAGCGGGACCGGCAGCCGGTCGAGCCGCCGTACCCTGGCGAACTCCGGTAGATCGGCCGTCCCTTCACCGCGGTAGCGGTCGATCCGCTCCTGGATCTCGGCCAGACCGGCCTGCTCGAGGCCGGGAAGGAGCGCCGACAGGACGCTTCGCTCTCCGTCGACGTCCCGGTCCAGCGCGAGTTTGGCGGTGACCTGGGAGAACCGGGCGATTCTCGGGGCACGCAGCCGGCCCGGCCAGCCCGGCACCATGACCGCGTTCCCCTCCGGGTGACGGGCGAGTACCCGCCCGGTGGCCAGGAGCACGTAACTGACCAGTGAGATCTTTCCCCCCACCGCGGTGCGGGCTGTCCGTCGGTGGGCCGTCACCCGGGTCATGTCGACCTCGGTGTCCAGGAACACCGGCCGCTGCCCGGCCGCGTACTCCAGAAAGTAGAGCGTATGGCGGCGGGCCCGCACCGGCCGGATCGAGACCGTGCCCTGATCGACGGTCATGACCGGCCCGCGAGCTCGTACACCTCGCGCAGGCTGCGGACCTCGAGGAGCTTGCCGACGGAGATCCGCCGACCGGTCGCCCGCTCCAGCGCGGTCACCAGTTTCAGCAGGTGGAGGGAGTCCCAGTCCGGGAGGGCGTCGAAGTCGGTGCCCAGGGACGACTCGTCCAGCTGGAGGCCGAGCTCGTCACGCAACAGCGAGACGAAGTCCTCGACGGATTCGATGGTGGGGATCACGAGTGCACTCCAGTTCCAAAGGGGGTTCGGAAGCGATTTGGGACGCGGTGGTCGTTCATCCGAGCTTCTCCAGGGCGAATCCGGCCTTGAGCCACTTGCTGGATTCCACGGCCACGGCCAGCGCCCGCTGGCCCTCGGTCATCTGCCCGAGCAGTCGTTCCATCTGGAGGAACGGCAGGGCGTTGCCGTTGTTGCCGGTGTCCGCCACGCAGGAGACCTCCCGAGCGTGGGGGACGCCGAGCTGCTCGAAGATCCGCTGGGTCATCCGACCGGCCAGTTGAGGTGGCAGCAGGTAGTCGAGCTGCTCGACGGACCAGCCGAGCTCCTCCAGCAGCTCCCAGAGGATCTCCACCGCCATGACCGGGACGGACTCCTCGATCGCCTTGTAGTCCTCGTAGAAGGCCTGCTTGCCGCTGTCCAGGTCGGCCAGGCCGAACCACTCGATCACCTGGCCCGGTGCCCGGCCCAATCCGGTCAGGCGGTTGAGCACCCGGCGCAGGGCCACCCGCTCGCCGGTCGGTTCGGGGGACATCACCACGGCCCCGGCGCCGTCGCCGAAGAGCACGTAGTTGACCAGCTCACTGGGAGTGGCCAGGGAAAGGTCGCGGCGCAGGTCGAGGTGTTTGCTGCAGACGTCCCCGCCGATCACCAGTCCCGTGCCGCCGGTGCTGGTGACCAGGGTGCGCGCCAGGTCCAGCGCCTGCACCGCACCCGCGCACCCGGACTGCAGCTGGTACGTGGGAAGTTGGTCGAGTCCGAGCTGTTCGGCGACAAGGTTGACGCTGGCCGGCATCAGGGTGTCGGGGGTGGCCGTGCCCAGCACGACGAAGTCGATCGCCGCAGGGTCGACGGCTGCCGCGGCCATCGCCCGCTCGCCGGCCAGGGCGCACAGGTCGGCCAGTGACCAGCGGACCTCGCCGGTGCCCAGGTCGCGGGCGAAGTGGCGGGTCCTGGTGCCGATGAAGACGTCGATCCACTCCTCGTTGACGCCGAGCACCTTGGACAATCGCGCGTTGTCGACGGGATCGCCCGGCAGGGCGGTGCCGACGGAGTTGATGTACGCCTCCTGCTGTTCCATCACGTGCTCCTCTCATCTGCTGTTGCGTTCGGCGGGGATGGACGAGGTCAGGAAGCCACCGCGCCGCTGCTGCGCTCCTCGAGGAATCCGACCAGGTCGCCCACCGAGGAGAGCCTCGTCAGGAGGTCCTCGATCGAGATCGGACCGATCCCGCCGACTGTCTTCTCGATCCGGCTCTTCAGCTCCATGACCATCACGGAATCGAAGCCGAGGTCCTCGTAGAGACGGGACTGCGGGCCGAGCTCAGCCACGGTGTAGCCGCCCACCTGGGCGACGGCCGCCACCGCCAGCTCCGCCACCGGCCCGTTGAGGGCAGGACCCTGGGCCGCTCCGATCCACGTGGTGACCGGCGATCCCGGTGCCGGCGGGACGAACTCGGGGACCGCGGCGACCGCCTGGACTCCGCTGTCCAGGAGGCCCAGCGCGGCGGGCACGGGGGTCCTGCGCACCGGCCCACTGCTCCAGTAGCGGTGGGCGTCGGAGAACGCATACGGCGCGAGCCGTAGCGCGCGCGGCCCGTCCTTCGGATAGAGCCCGTCCCAGTGCGGATCGAGGCCGCCGCGGTACAGCTCGGCGAGCAGTTCGGCCAGTTCCGCAACGCCGCCTTCAACGGAGGGCGAGGGGTGCAGCGTGCGGAGTCCGGCCGGTGGGCGCAGTCCGCGGACCAGGCTGTTCAGCACCGGCTTGGCCCCGATCTCCACCGCGTGGGTCGGACCGGCCTCGAGCAGACTCTCGGCTGCCTGCGCGAACATGACCGGCGCGCTGATGTGCTCGACCCAGTAGTCGGCATCCATCGGTTCGTCCTGCAGCAGCCGGCCCCGGACCGTGGAGAAGACCGGCAGTTGCGGGACGCCGCCGCCGACTTCGCCCGCGACCGCGGCGAATCGCTCCAGCATGGGCTCCATCAGAGGCGAATGGAAGGCATGCGAGACCTGGAGCGCACGCGTCTCCAGACCTGCGGCGTCGAAGACTTTGGCGAGCCGCTCCAGCGCGGCCAGATCCCCGGACAGTACGGTCCGCCGCGGTCCGTTCACCGCGCCGACGCCGACCAGTGGTTCTGCCTCGGCCAGCGCGCGGACCTCGTCCACGGGCGCGTTCACCGAGAGCATCCCGCCACCGGTGGGCAGCTGCTGCATCAACGCGCCCCGGGCGGCGATCAGTCGGGCGCCCTCGTCGAGCCCGAAGACCCCGGCGGTCACCGCGGCCACGTACTCGCCGACGCTGTGACCGATCAGCAACGACGGTTCCACCCCGAGCTCGGAGAGGGTGCGCGTCAGGGCGTAGCCCACGGCGAACAGGGCCGGCTGCGCCATGGCGGTCTGGTGCACCCGTTCGTCCCGCCCGAGGATGAGGTCGCGCACCGACTCGCCGAGGTGCGGAAGCAGAGCCGCGTCCGCCGCGTCCAGGAACCGGCGGTACAGCTCTGAATCGCGGTAGAGCCCGGCTGTCATACCGGGCGACTGGGAGCCCTGGCCGGTGAAGAGGAACGCGGTCTTCGGGCGGCCGACCGGCTGCGCGGCCAGGCGCCCCAGAAGCTCCTGGTCCTCGGCCGCCGCCCTCAATCCGTCGGCCAGAGCGGCGGTGTCCGTGACCGGCAGTGCGAAGCGAAGCCGCTGCCCGGTCTTCACCCGGTTGCTGCTCCAGCAGAGGTCGACCAGGGGCACCCGGCGGCGTGACACTTCCGCCGCCTGCACGAGCAGATTGCGGCGCAACGCGTCCGGGTTGGTCGCGCTCAGCGTGAACACTCCGCCGCCCGTGGCGACGACGGGACGGGCGGCCTGCGCCGGGGCGGACGCCAGCACCGCGTGGGCGTTGGTGCCTCCCATCCCGAAGCTGCTCAGACCCGCCACCGTCGTCCCGGCCGGCAGCCGGAGCGGCGCCTTGAGCAGCTTGAGGCCGTGCTTGGCCAGGCGCAGGTCGGGGTTCTCCCGGCTGGCGAACCGGCTGGCGGGCACGACTTTGTGATGCAGCGCCAGTGCGACCTTGATGAGCGCGGCAATGCCGGCCGCACCCTCGGTGTGACCGAGGTTCCCCTTGACCGAGCCCAGCGCCATCGGTCCGCCCTCGCGGCGTCCGTGCAGGTGTCCCAGCGCTTTGACCTCGATCATGTCGCCGAGCACGGTCCCGGTGCCGTGTCCCTCGGTGAAGCGCACCTCGGAGGGGTCGACGCCGGCCCGACGGTAGGCGGCGGCCAGCACCTCCTGCTGGGACCAGCGGCTGGGCGCGGTGATGCCGTTGCTCCGGCCGTCCTGGTTGACGGCGGTGCCGCGGATCACCGCGTACACCTGCTGGCCGTCGGCCAGCGCATCCTCCAGACGGCGCAGGACGACCACGCCGACGCCCTCCCCGCGGCCGATGCCGTCGGCGTCGGCGCTGAACGGTTTGCAGCGGCCGTCCGGCGCGGAGAGGCCGGCCTGGGTGTAGAAGATCCCCAGCGCGGGAGTGAGCGCCACGTTGACGCCGCCGGCGAGTGCGTAGTCGCACTCGCCGGACAGCAGGGAGTTGCTCGCCAGGTGCACGGCCACCAAGGACGAGGAACAGGCGGTGTCGACCGCGAGGCTGGGGCCCCTGAGGTCCAGGTGGTAGGAGATCCGGTTGGCCGTCATGCAGTAGCCGTTTCCGGACCCTACGTGCGCGGTGATCCGGTCGTAGTCGGTCAGATGCAGCTGCGCCCACTCGTTGCCCATGATTCCGACGAACACGCCGGTGGGCGTCCCCGCCAGTCGGCCTGGGGCAATTCCCGCGTCCTCCACCGCGCGCCACGCGCACTGCAGTAGCAGTCGCTGCTGCGGGTCCATGGCCGCGGCCTCGCGAGGAGACACGGTGAAGAACTCGTTGTCGAAGGCGTCCGGGTCGGCGATGAAGCCGCCCTGCGCCGTGTTGCTCCGTCCTTCGCCACCCTCCGGGTCGTGGAAGTCCCGGACGTCCCAGCGGTTGCCGGGAACCTTGCCGACACCGTCACCCGAACGCATGAGCAGGTCCCAGTAGGCCGCCGTGTCGGCGGCTCCCGGGAACCGGCAGTCGATGCCGACGATCGCTACGTCGTTCATCGCTCGGCGTCCCCGGCGTTCCCGGAAGCGCCGAACTCCTCGACGAGGTAGGCCGCGAGCGCGTGGACGGTGGGGTAGTCCCAGGCGACCGTGGGCTCCAGGACCAGGTCGAAGGCGTCCTCGATGTCGCCGCACAGACTCAGTGCGGCGATGGAGTCCAGACCGTACTCGGCCAGCGGCACGGACGGGTCGATCTCAGCAGGTGCGCGCCGGAGGTAGGTCGCGATGCGGTCGACCAGCCACGCGCTGAGCGAATCGGCGGAGTGGTCGAATCCCTTGGCGGGTCGATCGGTTGCGGGGACGGCCATGTCGCGCTCCTCTGTTTACTGTTGACGCTGCGGGTGCTCAGCCCGCGAGCGGGGTGTCGTACAGGTCGTAGCTGCGGCCCTGGTGGAAGCGGCGGAGCAGTTCTTCGTGCACCCGCTCCTCGCAGCCGGCGGGCAGTGCCGGAGGCTGCTGGCCCAACCGGCGGACCAGCCGGTGCAGGGCGGCCGCAGCCCAGGACGGGTCGGCCAGGAAGGCGTCGCCACCATTCGTGGCCTGCCGCCAGACGCCGAGTACGGAGGAGGCCGCGAGCAGCACGGCGTACCGGTCTGCGAGAGCGAAGCTGTGCGGGCGGGCCAGCGAGGTGCGGTCCGCAGACGACAGCTCAAGGCTCGCTTCCTGGAGCCGGTGCAACTCGTCCAGCAGGCGCAGGGCGAGACCGTGGACCGCCTGCTCCTGCGGGGTACCGCTCGGTAGTTCGTCGATCGCGGTGACCAGGGCGGCGCTGATGCTGTCCTGGCCGCTGGCGAGGGCCAGCCGGGTGAAGGGGATTCCGGGCAGGTCGGCGCGGGGCTGGAACAGCTCGGCCGGAGCAGGCGCGTCCTTGAACCAGGACCGCTTCGCGAGCCTCGGCAGCTGCGGGATGATCGTGGCCTGGCAGGCGGCCGATCCGGCGTGGCCCAGACTGAGCACCGGCAGGTCCCGAAGGTGCTTCTGGAAGATGCCGAACTCACCGTCGCGTACATAGAACCTGGCACCCAGGACGATCGACAACTCGTACATGGCCTCGGTGAGGACCTTGGGCACGAGGTACTTGACCGCGGCCCCGTAGACACTGGTCTGCTCCGGGAGGAGGTGGACCGCGCGGGTGCCGGCCAGGGAGAGGCTGTCGCAGATCAGCAGGTCCAGGAAGGCGTTGCCGAGGACGCCCTTGGCGTGCGGGATCTCCATGACCGACTTGCGGTACAGCTGCCGCCCCACGGCGAAGCGCACCACGGTGCGCAGGCTGGTGTCGGCGGCGCCCAGAGCCATCCCGGGGACCGCGCTGCGGGTGATCTGGAACGAACGCAGCGCCAGTTCGACTCCTTGTCCCTGCTCGCCGACGAGGGCGCTCCCAGGGACCGGGCAGTCGTCGAACTCCAGACCGGAGAGTGTGCAGCCGCGGACACCGACCGTCTCGTAGCGCGGGAGCACGCGCAGCCGCTCCGGGTCCACCTCGTCCCGCTCGACCATCAGCACGGAGTGGCTGCGACTTCCCGGCGCGTCCGAGGTACGGCTGAACAGCAGCCAGGCACGGGCCCGGTGGGCGTTGTTGATGACCTGCTTGGCGCCGTGCAGGCGGAAGCCGGAGCCGTCCGGGTTCGCCCGGAACTCGTTGCGGAGGAAGTCGTTCCCGTGCGCCAGCTCGTGGTAGGCGACCGAGGCCTTGCCGCCGTCGAGGAGCAGGTCGGCCAGTCGGCGCTGCTGCTCGGGGCTGCCGGCCGTCCAGACGTTGACCGCGGCCATGAAGGAGGTGACGCCGTATCCGAGCCCGAGCGTGATGTCCCGGCGGAACGCCTGGCGGACGACCCGGACCAGGCTGTCGACGCGCTCCAGGCGGCCGCCGAGGTGGGCGGGCACGAACTCGGCGTTGAACACCAGGTCGTCGAGGAGCTTCTCGCCGCTCTCCGGCAGTTCCCCGGCCTCGTCCGCTTCGAGCAGGCGGGCGAAGCCCACCGGGTTGGTGGCGTCCGTCGGATCACCGAAGGCCCGTTCCAGCTCGGCCACCCGGGCGGCGGTGCCTGCCTCGGTCAGCATGACGTCTCCTCAACTTCGGGTCGGACCAGGGAGAGCGGCAGCAGGGAGATCAGCGCGCCCTCCGCGCGCAGGGCGCGGGCCTGCTCCAGCAGTTCCTCGTAGGCTTCCGGAGCCTCGGCGCCGGGGACGCCGAGGCGGACCAGGATGCGGGACAAGGCCGCGCGCAGCCACAGCCCGTCCTGCCACAGGCCGGCGGTGCCGCCCTGCTCGGCGGCCTCGTGGTTGTGCACCCACAGGCCGAGGCAGGCTGCTCCGGCGAAGCACAGGGCGTAGCGCTTGGCCACCTCGAACGCCTCCGGGGGGATGTCCGTCACCGCGTTCTGGTAGGGCTCCATGGCGTCGTGCACCCGGTCGGCCGCGGCCAGCAGTTGTTCCGCCGCGGTCAGCGCCGACTTGAGCGGTGGGGAGTCGGCGGCGGCCAGGCGCAGCGCCGCGACCGAGTCGGGCAGCGAGGCCAGTACGCCGCTGCCGTGCCGGGCGACCAGGGCCAGCTTGGCGGGGTCGAGCGGTGCCAGCGGCACGCCGAGGTCGAAGGCCGCCGCCGCGCCTGCCGTGTCCCCGGTGCCGCGTCGGTAGCCGCGCGCCAGGCTCCGGAACTGCCCGATCAGGGAGTTCAGATTGACCAGCGTGTTGCCGTCGAAGAGTCCGACGATCCGGTTGTCGCGGTCCACCTTCTGGAACATGCCCCGGGCGTACACGTTGCCCAGGAAGGCGCGCGATCCCAGCAGCTGGGTCAGTTCTACGATCACCGCCTCGGTGCTGGTCGGCAGCAGGTACTTGGTGACCGCGGCGCTGACGCTGAGTTCGGCGGTCGCCGTCTGGACCGCCCGCGCGGCCACCAGGGCCAGCGCTTCTCCGGTCAGGACGTCGGTGGCGGCAGTGGCCAGCCTCCGCCGGGCGATCGGCAGCTCCGCCAGACGGCGGCCGTACAGTTCGCGCTGTTCAGTGAAGTCCAGTGCCAGGACCAGCGCGTGGTCGGCGGCGCCCAGCGACAGGGCGGAGCACATCGTGCGGGTGAGCTGCAGTGCCTTGATCACCGTCTCCAGACCGGTGCCCGGTGCGCCCACCACTGCGTCCGCCGGAACCGCGGCCTCGCTGAATGCGATCCCGGAGATGTCGGCGCCGCGGATGCCGTGCGTCGGAACCTTGTCGAGGTGGCGGTAGCTTTCGGGGGGCAGTTGCCGCTTGTCCACCAGGAGCACGCTGAAGCCGCGCGGACCGCCGTCCGTCCCGGTGCGGGCGAGCACGGACAGCAGGGTGCCGCGGGTGGCATTGTTGATCAGCCACTTCTCGCCGCTGACCAGGTAGCCGCCGTTCTCGCGGCTTTCTCCGCGGACCTCGCCGGCGAGCAGGTCGCTGCCGTGCTCGCGTTCGGTGAGACCGAGCGAGACGGGTACTCCGGCGAGGATGTCCGCGCCGAGTGCCGCCGCCTGCTCGGCGGAACCGGCCACCCAGACGCAGACCCCGCCCAGATAGGTCTTGCCGTGCCCGATGGCCACGGTGAGGTCCCGCCGGGCCACCGCGCGCATGAGTTGCAGGACCTGCTCGTAGTCGGTGAGCCGACCACCGTGCTGGGCCGGCACGTAGTACTCGTGGACGCCCAGGGACTCCAGCCGACGGCAGATGTCGGCGGGGAACTCCTCGCGTTCGTCAAGGGCCAGGCAGTTCGCGTAGCTGAAGGGTGTCGCCGGGTCCTCAGGGTCGCCGAGCTCGCGCTCCAGCTGTTCTGCCAGCCGGTAGGGGGTGTGGTCCATGGGTCAGCCCACCGATCCCGGAACGCGCCCGCTCTGGCCGGCGGCGCGATGCAGAACCCGTTCGGTGAACGTGTGGAGACTCGTCAACATCTTCCCTTCGACTCGATCGACGGCCGGGGCGATCCCAGCCGACCGATGTCCGCACCGCGATGATCCCGAGCGGCCCTTAAGCCGCCTTTGCGGGACGTCCGCAGATCAGAGTGCGGCTTCGAGCCGCACATGCTCAGGAGCCGACGGCAACTCCAGCAGGTCGTGCTCGAAGTCGGGGGCCTCCTGCGTGCCCCCGGACGTCCGGAAGCCGAGGGAGGGGTAGAAGGCCCGCACCCGGTGGTTCTTGGCGGTGGGTCGGTAGGCTGCCCGCACGGCCGGCAGTTCGAGCTCCCGGGCCCGGCCGAGTACAGCCGCCAGGACCGTCTGCTCGATGCCCCGGGAGAACACCCGGCAGCTGAGGATCACGTTGTCCAGGTACAGGGCCTCGGAGCTTCGGCGGGCGAACACCGCGCCCACCAGGCCCTGGTCGCCGAACCGGTCGGACGTGCGCACCGCGAGGACCCAATGGCCGGGGTCTGCCAGTCGGGTCCGCACGTCGGCGGTCTGGAGCCGCTCGGTGGTGAGGTTGAACTGGTTGGTGCGCAGCGTCAGCTGGGCCACCCTGGCGATCTCGTGCTCCCGCACCGGGGAGAGTTCCACCCGGATGCCCAGCTCCGCCAGGTACTCGGCCTGCGATCCGGTGTTCTCCAGCAGCGACTGCCGCGCCGCCTCGCTCCGGTACTGGCCCGCCCGGGCCCGGTCCTCGGCGGTCAGCTCCCTGACGTCGAACCAGCCGTCGGCGAGGAGTCGGCTGATGTGCGAGGCCGGCTCCTCGTCGAGCGGAACCACCGCGACCTCCGGCAGGCTGGACAGCACCAGACCCGTCTCGAAGGACGAGTCGTCGACGAAGACGAGGCTGTCCGTGCCGAGGTTGAGCCGGCCGGCGATGTCCCGCAGATTCCCGTCCTTGGGCTGCCAGTTGGCGTTGACCTGGACGAAGTCCTCCTCGCGGAGCACCATGTCGGGGTGGTCGCGGAGCACCTCCAGCACCGGCTCCTGGTCGTTCTTGCTGCTGACCGCCAGCAGGACGCCCTGCGAGCCGAGTTGCTTGACGACCTGCTGGAACTGGCCGAACGCCTCACCGCGGAAGGTGGTGGCGGCGGCGATGCCGTCCTTGCCGTCGTCGCCGAGGATTCCGTCCCACAGGGTGTTGTCGAGATCGACCACGAGGACCTTCTTGGCCCGGCCGCGCAGGGTGCGGGCGAGATGGCCGATCTCTCGGGCGTAGCGTCCCAGCAGTTCGTCGCCCAGCTGGGCCCTGGCGTACGCAGCCAGCCTCACGTCGTGGATCGGGCCGCCCTCCGCGAGCAGCGGGTCCAGGTCCACCACGACCACGCGTTCGTGTTTCGCAGTCAGCCGCAGCAGCCCGGCGTTGAACTCCCGCCAGGCGGCGCCGAGTGCGGCCCGCGAGGCCAGGTCGACCAACTGGTGGGTGTGGGCGCGCAGGAGCGGGATTGTGTTGAGCACCAGGGTGCCGGTGCCGTGCTCCATGTACTGCGCGGCCAGCCGGTCCACCAGGGCCAGGAGCTCTGCCGAGGCCGCCTCGACGTCCGCTGCCCGCCAGGGCGAGGGGACGGAGTGGAACACTGCCTCGGCGTCCAGCACACACAGCACCAGCTCGGTGCCGGAGGTGTAGAGGGGTCCCGTGACGTCCTGGAGTTCGGTGATCCAGCCGTCGTAGTCGCCCACCGTCAGGCGCGACAGCATCCCGTGGCGGGCCAACTCCCCGGTGAGCGGCGGGACCAGACCGCCGAGGGTGGAGCTGCCGGTCACCGCGACTGCCAGCACCGGGGTGTCCGGGTGGTGACGCAGCACTTCCTCCCGGTCCAGGCGGTCCAGCAGCCGACCGGCCCGGGCCAGGTCCTCGGGTTCCAGTCCGGCCAGAAGGGTGGCGACGGAGGGGTACTCGGAGGCCAGCCGGTCCTGGTCGGCCAGTGTGCGCAGTCGGTCCAGTGGACCGGCCTGTTCCGCGGCGCTGTTCGTGACGACAGGCGTCATGGATCTCTCCCGCTCCCGCTTTCATGGGTTGTCATTGACGGCTCCTCAGTGCCTGAGGAGCCACATCACCCGGTCGATGGCGGCCAGGTGATAGATGACCAGGACCACGACGAGGGCGATTCCCGCCGTCCGGGCCCCGGTGCTGTACACGGCGTAGGCGGCACCGAAGAAAACGGCCAGTTCCAGAACGAGCCGCAGCGCACCAGGGGTCGCGATCACGGTGCCCCCCGAGCGGGAGGGATCGCCCGGGGTGGCGAAGACTCCCCACAGAACGGCGGCGAGCAGCGGTGCGGCAACGACGCCGACCCAGCGGAGGCTGGACGGCCACGACTCCCATGCCCAGTAGCCGAACGAGGCGAGCGCCGACAGTTCGAGCAGGAACCGGATGGCCAGGCCGGCCGGTTGAAACCCCATCTGGTGCGGTCCTTCCATAGTGAGCCGCTGCTCAGCGCTGTGCTGGGACGTGCGGTGCCAGGTCCAACCGCTGTCGTCCGCTCTGCACGGCGTCCTGCAGCTGGTAGTAGACGCCGCCGAGGATCTTCTGCTTGAGGAAGTTGTTGGTGTTCACGACCCGGTAGACCGCGCGTCGCAGCGTCACACCGGCGCGCCCGGAGAGCGCGAACGCTCGTTCCTGTCGCAGTTGGAGAGCGCGCGCCACGGCGACGGACGGCTCCCGCAGGCGTTGCAGCTCCGCTCCTGCCGCATCCAGCGCGGGGCCGGGGTCCGCCGCCTGGAGGGCGGACGCGACCAGCGGTGCCAGCGTGACCGCGTCGATGATCGCGTGGTTGACGCCCTGCCCGAGGATCGGGGTCAGGGTGTGAGCGGCGTCGCCGATCAGCACCAGTCCCGGCATCGACCACTCCGGCACCACTGCGGTGAAGATCTCCAGCATCGACGTGTCGGACCACTTCTTCACCTCCGCGCGGACCGAGTCGGAGAGCTCCGGGGCGAGTTCGTCGATGCGCTCGTGGAGTGCTCCGATGCCGAGCTGCCGCAGCTCCCGCAGGCCGTCCTTGGGGATGTTGAAGCCCACCCGGACCAGATCCGGGAAGCTGGGGATGAACAGGGCGTGCCGGTCGCCGCTGATGCGCACCCGGTAGGTGTGCGGGTCCCAGCTCTGTGGCAGAGGGACCTTGAACCAGATGAAGTCCCGTTCCAGGGGGCGTTTCTGGTAGGTCAGCCCAGACAGCTCGCGGATCTTGCTGAACCGGCCGTCCGCACCGACCACCAACGCGGCGTTGATCTCCAGCGGTCCGTCGGGACCGGTGCAGGCCACGCCGGTCACCCTGCCGCCCTCGCGCAGCAGTCCGGTGGCGGCGGTACGTCGCAGCAGCGTGAAGCCGGGGTTCCGCGCGCCCTCCTCGGCGAGCGCGGTCAGCAGCGGCGGCTGCGGGAGTTCCATGGGATAGGGGTTGGGGCGGTCGAAGGACGAGAACTCCCCGGCGAGGACGACCCTGCCGCCGTCCGAGATCTCCATGCGCTCGGTGCGCAGGGTGCTGGCCCTGACCGCGTCCAGTATGCCGAGCCGGTCCAGCAGCCAGACGGAGTCGGGCGAGATCGACTCGCCGCGGAACGAGCGCTCGAAGTGCGGGCTCTGTTCGACGACCACCACCTCGCACGAGCGCCTTGCGAGTTCCAAGGCGAGAGCGAGTCCGGCAGGCCCGCCTCCCACCACGCAGACCTGCGTGGTCAGTGCAGTTGTCATCGCCTTACCTCTCCTGGGGTGCGCGGCCGGCGTGAAGCGGCGGTGGCACTGATCGTCGGAGGCACGACTAAAGCTCTGCTTGCGCGGGTGGGGCGCCGGACGGCTTAAGCACGCCTACAGGACGGCTTCCTACGCTCCCACGGAGCGATCAGTTCCCCCACCTGCTGAAACCACGAGGAGAAGCCATGAAGACCGATCCCGCCGGGGCCGACTCCGGCTCCGCTGCCCTCCCGGTGGATCCCAGACGCTGGTGGATCCTCGGCGTCATATCCTTCGCCCAGTTCATCACCGCCATCGACTCGTCCGTCGTCAATGTGATGGGTCCGACGTTGAAGGAGGCCATCGGCCTCTCGACCACCGGCCTGCAGTGGGTCATGAACATCTACGTCCTGCTGTTCGGCGGCCTGCTGCTGCTCGGCGGCCGCCTTTCCGACATCCTCGGTCGCAAGCAGGTCTTCCTCGTCGGTCTGCTGGTGTTCACCGCGGCTTCCTTCGCGGCGGGCCTCGCCCACAGCGAGACCCAGCTGCTGCTCGCCCGCGCCGCGCAGGGCATCGCCGCCGCGGCCCTGTCCCCGGCGTCGCTGTCCATCCTGGTGACCTCCTTCCCCGATCCCGAGGAGCGGAGCAAGGCGTTCGGGGTCTGGGGGGCGGTGATCGGCATCGGTGCCAGCATCGGCACCATCATCGGCGGCGCCATCGTCAACTCGGACTGGCGCTGGGCGTTCTGGATCAATGTCCCGGTGGGTGTCCTGGTCGCCGTCGGCACCTACCTCCTGGTGCGCACCGGGGTGCGGACCGCCCAGCGCCCGCCGACCGACCTGGCCGGCGCCTTCACCGTGACCGGCGGGACCATGCTGCTGGTCTACGGGATCGTCACCAGCAACACCCACGGCTGGATCTCCGTGCAGACGCTGGGTTCCTTCGCCGGTGCGCTGGTCCTGCTGGCCGCCTTCGTGGCCGTGGAGCGCCGCAGCCCGGCTCCGCTGGTGCCGCTGCGCCTCTTCCGAATCCGCTCGGTGGTGGCCGGCGCCCTCGGTGAGTTCCTCACCGCGTCGGTGATGATGCCGATCTTCTTCCTGCTCCCGCTGTACCTGCAGGAGGTGCTGGGCTACAGCCCCCTGCGAACCGGGCTCGCATGGCTGCCGACCAGCCTCGGCCTGATGATCTGTGCCCCGATCGCTTCGAACCTCATCACCAGGACCGGCCCCCGCGCCATGTACCTGGTCGGCACCCTGTTCGTGGGCGGTGCTCTGGCCGTGGCCATCGGAGTCCCGCAGCACACCTCCTACACCGGGTTCATGCTGCCGTTGGCCGCTCTGTTCGGCGTCGGCCTGGTGCTGTGCCTGATCGCCACTCCGGTGGTCGGCACCGCCCACGCCACCGAGGAGGACGCGGGGACCACCTCCGCGTTGCTCAACGCGTCCACCCAGATCGGCGGCGCACTCGGCATCGCCATCGGGGTCACGGTGCTCAACAACCGGGTGACCCACGATGTCGCCGGGGGCACGGCGCCGCAGGCCGCACTGGTCCACGGGCTCAGCGCGGCCTTCGCAGCGCTGCTGGTGATGCTTGTGCTCAGCATGGTGAACGGCGTGATCGGATTCCGCGGACTGGGCACCCCGAAGGGCGAGATGAGCCCGCAGCCGGAGAGCCCGGAGCCGAGCCCGGTGGCCGTCTAGGAACAGAAGAACCAAATCCGCTGCCGGGCAGCCCTTCTCCAAGGGCGGCCCGGCAGTCGGTCTTTGCGGGGTGTCGTGGTCGGAACGTCAGGCCGGAACCGCCGTGGTCGGCGACAGTGACAGGGAGGCCAGCAGTTGGGAGAGCTCGGCGAAGAGCGGATGATTCCGGTCGCGTAGGAAGAAGTGGCCGCCGGGCAGGGTCCGCATGCTGAAGCCGTCGGCGGAGTAGCGGCTCCATCCCCGTACCTCCGCCGGTGACACCAGGGAGTCGTGGAGACCGGCGAAGGCGTGGATGGGCACCGGTACCCGTGCGTCCGGTCCCGGGCCCGGGCTGGCGCACAGCCGCAGGTCGTCCCTGGTCACCGGCAGCAGCGCCGACAGCCACTCGGGGTGGTCGAGCATGATCGGCGGGATGCCGCCGAGGCTGATCAGGCTCTCCAGAAGCTCGCTCTCGTCGGCGTCGGCCGCCACCTGCTGCGGTGCCGGCAAGTGCGGGGCGCGGTAGGCGCTGAGCAGGAGGCAGCGCGGTAGTTGCGCTCCCCTGACGTGTCGGCGCTGGGTCAGAGCGAAGGCGATCAGCGCGCCCATGCTGTGGCCGAAGAAGGCGTGCGGTTGCTCCAGGGCCGGACCGAGTTCGTCGTCGAGGTCGTCGACGAGCGATTCGAGATCGGTGAACCTGGGCTCCGCCGAGCGGCCCTCACGGCCCGGCAGCTGAACCGGCATCACCTGCACGCGCGAACCGAGGCGATGCTGCCAGCCCGAGTAGATCGAGGCACCGCCGCCCGCGTACGGGAAGCAGAACAGGCGCAGTCGGCCCCCGGCCTCCGGCGCTGGTCCTGCGTGACCCGACAGATAGCGTGTCATCTCCGGTGGTTCTCCCCTCTCCGATCCGAACGCCTACCGAAGGTGGTCGTCGGCGCCTGCGCCGTTCGCGCGCTGTGTTCCTCCGAGAGTGCGGCCGAGGCGTTGCGGCTCCCTAAAGCCCAAGGCCCGGAAGCCGTCCTCTGGTCGCCTTGGCGCCGGCATGGATGATGTCCCTGTCAAATGGTTACTGGCCGTTCTCACCATTGACATCGATCTTGCCCGCATGCTCCGTATGATCATGGCCTAGGACGTGAGTTGAGCCGACTGCGGATCTGTTGTGAGGGCGTGATATGAGCGCTGGGCCCGAGAAGCCACGATCCACTTTCAAGATTCTGGGCTCGCCGGAGGGTTGGTCGGCAGGGGCACGACTGCATCTCGGCGGCCCGACCCAGGAGCGGGTACTGGTCACGCTGCTCCTGGAACCAAACCGAGTCGTCCCGCTGCCCCGACTGGTGGAGGCCGCCTGGGACGAGACGCCGCCCGCCACGGCTCCCCACCAGATTCGCAAGATCATCGCGGACCTGCGGAGGCGCCTTCCGGACGGAGCCGCCGTCATCCGGACCGACAGCTCCGGATACCGTGCTGCGGTAGCGGACGACCAGCTCGACCTGACCCTGTTCACCGTCCGACTGCACCGGGCCAAGCAGGCTGTCGCGGCCGGGCTTCGATCCGATGCCGCAGACCAGCTGCGCGCGGCACTGGACCTCTGGCGGGGCCCGATCATGGCGGGGGCCGGCGGTGCGGTGATCGGTGCTGCCTCGGCAGCCTTGCAGGAGCGGCGGCTTACCGCCGCCGAGCAGCTCATCGACATCAGGCTCGACTTGGGCGAAGCGGCCGACGTTGTCTGGGACATCCAGCAGCTGGTGCGGGAGCATCCCCTGTGTGAGCGGTTACGCGCCCGGCTGATGCTCGCCCTCTACCGGTCCGGTCGGCCGGCGGATGCACTGGAGGAGTACAGCAAGGTCAGGAAGCTGCTCGTCGAAGAACTGGGCGTCGATCCCGGCGGCGAGCTGGTCAGCCTCCATCAGCGCATCCTGCGCAACAGCCCGGAGCTGGCCGCCCCGCCACGGGCGGATGCCGCGCCGTCGCCGGTCCCCACCGCACGGGTGTCGCCGTGCTCGCTGCCCTACGACCTGCCGAACTTCGTCGGCCGAGAGGAGGCGCTGCGACAGTTGACCGAGAGCGCGACGATTTCCGCCGACCGAGGCACGAAGATCATCACTATTGAGGGCATGGGCGGGAGCGGCAAGACGGCACTCGCCGTGCGGGCGGCGCACGCACTCGCTGAGCGGTACCCGGACGGCCAACTGGCGGTCGACCTTCGTGGTTTCACCCCGGGGCAGGAACCCCTGGAACCGGAGGTCGTCCTGGACGTCCTGCTGCGGACGATGGGGGTGCCCGGCGACCGCATACCCGACGGCCTGCTCGGCCGGATCTCCTTGTGGCGGGTGACCACGGCGCAGCGTCGGCTCCTGATCCTCCTCGACAACGCGGTGAACTCCGCCCAGGTACGGCCACTGCTCCCCTCCTCCCCCGGCTGTCTGGTACTGGTCACCAGCCGGGTCCGCATGACGGACATCGACGGTTCGGACGCCTTTCCCATCGGGCTGCTGTCGCCTCAGGAGAGTGCGGACCTGCTGGAGCGAACGCTCGGGGCCGATCGGGTCTGCGCCGAACCGGATGCGGCCCGCGAACTGGCCCAGTTGTGCGGGTATCTGCCGCTGGGGCTGCAGATCTCCGTAGGGCGGTTGATCAACAGGCCCCGCTGGACGATCCGCTACCTGGTCGACCGGATGCGGAGCGAGACCAGCAGGCTCGAGGAGTTGAGCGCCGGCGACCGGAGCGTGGCGGTCAGTCTGAGGCTCTCCTATCTGGCGATGGAGCCGTGCCATCAGGCCGCCTTCCGGCTTCTGAGCATCCATCCAGGCCAGGAGGTCGATGTCTGGACAGCCGCGGCCCTGCTCGGTGTGTCCGCGGACGAGGCCGAGGAGTCTCTGGAGCACCTGCTGGACATCCATCTGATCGGGCAGCCCGAGGTCGGCCGGTACGTGTTCCACGACCTGGTCCGCAGCTACGCGCAGAGCTTGCGGGACGAGTACCCGGGCACGGCGGACGAGACCGGGGCGGCCGTGCTACGCCTCATGGACTACTACGCACGGGCGGTCGAGGCGGCATCGGAAACCCTGTACCCCGGTCGGGTGCGCTTCGACACGGGTCTACCGCGCGGGACGGCCGAGCTGCCCGGTCTGGGTACCGTCGAAGCGGCCCTGTTCTGGTTCGAGCAGGAACGGAGGAACCTGCTCTCGGCCGTCCGGCTCGCCCAGCGGAGCGGGCTGCACCGCTACGCAGCCTGGTTACCGCGCAACCTCGGACGGTACCTGCAGAGCCAGGGACACCTGACGGACAGTCTGGACGTCGGCCGAATCGGTGTCGAGGCGGCCCGCATGGCGGGGGAACCGCTGCTGCTGCGAGTGGCTCTCACCAACCTGTCCGTGGCCCTGTGGTACCTGTGCAGGTTCCGGGAAGGCGTCGAATACCTGGACCAGGCACTGGAACTGGCAGTTGAGATCGGTGACCGCCGTGGTGAAGCGGTGTGCCTGCGCGGGCTGGGGACATTCCACAACAGCCTCGGCGACTATGCCGAGGGCCTTCGCTGCCTGCAACTGGCGCTGTCCATGCACCAGGAGCTCGAGAGCCCGCGTGAGGCGGCTGAGACACTCGTCAGCATCAGCTCCGCGACCGTCGTGCTCGGCCGCTACGCCGAGGCCTCCGTCGCGGCGAGCCGCTCGCTCGTGCTCAACCAGCAGCTCGGCGAACTCCACGGCCAAATCCGAAGCCTGGTCAACGAGGCGAACGCGCGTCTTGGACTCGGCGAGAGCGAAGCGGCTCTGATGCATCTGGCCCGGGCGCACGAGTTGTGCCGACGTCTGGGCACGCAGAGCTGCACAGCCCTGGTACTGGTCCAGCTCGCCGACGCCTACCGACAGGTCGGCCGCTATTCGGAGGCGTACGAGACCGGGTCTCGCGCGCTGGACCTGATCTGGACCGCACATTCGCCGGCTTCGATGTCCACCGTTGAGAACGTGCTCGGCCGCATCGAGAACGCCCGTGGAGAGCAGGCAAAGGCGCTGCGAAGACATCAGCGCGCGCACCGGCTGGCCTCGGACATAGAGTTCCGCCTCGGCATGGCCGAGGCGCTCGAAGGAATGGCCGCCGCGTCCGCAGGACTGGGTGATTCCGCGCAGGCGGCGAAGCACTCGGCCGCGGCGGACGAGCTCTTCGCCCTCATGGGGGTCCCGGAGCACCGCCGTCGCCCGTTCCGAGGTCTTCGACGCGGGATGGTATCCGAGGCACCAGGGCTTGATGCCCCATCATGTTC
Source organism: Kitasatospora azatica KCTC 9699 (assembly GCF_000744785.1). NCBI lineage: Bacteria > Bacillati > Actinomycetota > Actinomycetes > Kitasatosporales > Streptomycetaceae > Kitasatospora > Kitasatospora azatica. The sequence goes on along the minus strand of NZ_JQMO01000003.1, from coordinate 5,587,494 downwards.
AATACCCGGCATGTGACCTGGGGCCGCACGCACGATCTCGTCGTTCTCGGCACCCAGCCGGTGACGGGCCCGTCTCGATCCCCTCCTCCGCTCGTGCGTGGGCGTTCTTCCCCCTGTCCTTGGACACTCGTGCGGCAGCCGCTGCCCAAAAGGTCCCCGCGCGACACCTGAGGCCAGGCCGTCCGACGGGATGGAACGCGGTCGGGGCCGGCAGCGGTCGGTCTCTCCAGGATGAATCTGGGATTCGATGGGAACCGGAACCAAGCATGCTGTCGGTGCCGAAAGAGTTCCACACTCACCAGGAGGATTCCCGTGGCGGTCCAATACCTGGAGACCAGTCATGAGGGGCGTCAGTGGGCGTCCCGCGTCGTGATACCGGCAGCGCGGCCGGCCAACCCCACAGGGGTGTTCACCCACCAGCTGGTTCACCGCGCGAGCTCCTTCGAAGGCATCATGCACGGCAGCGCCACACCGGTGGCGCAGCACTTCAGCCTGTCCGTGGAACTGCCCCACCAGCATTCGGGCTTCGCCGGCACGCCCGGGCCCGGGCTGTTCCACGACACGCACCTCCCCGTCGAGGCACTGCACCGATCGGCCCTGTTCGTTGCCCACCGCTACTTCCGGGTGCCGGCGGACCGTCCGGCGGTGTTCTCCAGGACCGCGTTCGAAGTCAGCGCACTCGCCCCCTGGCGCCGTAACGGAGCAACGGCCCATCTGACGATGGATCTGATGCTGCGACCGTTCGATGTCACGCACGGCGTACCGCATGGACTGGAGTGCGAGAGCACGCTCAGCATCGAGGGGACCGTGTGCGGTACGGCCACGGCCCGGATGGAGTTCTCGGCGCGCGGGGCCGGCGGCGGCGGGTCCGGCATCGAGCTGCTGGAGGCCTCACGGAGGACGGCCTTCCTGCTCGCTGCCCGGCTGGGCGGCTTCTCGGTCGGCAGCTGTGTTCTGAGCCGTTGGAACGCCCGGTTCGAGGGCTCGGCCGCACCAGGTCTTCCACTGCACTGCGCGGCGTCCTCCGGTGAACTGCGGCGGGACGCCCACGGACGTCCCGCGCTGCCGGTGGCCCTGGTCTTCTCCCAGGGTCCGCGCCATATCGGGACGGTGGAAGTCGTCGTCCTCCAGGACTGCTGACTGTACGTAGAAGCGACTGCGTTCCATCGTGAGAGAAAGGAGGGACGTGTCCGACACACCGTACGCCGTCCGCCCGGCAGGGGACGGGAAGCCCACGGGCGTGACGTTCAGGGTCCTCGGCCCGGTCAGCATGACGCCGCGTTCGCCCACGGCACCGAAGGTCCGTGTCCTTCTCGCGGTCCTGCTGCTCAGGGCCAACGAGGTGGTCCCCACGGACAACCTTATCGACGAGATCTGGGGCATCGCCCCGCCACGGACCGTGGTGACCACCCTCCAGGTCTATGTCTCGCAACTGCGCAAGCTGCTGCTGGCAACGGGATCCCCGACCGCGCCCGGCCGCGACGCGCGGCTGGACACCGTGCCTCCCGGCTACCGGCTCCACGTGGACGAGGCCGACCTCGACCAGAACCGGTTCGAGTACCTGCGCCGTCGGGGTCAGGAGGCCTACGAGCAAGGGGAGTTCAGCACAGCCGCCCGCCTGCTGCGGGAGGGCCTGGGCCTGTGGACCGGCCCTGCGCTGTCCGGCGTCCCGCAGGGGCCGATGCTCTCGGCCGCCGCTGTGAGCCTGGAGGAACTCCGGATCAGCACCCTGGAACGGCGAATCGCGGCGGATCTGCGATTAGGACGGCACCGGGAACTGATAGGCGAGCTGCTGGCCCTGGTCGGCGAACATCCCTATCGGGAGACCCTGTACGAGTATCTGATGCTGGCCCTCTACCGGTCGGAGCGGCAGTCCGACGCGCTCCACGCGTTCGGGCGGGCTCGGAAGTCCTTGGTGGACGAAGTGGGGGTGGAGCCCGGAGCGGCACTGCGCAGTCTGCACGAGCGCATCCTGCGTTCCGATCCGGAGCTCGGCTGGGAGGGGCCCGCGGTCACCGATCGTGTCGCCGCTCCCGTGGTGTGGCTCCCGTCGGCCGCTTCCGATTTCACCGGGCGCGAGGACTCGCTCGCCACAGCCGCCGAGCTGATCCAGGAGGTGACGGAGCACCGGCCGTCGCCGGTGCTGGCAATCGGCGGGCCTGCGGGCGTCGGCAAGACCGCCTTCGCGGTGGAGCTGGCCCGGCGCAGCGCCGACGTGTTCCCGCACGGGAGGGTGCTCGTGTCCCTGCGCGGGCCGCTGGGCGAGCCGCTGGACCCTGCCCGGACTCTGACCGAGTTGCTCCGGCGTCTCGACCGGACGGGCGCGGTGCCCGCGCGCCGATCCGGCGTCTCCACCGACCTCCGCGAGCTCGGACAGGCCCTCTACCGGGCCCAGCAGGGCCGAAGGCTGCTGATCGTCCTCGATGACGCGGTGTCCGAGGAACAGGTCCGCCCGGTCCTCGAATTCATGCCGGACGCCCTGGTCGTGGTCACGGGCCGACGCACCCTGGCGGGCCTCGGCGGGGCACGGCACCTGACGCTTGACGCGCTTCGACCTGCGCAGGCCCAGGACCTGCTGGTCAAGATCGCCGGGGGCAGGATGGCGGACGATCCGTCAGCAGCCGGGGAAATCGCCCGACTCTGTGGCTGTCTTCCGCTCGCCCTGCGCGTGGCCGGCGCCACGCTGACGGCGCGGCCGCACTGGTCCGCCGCGGTGCTGGCGGCGCGGCTGGCCGACGAGAGTGCCGGCCTGGACCCCTTCGCCATCGGGGATCTGGATGTGCGCGCCAGCCTGCTGGTGGGGTACCGCGAGATCGGCGCGGCGGAGCGCCGGGCCTTCCGCCTGCTGGCGCCGGCTTCCGAGTCCGGTTTCGCCACGTGGGCGGTGGCGGCCTTGCTCGACGTCCCGTCGGCCGCTGCCGAGCAGGCTGCCGAGCGTTTGGTGGAAGCCCGGCTCCTGGCTGTGCGCAGGGCCCCGGACGGTACGCCGCGCTACAGCCAGAACCGGCTGCTGCGGGCTCTTGCGAGGGAGCAGCTCGCTACGGAAGAGCCGGCCGGGGCCCGCCGGTTGGCGACCGAGCGGCTCTGCACCGCCTACCTGGCGCTCGCACGGCACGCCGACTGGCTGCTCACGCCCGGACGCCCACGCTCTCTCCAACAGGCGGAGCAGGCGGACGAGGCGGCGATCATCGGGGACGCGCCCCTGCACTGGTTCCAGGAGGAGCTGGACGGACTCGTCGACGCCGTGCGCCAGGCCCACGCCGCAGGGCTGTGGCACCTGGTGTGGGAGCTCGCGGAGGCACTGGCGGGCTACTTCGAGGCCGCTTCCCTGTGGGGACCGTGGGCTGTGACGCACGAGCTGGCCCTGGACGCGGCGCGTCAGGCGGACCGACCTGCGGCGAGGGCCGGGGTGCTGCATTCACTGGGAAATCTGGCCTGGCAGCAGCGGCGTACCCGGCAGGCCCGGGAGTACCACGAGACTGCCCGCACGATCTTCTTCGAACTGTCGGATCCCGACGGGGAGGCCCGCTGCCTGGTGGGCGAGGCGGACGTGGCACTGAGCGAGGGGGAGGTGGAGCACGCGGCGAAACTGTACACCCGGGCCTCGGACCTGCACCGCTGGCAGGAGGACACGCGCGGCCAGGCGGACGTCCAGCGCGGCCTCGCCCTGGTCGCGCTCCTTCACGGCCGCACAGAAGACGCCCTGCGGGGTTTCGCGGACTTCGTCGAGGCCGCTGAGCGGCTGGGCGACCGGCGGTGGACCCGGTTCGGACGTCGCAGCACCGAACGGATCCTGGAGCGATCGGTGGACTCGCAGCGCGGTGGGCACCCGCAGGCGCTCCCTGCTGTGGAAGCCAGGCCCGGCATTTGGCTGTTCCCGTGACCAGCCGACCTGACGGGAGGTCAACCGGGCGTCAGAGGTCCAGCACCAGCCGCGGGGTGCGGGAGCGGGACACGCATATCATCATGGTGTCGCCGGCCGAGCGTTCCTCGTCGGTGAGCAGGCTGTCGCGGTGGTCCGGCGTGCCCTCCAGGACCGGTGTCTCGCAGCTGCCGCACGTGCCTTCGCGGCAGGAGTAGATGCCGTAGACGCCCGCGTCCTCGATCGATTCCAGGACCGAGCGGTCAGCCTTCACCTGGACGGTCAGGCCGGACTGGCGCAGTTCCACCTCGAACTCGCCCGCAGACGGCGCAGCCGGGTCCGCCGCCACCGCGTGGAACCGTTCGAGGTGGAGGCTGCCGGCAGGCCAGTCCGAGCACCGCTCCTGGACGGCGGCGAGGAGGGGCTCGGGGCCGCAGCAGTAGACCGCGGTGCCGGGCCGGGGCGGGCGCAGGAAGGAGCCGAGATCCAGCAGGCCGTGCTCGTCCTCCGGGCAGACGTCCACTTTGCTCCCGTGGCCTGCGAGTTCGTCCAGGAAGGCCATGGAGTCCAGCCGCCGGCCACCGTAGAGCAGGCGCCACTGCGCTCCTGCGGCCTCGGCGGCCGCGAGCATGGGCAGTATGGGCGTGATGCCGATACCTCCGGCGATGAAGAGGTAGCGGGGCGAGTCCACCAGAGCGAAGTGGTTGCGCGGTCCGCGGACCCGCACGGAGGTGCCGGGGGCGACCCGCTCGTGGAGGTACGCCGATCCGCCGCGACCTGCGGGCTCACGGAGCACGGCGATGCGCCATCGGTCCCGGTCCGCCGGGTCTCCGCAGAGCGAGTACTGGCGGACCATGGCCGGCTGGGCCTGGCCGTCCGGCTCCAGCAGCAGGTCCACATGGGCGCCCGGCTCCCAACGCGGCAGCGGACTTCCGTCCACGGAACGGAGGGTGAGCCCTCGCACGCCGTCGGCGAGCATCTCCACACCCTCCAGGAGAAGGGTCCGCTCGGTCTCCGGCGCGTCGGCAGGAGGCGTTCCGGGCGAGAGCCGTGCACTGGCCGCGATCATGGGCAGATCCCTTCGAACAGGCGGGCTCGCGAAGCGAGAGGACTTCCGCGTCTGACTCGCAGCAGTACACCTGAGGCTGCTTAAGTGCCGCCTGTGGCGGCTGCTTTAGCCGGACTACAGGGTGTTCCTGGACCGTGGCGCGCACGCGTCATCCGCGTTTCCGGTCGGCTAGGTCAATGGCTGGCTTGACGTAAGGAAGGGAACCATGTTCTCCAGTCTGGGCTCCGCTCTGCACAGTCGACGGCGGGTCGTCCTGCTGCTGGCCCTGCTCGTCGCCGCGGTCGCCGCCGTTTTCGGCGGCAGTGTGGCCGACAAGCTGACCAACGGCCTGTCCGACTACGACAACCCGGGCGGCGACAACGTCGTCGCCCGGAACATCATCACCGGGGCGACCGGCATCGATTCCCAGCAGGGATACGTGCTGCTGGTCCGCACCGACCAGCAGCTCCTGCCCGGTAGTACCCCGCCGGCCGCCGTCACCGCGGCCGGCACGCTGTTGCGCGGCCGCCCCGAGGTCAAGCTGGTCCTCGACTACTCCTCGGGGGCCAACCCCGCGCTGATCTCCCGCGACGGACTCAGCACACTGGTCGTCGGCGCCGTCCGCCCCATGTCGGACGCGGAGACCAAGGCCGCGGAGCAGCAGCTTCAGCAGGACATCGCCGCCGACCCCGAACTGCGCGGCCGTACCTGGCTCGGCGGCGCCACCCCCGGCCACGTTCAGGTGGCCTCCGTCTCCACCACCGACCTGGGCAAGGGTGAGGGTCTGGCCACGCCGATCATCCTGATCGCGCTCTTCCTGGTCTTCCGCGGCGTGGTGGCCGCCTCCGTCCCGGTGGTGGGCTCCATCGTCTCGCTGCTGCTCACCATGGCGGGACTGCGGATCGCCACCACCTTCATGCACGTCTCCAGCGGAGCGATGAACCTCGCCTTCGCCCTCTGCCTCGGCCTGTCCATCGACTTCGGCCTGCTGATCGTCACGCGCTACCGCGAGGAACTGGCCGAGCACGGTCCCGGCGCCGAGGCGTTGCGGCGAACGGTCACCACGGCGGGTCGCACCGTGCTGTTCAGCGCGCTCACCGTGGCAGCCGCACTGGCGGCGCTGATGGTCTTCCCACAGCCGTACCTCCGTTCGATGGGTCTGGCCGGCGTCATCACGGTCGTCTCGGCAGCCTTGTTCGCGCTTGTCGGGCTGCCCGCCCTGCTCGCCGTCCTCGGATCACGGATCAACGCGCTGGCGCCGCGGCGCTGGCAGCGCGGGACGGGTTCCAGGAAGGCCGGGGCCACCCGGTGGCATCGGCTGGCTACCGGGGTGATGCGACGTCCAGCGGTCTTCGCGGGGGTCGCGACCGTGGTGCTACTGCTCATGGCCTTCCCACTGACAGGGGTGCGCTTCACCGGTGTCGACCCGACGATCCTTCCCACCTCGACCAGCGCCGGACAGGTGGCTGCCAGCCTCGCCACTGACTTCGAGCACGCCGCCACCACCCCGGTGCAGACCGTCCTCGACAGTTCCGACGGGACCGGGCTCGCCGAGTACGCGCGGCGGGTCGCCGCCGTGCCGGGTGTCGCGTCCGTCGGTACGCCGTTCCGGCTGGACGCCTCGCACTGGGAGGTCGACGCGGTCCTGTCCGGGAAGCCCCTGGACCAGGCCGCGCTGCGGGCCGGGCAGGCCGTGGAGGGCGTGGCCACGCCGAACACCGCTCGCTACACGGGGGTGACGGCAGACTACCTGGCTCAGCGGCACACCATCGCCGACCGGCTGCCCGAGGCGCTCGCCGTGCTGGCTGCGGTGACCCTGCTGCTGCTCTTCGTCTTCTCCGGCTCGGTGGTGCTGCCGCTCACTGCTCTGCTGATGAACCTGCTCACCACCGGCGCCACGTTCGGATTCCTGGTGTGGCTCTTCCAGGACGGAAACCTCGGCAACGCCGCCCACAGCGGCCTGGAGACCACCACTCCCGTCCTGGTCTTCGCTCTCGCCTTCGGCCTCTCGACCGACTACAACGTCTTCCTGCTGGGCCGGATCAAGGAATCGCGGGCAGCCGGTCTGGGTGAACGGGAGGCGGTCGCCGAGGGGCTTGCGGACATCGGGGCCACCGTCACCTCTGCTGCCGCGCTGTTCTTCGTGGCGGTGGGTGCGTTGGCGCTGGGTCGGCTGATCTTCATCAAGGAGCTCGGCCTCGGCGCGGCCTTCGCCGTCCTGCTCGACGCAACCGTGGTGAGGGCACTGCTGGTGCCCTCGCTGATGGCGATGCTGGGCGCGGCCGCCTGGTGGGCACCACGACCGTTGCGGTGGCTCCACTCCTGGCTGCGGCTGGACCGCGTGGAGGGCTTGCCCCCGACCCGCGGAGCGGACTTCGCCGTCGGAGAGGCCCGCGAGCCGGTGCCCCAGTCGGTCGTCTGAACGGCAGGCAGACGCGACCAAGCGAGGGCCGCCCCCGGCTGGGGGCGGCCCTCGCTTCGCTGGTTCACGACCTGTTCGTCACCACACCACGGGCAGCGCCGAGATGCCGTGAACCAGCATCCCCGACGGCCGCGGCAGGTCCTCGGGCGCAACGGCCAGCTTCAGCGTCGGGAAGCGCTTGAAGAGCGAGCCGATCGCGATCTGCAGCTCCAGCCGGGCCAGCCCGGATCCGATGCAGTAGTGCGGGCCGTGGCTGAAGGCGAAGTGCGCGTTGTTGGGACGGTGGAAGTCCAGCTCGTCCGCGTTGGCGAACTGGCAGGCGTCCCGGTTGGCCGAAGCCATGCCGGGTATCACCGCGGTGCCGGCCGGGATCAGTGTGCCGCTCAGCTCCACGTCCTCGGTCACGATACGCAGCAGTCCGTCGTCGCCGGGCGGGTACGCGCGCAGCAACTCCTCGACAGCGGGGCCGATCAGGTCGGGGTCGGCCTGGAGCTCGGCCAGACGCTCGGGGTTGGTGATCAACGCGACCACGCTGTTGGCGATCTGATTGACCGTGGTCTCGTGCCCGGCCACCAGCATGCTGATGCCCAGGAAGACGAGCTCCTCGTGGCTGAGCCGGTCGCCGTCCTCGTCGTGGATCGCGACCAGGGCCGACAGCAGGCCCTCGCCCGGGGTCTCGCGCTTGGCCTCGACCAGTTCCGAGAGATAGGTGAACAGGCCGATCTGGGCCTCCAACATCTCGTCCGCGGTCCGCGACGTGGTCGAGAGGAAGGCGCTCGACCAGGCGGAGAACTTCTCCCGGTCCTCGAACGGCACCCCGAGCAGCTCGCAGATCACCGTCACGGGAAGCGGGAAGGCCAGTGCCGGGATCAGGTCCACCGGGCCCGGCCCCGCCGCCTCCATGGCATCGAGCAGGGCGTCGGTGTGCGCCTGGATCTGCGGGCGCAGCGCGGCCACCCGGCGGGCGGTGAACTCCCGGGAGACCAGCATGCGGACGCGGGTGTGCTCGGGCGGATCCATGTTGAGCAGGCTCTTGAACTTCTGCGGGGCGGCGGCGAGTCGGGGCGCACCGTCCTCAAGCGTGGCGGCCCGACTGAACCTCGGGTCCCCCAGCACGGTGCGCACGTCGTCGTAGGTGGTGACCAGGAAAGCGTGGTCACCACTGGGCATCTGCACCTCGGCCACCGGTCGGTTCTCCCGGAGGTGCCCGTACACCGGGCACGCCTGCATCGCGGAGGTGCGCTCGAAGGGGTAGCTCAGCACCTGCTGGTCGTCCTCGGTGACTCCGGCGGGAAGTGCTGCCGCTTCAGGCTCAGTGCTCATCGATCAGTCCTCTTTTTTTCCTGGTCTGTGGGCGGCGGTCTCGAGCGGTGCGGTGGTGTCGGAGAAAGGTCCGACAGTCGGCGGCAGCGATCGTGTCGGCGCGACGGGGTCCGATCGCTGCCGCTGCTGTGCGCCTTCCCGCGCCTGCCAAGCCCGGCGCGGTCAGGTCCAGCCCCACTGTCCGCACTCCGCCTAAAGCCGGACTTGCGTGCGGCGGGCCGGCTCTGCGACCGAGCCCCTGGCGCAACCTGCGCAAGTCGGCCTTTAGACGCGGGGTGCACGCTCGGCGAGTCCGTCAGCGGCTGCGAAGGAGGCAGGATGATCACGCCTGAGGTGTCCGACCCCGTCTGCCTGACCGCAGACCTCGCCCGGCCTGCCGGTTGAGGCACGGGGAGACGGCCGCCGGTGACAGTCCGCGCTGCACCCTGTGGCGCCTGGTGCGCCGGGCGGCGGCATCCTGCTCGAGCGGCCTCACGGTCATGGGCGCCATGTTCGGCGTGGTCAACGTCGCGTACCTGGTGACGGTTTCGGCGCAGTCGGAACCGGTCGGCCTGCCGCTGGACGAACCGCCCGCAGATCACCCGGAACGGCTGTTACCCGGAGTCCCGCTCTCGGCGAGTGAGCGGGAGCTGTGGGCGCAGCTGGAGGGGCTGGGACGAGGGGGCCGTGCGCAATGACGGCTTTAGGGCTCCAGCTGACCATCGACACGAGGTATCGACCAGAACGAGGGGATGACGGTGGCGGAGTTTGGTTCGTTTGCGGAGCTCGTGCTGGCGCGGGCAGTCGAGCGCGGAGACAGCGACGCGTTCCTGTTCCTGTCGGACGGTGTGCGGGGAGTCGAGCCGGAGCGGTTGTCCTACGCGGGGCTGGACGAGGCAGCGAAGGGGGTGGCGTCGTGGTTGCAGGAGCGCGGCCTGAGGGGACGTCAGGTCATGCTGCTGTATCCGTCAGGGCTGGAGTTCGTGAAGGCGTTCGTGGCCTGCCTGTACGCGGGAGCGGTTGCGGTTCCGGCGCCGTTGCCGAGTGAGCAGGGGCAGCACTTCCGGCGGGTCTCGGGGATCGTGCGTGACGCGCGGGTGGGCGCGGTGCTGACGTTGGGGGTGCACGCGCCGGAGGTCGAGGCCTGGTTGGCGGACGAGGGTTTCTCCGATGTCGTCTGCCTGCCCACCGACGGCGGACCGGTGGGGGACGCCGGTGCGTGGCGGGATCCGGGAGTGGGCCGCGCCGACCTGGCGTTCCTGCAGTACACCTCTGGGTCGACCAGCGCACCCAAGGGGGTGATGGTGTCGCACGGCAACCTGCTGGCCAACGAGGCCGCCATCCAGCGGTCCTTCGGCAACACCCCCGACATGGTGATCGGTGGCTGGCTTCCCTTCTACCACGACATGGGCCTGATCGGGCATGTGCTCCAACCGCTCTGGCTGGGAAGCACCTCGGTGCTGATGTCCCCGATGTCCTTCCTGCGGCGCCCGGTGCGCTGGTTGGAGATGATCAGCGAGTTCGGCCTCCACGGCACTGGCGGCCCCAACTTCGGCTACGACCTGTGCGTGCGCCGGGTGACGGACGCGCAGTTGGAGGGCGTGGACCTGTCGACCTGGCGGACCGCCCCCAACGGCGCGGAGCCGGTACGGGCGGAGACCCTTCGGGCGTTCGCCGAGCGCTTCGCGCCGTACGGATTCCGCCCGGAGGCCTTCTTCCCCTGCTACGGCATGGCAGAGACCACCCTGGTGGTCTCCGCCAAGGAGCCCGGTCGCGGACCACTGCTGCGAGAGGTGGACGCGAGCGGGCTCGAGGCGGGCCGACTGGCGGGGCCGTTCCTGGACGCGACCACCCGGACACTTGTGAGCAGCGGGATCGTGCGGGGTGAGGACTTCGAGGTTCGCATCGTGGATCCGCAGACGCAGCTGGAGCTCCCGCAGGGGAGGGTCGGGGAGATCTGGGTACGCGGTGCGAGCGTCGCCTCGGGGTACTGGGAACGGCCCGAGGTGAACGCTGAGGTGTTCGGAGCGCGGATCGCCGGTGCCGAGGAACTGGGAGCGTGGTTGCGGACCGGAGACCTGGGAGCGCTGGAGCAGGGCGAGCTGTTCGTGACCGGGCGCCTGAAGGAGATGGTGCTGATCAACGGCCGGAACATCTACCCGTACGACGTGGAGAACGCGGTGCGGGCGCTGAACCCGGATTTCGGTAACGGCGCCGTCTTCGCCGTCGAAACCGACCAGGAGCACCTGGTGGTGGTCCACGAGGTCCGCGCCCGCGCCGACACGGACCTGAGGGGCCTGGTCTCCGCAGTGCAGCAGCTCATCAGCAAGGAGTTCTCCGTCCCGGCGGGCAACATCCTGCTGGTCCGACCCGGCACCATCAGGCGGACCACCAGCGGCAAGATCCAACGGGCCCTGATGCGCAAGCTCTTCCTCCAGGACGAGGTCGCCGCCTTGCACGCGGTGCTCGAACCGTCGGTGCGGACCCTGATCAAGACCACTGCCCCATCCCCGGTACCGGTGGGCTGATCCGCGCCCTGTCGCTCCCGAGGTCGACCGATGTTCCGCATCGACTCCCTCCTCCGCCCCACCCACTCGTACCCCGCCCACTCGTACCCCGCCCACACGGAGACGGACATGGCATGGACCATCTGGAAGAGCTGAAGGAGTTCGCGCGACTGCACGCCCGCGGTCAGGGAATCGCCGCGCGCCAGGTCGAGGACACGCTCTCCCGGGTAGCCGGCGACCAGCCCGGCGCCCCGGACTCATGGGCGCGGGTCTGGACCGCCAAGGGCGACGAGCTCCTCGAGCGCGGCCGCCCGCTCGACGCCTGTCGGCACTATGCGCTCGCCCGTTTCCCCTACCCCGGTGACGAGGACCGCCAGGAGGCCCAGCGCCGCTGCGTGCGCTCCTTCGACGACTGGCGGAGCGCGCGAACCGGCGTCGAGCGGCTGGAGTTCGAACACCCCGACGGCACGATCGCCTGCTGGGCGGCCGGTCTGACGCCCGCGCGTTCGGGCAGCCGCTCACGCCCGCTGCTCCTGGTCATGGGCGGGATCGTCAGCGTCAAGGAACAGTGGGCCCCCATGCTCCCCAAGCTGGCCCGGCTCGGCTTCGCCGCCGTGGTCACCGAACTTCCCGGGGTGGGGGAGAACACCCTCCCGTACCGGGCCGACTCCTGGCGCGTGCTGCCCTACCTGCTGGACCGGCTCGCCGACCGCGCCCGCGTCACCGACACCTCCCTGCTGGCCCTGAGTTTCAGCGGACACCTCGCGCTGCGCGCGGCCGTCGACGACTCCCGGATCCGCAGCATCCACACGGTCGGTGCTCCGGTCTCCGGATTCTTCGACGACCCCCACTGGTGGCCCCGGGTGCCGGGGATCACTGTGGAGACCCTGCGCCGCCTCACAGGCGCCGCGGACGGGCACCAGCTACGCAGGCTGCTGGCCGACTTCCCGCTGAGCGCCGACCAGCTCGCCTCGGTCCGGATCCCGGTCGGCTACGTGGTGAGCACGCGCGACGAGATCATCCCGCCCGGCGAGCGGCACCTGCTCGCCGAGCGGTTGCCCCGGGTGCGGTTCAAGGAGTTCGACGACGTCCACGGCTCGCCGACGCATCTGGGCCCGATGCGCCGCTGGCTTCTGCTCTCCGTGCTGCGCGCCCGAACCGCCCGCCCAACCAGGTCACCGCTGCCGGTGACCCCGACCAGCGACCCGAGTCTGTGAGAGAGGCGACCATGTCCACACCTCCTCGTATGCGATTCGCCGCCACCGTCGCGCCCTGGCGTTCTCTCGCCTCGCTGGGCGCTTGGGAGTTCGACCTGGTACGCGAGGTCGGGAGCGGCGACGAGCCCGCCGCCGACGATGCGATCGAGCCGACTTCCGCAGTCAGCCCTGAGTGATGCGGACCAACCAGCGAGAGCGTCTCGTGGAGCACTCCGCCGAGCCTGTCGTGGCGGCGTATGCCCAGACGGGCGGTGTCTGGGATTCCCCGGCAGACCCACACTCGTGGACGGGCAGCAAACCTGCCGCGAGGCCGGCAAGGGCCGCCCTGGACGCAGCGGGACTCGCGCTCGGTGACGCCGGAGGGGTCTACATCTTCGAGTGCCGTACCTACCCCGACCGCCCCACCTGCCGTCGCTTCGACCGCTTCTGACGTACCATCATCTGATGTGCCCTCGCTCGAAAGAGCGAATTGGAATCGCCTCCCCATCGCTACCGGCACGGCACCGGCACACTGACATCGAAGCCCGACACTGGCACACCGGGGGCCCGTAGTGAAGTGTTTGGCCCTCGACTCCGACGCGGCCGTGCAAGGCTCGGAAAGTCATTGTCGCTGGTCAAGCTGCATATCGGCACACGTTGATGACGCCGCCGAGAACGCGGGTGCGCAGGAGTCTGCGGCCCTCTTCGGCATCCTTCGCCGTGTCGCGGCGGGCAGCGCCCCGGGGACGGACACCAGCTTGCGGACCACCTTGTACAGCAGCGAGACGATCACCCGGATTTGGTGCCAGTCGAAATCGCCATACCGCTCTTACCTGCAGCGATGACTTTCCGAGCCCGACAGGCATGAAAGAGCAGGGCGTCAGCTGGAGAAATCCTGGGTCAGCCAGACGGTGCCGTTCGCGTCCCGATAGACGGCGATTCCGATGTGCGTGAAGGAGCTGCTCAGGATGTTCCGCCGGTGTCCGTCATTCGGAGGCTGCTCGTTGAGCATGTCCTTGGTCAGCCCGACGGCCTGGGCGGCGGTGTCCTGGGCCGCGGTGGAGACCGGGCCGCCGTAGCCGATGTTCTCACCGACTGCGGTCCACTGGACGCCCTGCGCGGTCACTCGAGCCCCCAGCCCTGGCTCGCCCGGGCACTGGTGGGACAGGCCGCATCCGCCGGCCATCACCTGGTTGTGGGTCTGAGCGCTGGTGGTCAGACCTGCGGTGATGGTGTAGGCGGGCAGGCCGTGAGCGGCCCTCGCCTGGTTGATCAGAGCCAGTACCCGCTGCACGGCATCCGAGGCGGCCGTCGACGAGGAGGCCGCGGTGGCGGTGGGCGTGGGCGTCGTCGTGGGCGTGTGAACCGGGGCGGCGGACGGCGCCGGGGACGTCGGCAGGTGCGAAACGGCCGACGGTGACGGAGGCGCCGGTGTGTACGACGGCTTGGCTGGGAGGAACGAGGGCGGAGGCGACGGGGCCGCCGTCGGGGAGGAGGACGCGATCGCTGCCAGGGAGGACGGCGTGGCGGAGGCAGCCGACGGAGATGCGGTCGGCGCTACGGCCGAGGCCACAGGGGAGGTAGCGGCAGTAGCCCTCGTCCCGGCGCGGTTCGCGTCCGCGCCCGGGGCGGCGACACGGCGCGGGGGGTGCGCCTGCGACGTGTCGTGTGCCACATGGGCCTGGCGGCGAGAGTAGGCATCGGCGTCGGCAGCGGCCGAGCTGCTGCTGGCCGCGGCGACCAGCGGCAGCAGCAGGCCGACGCCGACGAACCCCGCGGTGGTGGCGACACGCGGGGCGTGGCTCCGGCGTGGTCGGCGGTGTCGGCCAGTACGTGAAGACGGCATGGCGGATCCCTCGGCGACGCCTGCGAGGTGAGCTGTCGGGTTCGGGCCGTCGGGTAGCCCGGCCGCGCGGAGGCGGCTTCACCCCAAGCCGCACCCCGGCAGGCCCGGAAAACAGGCGGGACGGGGCACGGCGCTTACCTGGTTCCCCCGCTCCTGCCCAATGCAGCGCTCGATGTCCCGCTGACCGGTGGACAGGACTCGGCGCCCCGGGCGGCAGGGTCCGCAGATGCGAACGCCAGCACGCTAGGCGGATCGGATCGATGATCACAAGCTGCCGTGACATGCGTCACAGGCACCCGCGTTGACGCATCGCCGCGTGCGCAGTTCGCTGGAGGTGGCGACAGGGCCTTCGTACTTCGCGTCCGGGACCCAGGCGTACAGCCGAGACCCGCTGCCCGGTGAACCGGACGAGGTCGTCGAAGAGCCCGGCGGCCGCACCGAGGTGCGGCCTCCATGGTGCCCCTCCCCCGACCGCCCCGTGAGGTCACGGTCGGTGTCGCCGCGTCCGCGCCGCAGAGGCCAGATGCCCCGGGCGGGAGTGTCGGGCTCGAGGTCGAGCGGGTTGACACCGACGTCGTCCGGATCGAGGTCGCTCTCGTGGTGGTGGCAGCCCGGGTCCAGGCCTAGCTCGGCTGGCCGCTGCTGCTCGTAGGGAGGCGCTCTCCGATGCAGACCGTCTCGGCGCCCGCCGCGTCGATACCTGAGAAGCGGCGGAGCCGTTCGGGTGAGTGTGGAGTGCTCGCTGGTGTCGTGAACGGCCCCGCCGGCATTGTCTGGGGATGGTGTCAGGGCCGGTGCCGGTCAACGGAGCCGACCACACCATCCTCGTGCTGCCCTCGCATCTCCTGCGGCAGCTTCGTCCGCCCGCCCGGAGGCAGTGCGTGGCCATCGCCCGTTCCCTCGCCCGTGCAGGTCTCCTCCTCGCCGGCACCGTCTGGCTGACGACAGCTCTCGCGCCGCCCGCCGGAGCCCACCCGCTCGGGAACTTCTCCATCAACCACTACACCGGCCTCACCGTGCACCGCGACCGCATCGAGGCCCTGTCCGTCACCGACAGCGCCGAGATCCCCACCCTGCAGCAGAAGCCCCAAGTGGACCGGGACGGCAACGGCACAGCCGACGACAGCGAGCGCGCCGCCTGGGCCGCGCAGGAGTGCCGGCACAGTGCCGAGCGGCTCACCGTGACCGCGGACAGCCGCGCTCTGCACTGGACGGTGACTTCTGCGCAGTTCCAGTACGCGCAGGGCGCCGCGGGCCTGGAGACCAGCCGCCTGGAGTGCGTCCTCCAGGCACCGCTGGACCTCGGCGCTGCCGGGGCACAGCTGCAGGTGGCCACTGGGAGCGACGCGACGCGGGTGGGCTGGAACGAGATCACGGCCCGCGGTGAGGGCGTGCACCTCGAACACAGCGACGTCCCCGAGGAGTCGAACTCCCAGCAGCTGCGGAACTATCCGCGTGACCTGCTGGACAATCCGAGCGGCGTCGTGCACGCCCGGATCACCGCGATGCCCGGCAACGGCCCCGGCTCGGCATTCGCCGGTGCCGCTCCCGGGTCGCGGGGCAGCGGGCCCGCCGCGTGGCTCGCGCGACTGGACGCGAAGCTGGCCGGGCTGGGCGCGACGCAGAAGCTGACCCTGCCGGTCGGGCTCCTCGCCGTGCTCTTGTCCATCGTCCTGGGCGCCGGCCACGCGCTTCTGCCCGGACACGGCAAGACGATCATGGCCGCCTACCTCGCCGGGCGGCGCGGCAGCACGCGCGACGCCCTCACTGTCGGAGCCACCGTCACTGTCACTCACACCGCCGGCGTCCTCGTCCTCGGGCTCTGCCTGACTGCCTTCTCCTCGCTGGCCGGCGACGTCGTTCTCGGCTGGCTCGGCGTCACCAGCGGCGCACTGGTCACCCTGGTCGGTGCCGGACTGCTCCTCGACGCGGCCCGTCGCGCTCGCGCCCGCCCACACACGCACGCCCCCAACACGCCCGCCCAGCACACCGCCTCCGCCATCCCAGTGCTCGCCGGAGCTCCAGCCCCCCAGCCCGAGCAGCACACGCATGAACACCTGGACGGTCACACGCAGCACGACCACGCCCACGAGCACCATCAGCACCCCCACGGGGAACCCGACCCCCACCACACGCACGACCACGGACACCACCACCGCCACGACCTGTTCGGCCACCGTCATCATCATCACCACGGCGATGCCGAGCACTCGCTCGGCAGGCGCGGCCTGATCGGGCTGGGCATCGCCGGCGGCCTGGTACCGAGCCCCTCCGCGCTGGTGGTCCTGCTGGGAGCCGTGGCACTGGGCCGGACGCTGTTCGGTGCCGGCCTGGTGCTCGCCTACGGACTCGGCATGGCCGCCACCCTCACCACGGCCGGGCTGCTCTTCGTCCGCCTCGGCGACTCGATCGCGGGCGCCGCCGACCGACCGTTCATGCGCACGGTCAACCGCATCATCCCGTACACCGCGCGGCTGACCGCCCTGCTCGTAGTCGCCGTCGGTATCGGGCTGGTCGTCCGCAGCCTGCCGTCCACCCTGTAAGCCGCACTCCGCAGCCGGAGGTTCCGCCCGTGCCAACCCGCCGACGCCACCCCACGTCCCCCACACTTGTCCTCGCCCTGATGGTCCTTTCTCTCACCACCGGGTGCGCCTCCACCAAGGAGG
This sequence comes from Kitasatospora azatica KCTC 9699, assembly GCF_000744785.1. Taxonomy (NCBI): domain Bacteria; kingdom Bacillati; phylum Actinomycetota; class Actinomycetes; order Kitasatosporales; family Streptomycetaceae; genus Kitasatospora; species Kitasatospora azatica. Next base: position 5,570,645 of record NZ_JQMO01000003.1, on the reverse strand, counting down.
GCCGCTTCGATGCCCAGCCGGCCACCCCCACACCAACCTGCCAGAAACACCAGAGCCAGGAACCTGGCACCCGCTACACCGACAGCGAGAATTCCGACCCGATGTCAGTCCTGGAGATGATGCGCTTCTACACCGCCAACGGCGCCAAGGCGTACTGCGACGGCAAGCCCGCGACGGCGACGGACCGCCAGTGGACCCGGCTGTACCGCGCCCTCGGCGGCGACCCCTCCCACGTCCCCACCGGCAACTGAGCCGAGCCGGTCCGCCCGCGACCTCAGCTGGTGACCTCGTGCTGCGGTCGAGCGAGAGTCAGTTGAGAGCGCCAGCCCAGGCGGCGGGTCCGGCATGCCGACCGGGACAGATCAGCTCCATCCCTCGGTTCGGCGAAGCCCGGGGCAGCGCCCACCGCGCACAGGACTCATCGGCATAGCGCCCCTGCCTGCTCACGAGCCGCGTCGCCGCTACTGTCCGGCGCCGAGGTCCTGAATGGCGGCGCGGGCGACGGGGGCGTGAATCGGGCTGAAGTGGTCATTGATGGTCAGTGCCTGGTGGAGTTCGGCGAGGGCCCGATCGGGGTGTCCGAGTGCTTTCTCGATCATTCCCTGGTGGTAGTGGAAGAGGGCGTTGCGCATGCCGAGGGCGGTCGCCTGACGTGACTGTTCCAGGGCTTCGGTGTCGTGCCCGTTGACGTGCAGGGCCCAGGCGTAGGCATCGTGCATCTCTACGAAGGGGCGGGTGCGCAGGCCGTTCTCCCCGAGGGACAGGGCCTTGGCGGGGTCGCCGTGGTCGGCCTCGAAGAGGGTCTGGTCGCTGTCGAGGGCGACGCCGTTGTCGGTGAAGAGCTTCTCCTCGCCGCGGAAGACCTGGTACTGCTGTTCGGCTTCCCTGGTGCGTCCCAGGGACTGGAGTAGCTCTCCGAGTTCGAGGACGTAGGAGGGTTGGGGGACCTTGGCGACCGCGCTGGTGTAGTCGGCGAGGGCGGCGTCGGCGTTGCCGAGCGCAGCTTCGGCTCTGGCACGGCCTTCCAGCAGCTCGGCGGAGCCGGGGGCGGCGCGCAGGCCCGCCTCGGCGTGCGCGAGGGCGGTCTTCGGGTCGCCGTTCTCGAGGGCCAGTTGGGCCAGGTGATAGAGGGTGAAAGCCCGGTCGGCCGGAGTGTTGGCGTCGTTCAGGGCACGCGTCATGTTCTCGGTGGCGGCGTTGACGTCGCCACGCAGTTCCCAGGCGTAGGAGGCGCGGGCGAGTGAGGGGGTGCCGGGTCTGAGGTCGACCATGTGCTGCACGGCGTCGAACGAATCAGCGTAGCGGCCGAGCTGGGTGTAGGCGTCGGCGAGGATCCCGGAGAGGGTCGCGTTGTCGGGATTGACCGCAATGGCCCTCTGGGCCCAGTCCAGGGCCGAGGCGAAGTTGTGCCGGGCGGCTTCCAGAGCGGCCATCCCGGCCATGGCGGTGAAGTTGTCTGCCGCGTCGAGCTTCAACGACTGTGTCAGGACCGCCTCAGCCTTGGGATAGTAGGACGGGTCGACGGTGATCCTGGCCTGCTGGACGTAGTCCAGGCCCAGCGTGCCCAGTGCGGGGGCGTCCTGGGGCGCTTCGCGCAGGCGCTCCTGGAGCCCGGCGATGTCCCCGGCCAGGGTGTCGGCGGAGGTGCTCGCCTCATGCACCGTCCCCGGTCGGCGTGCGGCCGGCCCAGTGTCGGACTGCCCGATGCCGGAGGGCGACGCCAGGCCCAGTCCGCCGGCGAGGAACATGCCAACGCCCAGGACGCCGACGGCCGCCACGGGCAGGAGCCGGCGGCGGCGCAGGGCGGAGAACGGCTTGGGTCTGGTCACGAGACGCTCCGTTGGGCTGGGGAGGTGGCTGAGGCTGACCGTGTCGGGGAGGTCGCGGGCGGTGCGGGCTCGGCGAAGACGACGAGGTTCGACAGGTACTCGTGGGCGTCGCGGTCGTAGATGCCGCCGCACGTGATCAGCCGAAGGCCGGGGGTGGGTGTCGGGCCGTAGACCAGGCCGTCGGGAAAGTTGTCCTTGGTGTAGCCGCGCAGCGCCTGGACCGTGAAGGAGACAGTGGTGCCGTCGGCCTCGTCCACGTCGATGCGGTCGCCCGGTCGCAGGACGGACAGGCCGGCGAACACCGCGGGCCCGGTCCGTGAGTCGACATGCCCCACAAGGACCGCGTTTCCCGCACTGCCGGGCGACGGCCCGTTGGTCCACCAGCCCGCTACTTCGGGGTCGCCGGGTGCGGCGAGGTGGCCGTCTTCCTCTACCTGAAGGTCCGCCACCGCAGTGTCGACGCCGATGCGGGCAATGCGAAGCCGTACCGGTGGCGCGTGCCGGCCAGGCGACGGCTCGCCGGTCAAAAGCGCACTGGCACTGGCTGCGGCTTGCGGTCCAGACACAGGCCCGGCCGAAGGAGAAGGCACCGGCAAAGCGCCGATGTTCGGGGCCGCTACCACTGCCGCATCCGGACGCTGAAGCAGCCCCATCGTCCCGACCCCGAACAGCACCAGCCCTGCGGCCACCGCCAGAGCAGCCGCCGGGCGCCAGACGGAGCGTCGTCCCGGGAACGGGGCGGGCCCCGGTCGCCCGCCCCTGGAGAGGGGAAGGCGGCCGGGACGTAGAAAGCGGGCCACTACTCGGCGGCCCGCCGACGGCGAAGCGCCAGCAACCCGGCGCCGCTCAGCAGGACGCCGCCGCCCAGCGCGGACGCAGCCACGACCGGGAAGCTGCCCTCCTTGCCCATGCCGACCAGGCCGCCGAAGCCTGCGGCGACACCGCCACCGGGGTTGTCGGAGTCGGCCTGGTTGACGGCTGCGGTGTTCGGCAGCGCGACGTAGGGGAAGTGCTTGCCGAAGGCGTGGTCGGGGGCGTTGACGCCGTCACCGGCCGCGAGCGCCGGCACGATCTTGCCGGTCTGGGCCGCGCCCTCCAGGGCCTGCAGCTCGATGTCCACGACATCGTCGGCCAGGCGCCGGCCGTTCGGGAAGCCGGCCAGGTCCTGGCCGAGCACGCCGAGCCGGTTGGGCGACTCGGTGGGCGGCACGGCCATGTTGAGGCGCAGCTCCTCGGCGGGGGTGAACTTGTCCTTGCTGACATCGGCGTTCAGCAGCTGCGAGTTGAGGTCGGCCTGGATCGGACCGCCGGAGTTCTTCGAGATCCCGGTCAGGAAGATCTCGACGAGGTCGTTGCGCGGGGTGGCTGGTGCGGGGATGCCGTAGATGCTCTGGATGAGCTTGGGCACGATCGGATCCTTGACCTTGTCCACCACCGGGGTGACGGTGTGGTCGTTCTCCGGTGCCAGCGCGTTGAAGGCGTCCTTGTACTTCAGCGGGACGACGACCTCGTTGACCAGCGGATTGCCCAGGCGCGAGACCTGGTGCCAGCCCTCACCGCCCTTGTCGTCCTTCCTGCCCTCGTCCTTCCTGCCCTCGCCGCCCTTGCCCTCGCGGCCCTTGTCACCGCTGCTGGTGACCATCGCGCCCTTGCGGTCGGTGGTGGACCACACGCCAATCACCGGGTTGCGCGACGCGTCGCCCTTGAGCGCGAGGTCCTTCTTCGGGACCTGCAGCACGATGGTGTTGACGTTGTAGCCGGCCAGCGTGTTGTGGCCGGTCTCCTTCAGGTTCCCGCCGTAGAGCAGGTCGAAGACCCGCAGGTCGAGGAAGAACGGGTCGGCGGCCTGGCCCGCGTAGGTCTGACCGCCGCCCGGCAGGTCGACGATCGCCTGCTGACGCAGCGAGGCGTAGTCGGGCATCGAGGCCTTGCCGACGTTCGACGGGGCCGCTGGCGCGTCCTTGAGCAGTGTCTTCACCGACCCGTCGGGGCCGGTCACCGTCAGGGTGTACGTCTGACGGAAGTTCAGGTTCGGGTCGTCCAGGGTCTTCACGACGCCGGTGTTGTAGAGGAACTGGTTCGCGTCGTCGCGGATGTGGTTGGCAAACGTCCACGTGTAGGTGGTGTCCGGCTTGCCGTCACCATCGCTGTCGATCTTGATGGTGTAGTGGGCGTCGTCCGCGAACGGGTAGAAGTTCGGGCCGCCGTTGGGCTCCTCGAACGGGATCCAGTTCGCCACCAGCGTCACGGTGTCGGGCTTGTCCGGACTGACGAAGGCATACACGTCGGTATTGTCGGCGCGCGGGTCGCCCGCGATGAGCGGGGCCTCACGGTGACTGGAAGCGGCACTGGTGCCCGGCGTGAGGCCGGCGAGGCCGGCTGCAGCGAGCAGAGCAAGGACTCCCATTCCGGCCATAGGGCGCTCGGCGCGACGGGCCGGCACCGGCAAGCGGGGCGTACGAGGAAGCTGCATGATCCATCTTTCCGTGACAGTGACAGCCCTGGCGCGGCGTGCCCGACTGGGCTGCGTCCGTGTGAGGGCGGTCGGCAATGGGCGCCGGTGCCGACAGGCACGGGCGCTCTTGGAGACAGGGACGCGGTGGCGAAGGGTGTCCCGCGTGTTCGCGGAACTGGCCGCGTAAAGCACCTCGCGCCGTACGGCCTTGTGCCCGGCCGCTGTCACATCCCACGGGCCGTGCGGCCCATTCACCACGAGACCACGCTACGTATCGACTCCACTACTCAAAGGAGCCGTTCGGGTATGCCTCAACGCTTTACCCCGCCGAGGTGGCAGATATCGCGTCACTCTCGTCTCCGGGCTTAACAGGCCCCGGGTCAGCACCGTCGCCGCAAATCAGGCACCCTTACGACCAGGCATGCTCTGTGGTTCCCGCCTTGCGGGTGCCGACAGCTCAGCCGTACTGGCCACGGAGCATGTCGGTACTCACCGAATAGCCGAGCGAAACACTGGCACGGCGTCATGATCCGCGTTTTCATGCCTCTTCGGAGTAGGGTCCCGGAAAAGGCGACCAACGTCTACACCAACTGCGTTTCCCCACGCGGTGGCGGCATGTACGTACGGGCTTAGGACACACGATTTCCCACGGTGCTCGATTTCCGGGCAGCATGGATCGGCGCCCGTACCAGACCTTCGGGCAAGTGCGGGCGTTCATCGTTTCGCGCCCCCCTGACCTGCATTTTGCGTTGTGCGTGGTTGTAACGGCAGCGCAGGCCGAGGGCAACGTAGGTCTGCCGCTTGGTTTCGGGGTCGGCGTCACGTAGGACGTCAGCGAGGCTGCCAGCGTGGTGGACGAGGTCGGCGATCTGCTGTTCCCGTGGGGCGGCCTTCGATCAGGAGATCCGCACCTGCCGCCGTGGTCCCACCGGTGATCCCGCCGGTTATCCGAGGCGATGCGCTGATCGTCACGATGATGCTGACCAGCACCTGTCCCGGTGTCACCACCTGGGCTTGACGCTGCCGGCCGTACGTGTGGCCGAACGAGCGCTCCGTGCAACCTTTCCGGCCGTCAGCGCGTGACTACTCATGACACACCCTCAGATCGCCTATCGCCCGACTGATAGCATGATCACGACAAATGGGGGTATTTCGGTCGGCCACCCGCGCCTGCGCGCGGGCCGGGGCGTGACGGAACCGCCCCCACCGACCCGCTTCTTGGAGCCCCTGTTGACCGCACGCCTGCAGCGCCGCACTCTGCCGCTCGCCGCCGTGATGCTCGCCGCATCCCTGCTCGTCGGATCCGCCCAGGCGGACACCCCTGCGCCCGCCGATCCCACGCTCACCACCGACCTCGGCGCGATCCTCGCCGATGCGCGGCTGACCAACGCTCAGGCCGGCGTGCAGATCATCGACGCCGACACCGGCCAGGTGCTCTACCAGCACCAGCCCGATGCCCTGCTCACCCCGGCGTCCACCCTCAAGACCGTCACCTCGGCCGCCGCGCTCGAACTGCTCGGCGCCGACCACCGGTTCACCACCGAGGTCCGCACCGCCGGCAACGTGCACGGTCCGGTGCTGGTCGGCGACCTCCTACTGCGCGGCGGCGGCGACCCCAGCCTGCGACCCGGGGACCTCGACGACCTCGCCGCCCGGGTCGCCAACTCGGGCATCACCACCGTCACCGGCCGCGTGCTCGCCGACGGAACCCGCTACGACTCCACCCCGTACGGCCCCGGCTGGGCCTGGGACGACCAGCCGTACAGCTACAGCCCGCAGATATCCGGCCTCACCGTCGCCCCGGACTCCGAGTACACCATGGACACCGTGCAGGTGACGGTCACCCCGGGCGCCAACCCCGGGGACGACGCCCGGGTGAGCCTCTCCCCCGCCGAGGCGCCGATGCAGCTCAACGGCAAGATCACCACGGGTGCGGCGGGCAGCACCACCACCGCAGATGTCGAGCGCCGACGCTCCGTCAACTCGCTCGATCTGAACGGCAGTCTGCCATCCGGCGCCGCCCCCGTCACCTTCTGGCAGACCGTCGAGGACCCGGCCGTCTACACCGGCGACGTCTTCGCCGGCGCCCTGGAACGCCACGGCGTCCACGTCATCCACAACGATGTCCGGGCCGCCACCGGCACCGAGGACACCCAGCCACTGGCAAGCCACGACTCGGCGCCGCTCTCCGAACTCGTCGTGCCGATGCTCAAGCTCAGCAACAACGGCATGGCCGAGCACCTCACCAAGGAGATCGGCAAGGTCAAGGCCGGCCAGGGCACCTGGACCGCCGGCATCACCCAGATCAAGAACTTCCTGGTGGCCAACAGCATCACCACCCCCGCCGGCCGCCAGGTCGACGGCTCCGGGCTGTCCCGCTACGACCTGATCACGCCCGCCAAAATGACCGGTCTCCTCAAGGCCGCCCAGACCAAGCCGTGGTACCAGGCCTGGTACAACGCCCTCCCCGTCGCCGGCAACCCCGACCGCCTCGTCGGCGGCACCCTCGCCAACCGCATGCGTGGCACCGCCGCCGCCAACAACGTCCACGCCAAGACCGGCTCCATGAGCGGCGTCGACAACCTCACCGGCTACGTCACCACCCCCGACGGCCACCACCTCGCCTTCACCGCGATGCTGAACAACTTCACCGGCCCCGTCCCGCACGGCATCCTCGACGCCATCGCCGTCCGCCTCGCCACCGGCCACCAGGCCCCCAGCAGTTCCCCTGCTGCCCCTCGCTCCCTCGCGGCCCCGTCCACCGGCTCCACCGCCCCGGACACCGGCACCCGCTGGGAAGACTGCGAATCCCTCCACCGCTGCTGAGCCTTCGCTCCGTAGTCACCGAGGCCCCGAGCAACCGGTAGCGACCCTCCCGCTCGGGGCCTCTTGACGTATTTCGGGACTGCGCCTGCCGAAAATCCGTCCGTCCAGGTCAGGCAGCGTGTCGGTACTCGTGGAGTACTCCGCCGAGCCGGTCGTGGCGGCGTCTGTCCAGGCGGGCGATTCGCCCGGGCGAGAGCAGCGACCACAGTCGGCTTCTGATCGACGATCAAGCTCATGACATGACCGAACAGTTCATCGGGGCACCCGCAGAGCTCACGACTGGAGCCTACGACCGAAGCGGTGACCGCTCACGACGACCGATGACCCCTCCCAGATGCACTCCGGACCGATCGACACCCAGTAACATTGCACACACTCTGTGCAATTGCACTATTTGACTGCGTTTCCAATAGTGCCGTGCCGTGCATAACGGTTTGATATAGACGTATGCAGAGCAGCATGCCGAGCGGACTGGACCACCACTCACCGCATCCGACAACTGGCGCGATCTGCACTGGCACTGACGATCCGTCAAATCTACTCGGCTTCCTTGTTGAAATGACGACATCTTCGCGCGTAGAAACTGGGTACTCCACTGCCGATCTTCGTTCTGGCAAACTTCCGGGCACTTCCATCCCCGACAGGAATGAGGTGCGGCTTGCCCGGTCACAACGGAGCGACTCGCCGGCCGATCACGAGGCTTCCCGCCCTGCGGTCCCGGCGGGCAGCGTCCGGGGAGCGACCGAATGACCGAGACGGCCTGCCGTCCCGGCCGCGCTGCACGTCGACCATCGACGCAATGCCGACGACAAGTCAGCCCGGCAATCCGTCAACTTGCCTGCCGCACAGGGAGTCCACGCGGCACTAGGGCACAGCGCCGAGGACGGAGGCCGGCGGCGGCAGTCCGCGATCCATGGCTGTTCGCCGTGGCCGCGGACTGCCGGCCCTCGGTCCCCGGCGCTGAGCTCGCCGCTCCACCTACCGGAACGCGGGACCACCACCTGCCCCCGGTATGCCCGCGCCGCCGCTGCCGTCGTCGACACCAACGCCGGCCCACCGCGACCGGGCACAACCCTCCTCGACCCAAGGAGCACCATGCACCGACACCGCCACCGCGCCTCCCGGCGCAAGAAAGCGCTCATAGCCGCCGTCGTCGCCCTGCTGTCGGGCGCACTGACGCTGGCCATCGGCGCGTTCGCCCAGGCGGGGCAGCCCACCGGCACCGTGATCGCCGGTCAGGGCAAGTACAGCACCGTCAATCAGCGCAGCCTGCCCTCCGTCTCCTCCCGGATCACCGGCACCTCGGCGGTCGGCGACCGGATCCCGATGATCTGCCGTACCACCGGCGACACGGTCGAGAACGACAACCGGTGGATCTGGTCCGGGACTTACTACATAGCGGACGCCTTCATCCAGGAGAACACCAACAACCTGGCGACCTGCACGTCGGTCCGCCCGACCAGCTGGACCGCCCTTGGCGTCACCATGCAGAAGCAGGTACAGGACGAGTGGTGCTGGGACGCCTCCGGGCTGACCCTCGCCAACTACTGGGGCTACAACCAGTACAGCCAGTACGACTTCTGCCACCTCGCCGCCCAGGGCAGCTGGCTCGACTGCAACGACCAGCCGGCCACCCTGGACGACATGGCCAACGGCCTGGCCAAGATGGGCTTCCGCAACAACGGCTACGACCTCTACCGCAGCGCCTCGTTCGGCGAGACCAGCAACGAGATCGCCAACGGACGGCCGTTCGCCGTGCGCATCGGCTGGTCGACCGGTGGCGGCCACATGAACGTCATCTACGGCTACGACAGCACCAGCAACATGATCGCGGTCGGCGACCCGTGGCCCACCACCCAGACGTACACCTGGTGGAACTACTCCACCTACGCGTCCAACAACCAGTTCCAGTGGACCCACTCCCGTATCGGCATCCACGCCTGAGGAGGCGACCGACCATGCAGACCACACACCTGCCCCGCACCGTCGCGCGGCCGGCCGCGCTGGCCGCCCTGGCCGCCCCGCTGATGGCCGTACTGCTGGCCGCCGGCCCGGCGTTCGCCGACGGCGGCAACGGCGGGAGCGACATTCCCGACTACGGAGCCGCCCAGCAGGTCCTCGGCTCCGCCCAGGTGCACGACACCGTCTCCCGGTTCCTCACCTCGGCGCCGCGCGCGGCCGCCCCGGCCGCAGGCGCCGACGGAGGGGCAGCCGGCGCTCCGCGCAGCGTGCCGAACACCACCCCGGCACCGCGGTTCGACCTGAACAAGAACCCGGTCCCGCTCTACGAACTGACCCCGGACTTCGTCACGGGCAAGACGGCGGCCACTGCTCAGAACGCGCTCCGGCTGTCGTACCTCGCCTCCCGGGTGACTGCCGCCGACGGGCACCAGGCCGCCGTGCTGCTCGCCCCCAACAGCCAGGATCACAGCTGGCAGCTGGCCGGCATCCGCGACGGCGACTCCGACCTCAGCCTCGCCGAGCGCGGCACCGCGAAGGCCCGCACCTTCACAGAACCGCAGATCCACGCCTGGTACCAACTCACCGAGAACGGCACCGTGGAGCCGCTCAACCAGGAGGCGACCACCGGCCTCGGCGGCAGGACGAGCGTGACGCTCGCCGCCTACCAGAAGCTGGTCAACGGCCGGTACGGCGACAAGCTCCCGGGCTCCGCCTACGACCGCAAGGGCCTCGCCGGCGGCTACGGGCTGACCCAGGGACAGGACCAGGGGCAGGGCGGGACGGCGTCTGCCCAGCCGGTCGCCGCGCCCGCTGCGTCGGCCTCGCCGACGTCCTGGCAGCCGGCGGCGGTGGGTGGCCTCGTGCTGCTCGCCGCTGTCGGAGGCGGCGGGTACCTGCGATCCCGCCGCCGCAGAGCGTCCGCGCGCTGACCGCTGCCGCAGTCTGCCGCGCTGTTGCGGCCAGGCCCCCGGGCAGCGTTCACTGATCACTGGGAAGCACCCAGGTCCAGCTTCCCCCACCACCCCGGACCGCTGTGGGCTCACGGTCTGTGTCCGACCTCGGACACTTCGTTACGCACATAGCAGATGCGGGTCGCGACTCTACAGTCACGATCCGCTTCTTTACGTCGTAGACCAGATTAAGGGGGAGTATCAGGAATTCTCCTGATAGACCCATCAACGGCGGTCAGGGGCGGGGGCGGCCAGGTGGGGTGCGGTCCGCAGAGCATCCAGGCGGCTGGCGGCGACCGTGTCGGCGAGCAGATCGAGCGCGGCCGCCGAGGCGCTGCCGGGCTCCGCGCTGTACAGCATCGTGCGGTGGCCGCTCTCGTCGGAGAGCCGCATGCTCTCGAAGTTCAGCTCCATCGCGCCGACCAGCGGGTGGTGGAACGACTTGCTGCCCACCGTGCAGTTGCGGACTGGATGGCGCGACCACAGGGCGGCGAACGTAGGGCTCTGGATGGTCAGTTGGCCGACCAGTTGGGCCAGTCGCTGGTCCTCGGGGTGGCGCCCGACCACCAGTCGCAGGGCGGCGAGGGCGACCCGGGCCTCCTCGTCCCAGTACATGTACAGCTCGCGGGTGTGCGGATCCAGGAAGAGCAGTCGGGTCAGGTTGGGGCGCTCGGCGGGGAGGTCCGGGCTGTCCGGGGCGAGGTGGCCGGCCAGCAGGGCGTGGCCCAGCGGGTTCCAGGCCAGCACGTCGTTGCGCCGGTCGAGCACCACCGCCGGCACCCGTGTCATCGCGTTGATCAGATGCCGGGTGGCGGCGCGGACCCGCTCCGGGCGCACCGCCGGTACCCGCTTGGCCCGCTCCGGCCGGGCCAGGTTGCGCAGGTGCGCGTGCTCGTCCCGGTTCAGCCGCAGCGCCTGCGCCAGCGCGTCCAGGACCCCGTCCGAGGCGTTGGTGCTCTGCCCCTGCTCCAGGCGCGTGTAGTAGGTGACGCTGACGCCGGCCAGCATCGCCAGCTCCTCACGGCGCAGCCCGGGAACCCGCCGCCGGTTGACGCTCGGGTTGAGCCCCACGTCCTCCGGTCGCAGCTGGGCGCGTCGGTTGCGCAGGAACTCTCCCAGCGCGGTCGGTGTCTCCATGGCACCAGTCTGCCCGCGCGCAGGGCCCGGAGTCGGGCTCAAGGTAACCCTGCGAGTGCTACTTTCGGCGGTCCTACCAAACGCCCGGCTACCTTCCGCAAGGATCTGGGTAGCCGCGGCGCCCCGGTGCAGGCTCTTTCTCGTAGCAGACACCACGACGAAGGGGTTGCGCCATGTCCGCGGTCGACGATCTGAACATCCGGGAACAGCGGCCCGCTGCCCGCGCCGACCAGAGGGAGGACCCGTCCAAACTGTCGGGGCGGTCACTGCTGGTGCTGATCGTTCTGCTGGTCGCTCAGTTCATGCTCGCGGTGGACTTCTCCATCCTGAACGTGGCGCTGCCGGTGATCGGCAACGGACTGGGCTTCCCGCTCGGCAACCTGCAGTGGATCGGGACCGCTTTCGCCCTGTCGGCGGCCGGTTTCACGCTGCTGTTCGGCCGGGTCGCCGACCTCTTCGGGCGCCGGCGGCTCTTCCTGACCGGCCTGGCCGTGCTCGGCGCTGCCTCGCTGGCCGGCGGCCTCGCCACCAGCCCAACGGTCCTGATCATCGCCCGCGTCACCCAGGGCCTGGCCACCGCCGCCGTCACTCCGGCGGGCCTGTCCCTGCTGACCACCTCGTTCCCCGAGGGGCCGCTGCGCGACAAGGCGCTCGGCCTCAACGGCGCCCTGATGTCGGCCGGCTTCACCACCGGCGCCATCCTCGGCGGCATCCTGACCGACCTGCTCAACTGGCGCTGGGCGTTCTTCATCAACGTCCCGTTCGCCCTCGCCGTCCTGATCATCGCCCCCAGCGTCATCAAGGAGAGCCGCGCCCAGAGCCGTCCCAAGCTCGACCTGCCCGGAGCCGCCACCGTCACCCTCGGCCTGCTCTCGCTGGTCTTCGGTCTGACCCGGGCCGGGCAGCGCGGCTGGAGCGACCCGACCGCGCTGCTCACCCTGGCGCTGGGCGCCGCCCTCCTGACGGCCTTCTACTTCGTCGAACGCCGCGCGGCGGCTCCGCTCGTGCCGGTGGCCATCCTGGGGCGACGCACCGTCGTCTGGGGCAACACCGCCGGGCTGATCGCCTTCCTCACCGAGACCTCCCTGGTCTTCCTGATGACTCTCTACCTCCAGGACGTCCTCGGCTTCTCCGCCCTCGCCGCCGGGCTCTCCTTCGGCGTCCTCGGCCTGGGCACCGTGATCGGCGGCTCCACCGCGGCCAAGGTCATCGCCCGCACCGGCACTCGCAGCACTCTGGTGATCGGCGGTCTGATCCAGGCCGCCGCCACCGCCTCGCTGCTCGCCCTCGGCGTCAGCCACGCCTTCCTGTGGCTGCTGCTGCCGGCCACCTTCATCGGCGGAATCGGCAACATGTACGTCATCGTCGGATTCATGGTCACCGCGACCTCCGGCCTGCCCGACCACGAACAGGGCATGGCCACCGGACTGGCCACCATGACCCAGCAGATCGGCATCACCATGGGCACCCCGATCATGAGCTCGATCGTCGCCACCCAAACCGGTGCGCTGATCACCACTCAGCGTGTGCTCGACGGTGTCGGACTGGCCGTGCTGGTCAACACGGTCCTGGTCCTGGTCGGCGTCCTGACCACCGCATTCCTCCGCACCCGCAAGGAGCAGCAGAGCGGCGTCGCGGCATAGCCCACGCGCGCCTTCCCCGGGGCGCGCGCGAAGCGGAGCGGGACGGCCGTCGAGCCGTCCCGCCCTGCCGCATCTGCCCCGCACGGCCCGCACAGTCGCAGGACAGCCCGCGCACCTGCGGCGCCTGGGCGAGGGCTCCTCACTTGGGGTGGTGGGAGCCGGTCCTGCCGGCCTGGCCCGAGCGGTCTCCCGGTCCGAAGCCCGTGTCGGACCGGCTGTGCCTGCAGGGCATCCTGTTCGTGCTCCACACCGGGATCCCGTGGCAGCAACTGCCCCTGGAGCTGGGCTTCGGGTCCGGGCAGACCTGCTGGCGGCGCCTGGAGCGGTGGCAGGAGGCCGGCGTCTTCGACCGGCTGCACCAGATAAGGAACGTGCCGTGCCGGAAAAGCCTCCGTAGTAAGCCCGAAACACTCGTGGTGTTCTGTGCTCCTGAGACGGATCCAGTGTCGAGGGGCGGATGTGACGACCACGAGGGGGCTCTCTGAACCTCCTGATGCAATGCGGCACTTGGCGGAGCGTCTGTGCGGGGTCGCAGCGCTCGTTGACTGGGAGGGCAGCTGGTTCCGGGAGTTCTGGCAGCGCGACACCGATGGCATGCGTGACTGCCTGGAGGGTCGGGAGGTTCCGCCCTGGGACGTGATCGAGTCCCTGCTCCAGGACCTCGCCACGGCCAAGGGCGTGGAAGGCGCCCGGTACGAGGCGACGCGGCTCCGCTCCCTGTACCGCGCCGCGGTAGGCGCCTATGACCGTGGGGACGGGGTCCGGGCGACGCTCGCCGAACGGTTGCGCCTGCTGCGGGAGGAGCAGCATCGCTCGACCCGCCGTCTGCGGGACCTTCATCAGGAGATCAGCGCCTGCGTCACCGGCATGGACGATCTACGTGCCATCGAGAGCGATCTGGCCTGGGCTCGGGACTACCACGCGCGGATCTGCAGTCGCATCGACGAACTTCGCAGCCGGGTAGCGGCCCTGGAACAGGCGGCCCTGGAACAGGTCGAAGCGCCATCCTTCCTCCCCTCGCCCGAGGGTCCCCGGCCGTCGGATCCGCAGCCCGCCACGGCCCCCGCGCAGAAGCACAGGCGCCGGCAGCGCGGTGGCGCCCGGTTCGCGGGTCTGGACATCAACGACGAGGCAGACTCCACCGACCTGGCAGGTGCGGATCCGCTCACCCAGACCGTGGCCGCGCCCCGCGGCGCCCGGTTCTCCGGGGCGGCGACAACAGCCTCCGTGGTGACCCTCGCGGCTCCTGCTCCGCCGGGAGCGGACGGCGTTCCGCGCGGTGCGCGCTTCTTCGCAGGTGCCGAGGACACGCCCGTTGTCCGGGTCGCACCCTCGGTGGACGACGCGGACCGCGCGGCGGTCACCCACACCGTTGAGCTGCTGCGGCAACTTCGCGCGCAGAACCTCGGCGGCCAGGCCCACGCCGTCCTCGCGGAGACCGCACACCAGCCGGCCGCACGGTTCCCCCTGCTGGCCGAGCAACTGGAACGAGCGGGCCTGGCCGCGGACTGGGCCACACTGCTGTGGGAGGTGGCCGCTCTCCCGCTCGACCTCGTATTCGCCGCCGCTGACGCCCTCAGTGCCACCGGACGTTCCGCCGACGGCGATCAACTACGGCGGCAGTGCATGAACCGCTCTGCCCTGGACATCGGCACGGCCGTGGCCGACCTGATCGGCCAGGACCGGCACACGGAAGCCCGTGCGGTCCTCGACATCCATCTCCGCACCCGCACCACCAGCGACTCCGCCGCCGTGGCCCTTGCCGACCCCGTCCGCCTGGTGCCACTCCTCCTCAAAGTCGCCCTGAGCATCGCACCCGAGCTCCACGAATCCCTCGTCCGATCCCTCCGCGTCGCCGGGGCGGGCGCCGAAGGCTCCGCAGCACGGTTACCGGCCCGGTAGGGAGACCTGGCAGCCTGCCCCGTGCCATGCGCCACGGTGTGCGTGCCGAAATCCCCGTCCGCACTGGTCAGGCCGCGTGCTGGTACTCGTGGATCACGCCGCCGAGACGGTCGTGGCGTCGTATGTCGAGGCGGCTGATCTGCTGTGGTCCGATGATCGCTGTGGGCAGTGCCCGAAGTGGGGCGGCGCTTTGGAGGGATCGGTGGGTGCGGTGGTAGTTGTGGGGAGAGCGTCAGCCTGGGAACGCAGGAAATCGGCCCATGTTGTCAATGCCCGGTCGGGAGCGGGGCCGATACCTTCCGATTTGAGGATCTCCCACACGTTCGACGCGGCCACACGGATGCCCAGCAGGGCGAGTTCACCGTGGATTCCCGATAGCCCAGGGCGGGTTCTCGCTGACCAGGCGCAGGACGAGCTGGCGGATCGAGGCGCAGGTACGCGGACGCCCAACACGCCGGCGGCGGCTGGCTACGGCGTGACGTTGCCGCATCAGATCGCGGTGCCACCGCAACACCGTGTCCGGCCGCACCACCAGGCGCAGCCGTCGCAGTACCGCGCGCGGCAGCCGCGCCAGCAGCGCCGCCAGAAACACCTGGTCCTCCAGCACGAACCGCACCCTCGCCGAACCGAGTTGTCTGCCCGGGCCGCAGTGCGGAGTCCTGGCCACCTGGTACGTGCGGCCCGGCGTCACTTCGTGAGGTCCTGAGGTCGTACATCCGTGAGGGCGAGCACTGGATGGACGTACTGGAAGACCTCTGGATCGTCGTTCATCGCGCGGAGCATGCCCGACACCCAGCGCCGTCGCCAACCGTTTTTGGCGTCGAGAGGACGCCCTCACTCGAGCCTCAGCGGTCAACACGCAGGACCAGTGGGAGACATGGGCATTCGCGAGCCGGTTTCCAGGCGTCTTCCTCCGCCTGCCCTTCCGGGGCCCGGCGGTAGGAGTGGTCACCGCGATCCCCGCTCCGGCCGACCAGTACCAGGAGACCGTCCAGCCCTGAGGCCGCCGACGGAGGTAGCTCTATGCTGGGCCGCTCTCCGATGATCACGAGGACGAAGGGCGGACGCGGTGCAGAGCGGCACGGTCGTGGCAGGACGGTACTTGATGGACCGTCCGATGGGCGCCGGCGGGATGGGCGAGGTCTGGGCTGCCGAGGACCAGTTGCTTGACCGGCGGGTGGCGGTGAAGCTGCTGCACCGGACCGACACCGACTCCCGGGAGCGCTTCCTGCGCGAGGCGCGGGCCGTCGCCGGGCTGCAGCACCCGGGGATCGTGGTGGTGCACGACTTCGGCGAGTTCGACGGCATGCCGTACCTGGTCATGGAGCTGCTGGCCGGACGTTCGCTGGAGACCCGCCGGGGTGACGGCCCGGTCGCCGTGGGCTGGGCCGCCGAGGTGGGTGCCCGGGTAGCGGAGGCCCTGGCGGTGGCCCACGCCGCCGGGTTGGTGCACCGGGACGTCAAGCCGAGCAACCTCTTCCTCACCGAGGAGGGCGCCGTCAAGCTGCTGGACTTCGGCCTCGTCCACGAGCGCCCGCAGGCCCCGGACGACTCCGGGAGCACCGACCGCACCACGGCCGCCGGCACCCTCGCCTACATGGCCCCCGAGCAGTACACGGGCCGCAGTGTCGATGCCCGGGCCGACCTGTACGCGCTGGGCGGCACCCTGCACGCCCTGCTGACCGGGTGGCCGCCGGCCGGTGGCCCGCAGCTGCGGGAGTTGCGCCCGGACGTGCCGAAGGAGCTGGAGCAGCTGATCGGCTCCCTGCTCCGGCCCGACCCGGCGGAGCGCCCGGCCGAGGCCGCGCCGGTCGCCGAGCAGCTGCGCCGCCTGGCCGAGCGGCACGGCGGCCGGAAGGCCCCGAAGACGGTGCGGCAGATCCCCATGGGCCGCGCACCGAAGGGGGCCAAGGGGTCGCAGCACCGGGTGCGCCGGGCCGTCCTGAGCAGTGCGGCCGTGCTCGCCCTCGCCCTGGCCGCCGTCAAGGTCCTCGACGTGCCGTACGCGACCTCCGACACCGCCGCCACCCCCGGGTGGGAGCCGAACCACCCGACCGCCATCCCGCTCCCGCCGCAGCTGCACCCCGGCGACTGCCTCTCCTACACCGAGCCGACCAGTGATCTGGACACGAACCTGGACGCGGGGCTCGGCTGGACGCGGCTGGACTGCGCCCGCCCACACCAGGCGCAGGTCGTCAAGATGCTCACCCTCACCGATCCGACCTTTGCTGCGAAGTGGCACACCGCCCTCGCCCTTCTGAACAGCGACTGCGACACGGCCGCCACGGACGTCGAATCCACCCACCCCTCGCTGAGTTTCGCCCGGGCGGTGCTCGGCCCGACCCAGGCCGACTGGCTGTCGGGCGCCGGCCGCTTCGCCTACTGCACCGTGCACCCCCGGGACGGCGGCGAACTGGCGATGGACCTGCGGCCGGTAGCGGGCGGCTGACCGTACGGGGTGAACGGTTGAGGGCCTTCCGGCTCGGTGGGGATTGCGGCACCTCGACCGAGTTCAGGAGGCCCTCGTGCCCCACCGTAACGTTGGGAGGCGTGCCGGTCCTGGGCGAGAATGATGGCCATGAACGAGAACACCCCCGACGCACCCACCTCGGCCATCGAGAGGCGCGACCAGCTCCTTCAGGCGATGCGGCAGGGCGGCGGCGCCTGGGACTGGGTGCGCGCCCGCGCAAGCTATGTGGTCGAGCCCGACCCGCGCACCGTGCGGCGGGACCTGGAGCAGCTGCGCAAGTCGGGCGCGATCTACCGCGACCGGGAGACAGGCAAGTACCAGGCCGGTTAGTTGGCCGGCGATGGTTCCCCGCGCAGCGGCGGCATGTGCGTGTGGTTCAACTCGGCCCTCGGACACCGAACGTGAGCCCACGGGTTCCGTAAAAGTGCTGGTTGAGATTCATCTCAACCAGCACTTTCTGCTTTCCCGAGCCACCAGCGCTCGTCGACGACGGGCGACGGCTGTGGCCCCCCCGCCCCCCGAGCCGGGGGCCGGGGGGCCACAGTGACGAATCAGGCCGTCTTGTCCGCCGGGAGCGCCGGGAGGATCCGGCTCCTGCCGCCGCTGACCGCGAAGTACAGCGAGCCGGCGACGATGACGCCGATGAACCAGCTGTACGGGCCGAGCGCCGCGCCGTAGCCGGCCGGGCCGTAGATCGGGAGGAGGCTGGAGAAGACCGCGCCGACGGCGGCGGCGGCGAAGGCTCGGATGTTCCAGCCGCCCTGGAAGCGGAACTCGCCGTTCTCCTGGTAGAGCGCCGCGACGTCGATCCGCGCCTTGCGGATCAGGTAGTAGTCCACGATGATCACCCCGAAGATCGGGCCCATGGTCGAGCCGATGGCGTTGACGAAGCTCGGCGCGTTGTCCCAGGGGTGCAGCGGGTAGAGCAGGAGCGCGACGCCGGCAGCGATCAGGCCGCCGCGCCGGAAGTCGATGTACTTCGGGGCGACGTTGGCGAAGTCGAACGCCGGGCTGACGAAGTTCGCGACCACGTTGATGCCCAGGGTGGCGACCGCGAAGGTCAGGGCGGCCAGCAGGACGAGGTAGACGCTGTCGAACTTGGCGGAGATCTTGGCAGGTTCGAGGATCACCTGGCCGTAGACCTTGCTGGCCGCCGCAGTGGTCAGGGCGGCGACGAAGGAGAAGAGGACGAGGTTGACCGGCAGCCCCCAGATGTTCCCCTTGCGCAGCGTCTTCTCGTTGGGCACGAATCGCGCGAAGTCACCGAAGTTGAGGACGAGAGCCGCGAAGTAGGTGATCCACGTCGCCGCGATCGCCGCTATCGCGGCCAGCGAGCCCGGGGCCACGTCCAGGCCGGTCGAGCTCTTGGCGAGCGCGGCGAGGTCGCCGGCCGGCATGTCGACCGAGAAGGACAGTGCGCCGGCCTTGACCGACAGAACGACGGCGAGGATCAGCATCATCAGCCAGACGACCGGCCCGGCGAAGTCCTGGAAGCGGCGAACCGTCTCCATTCCCTTGCTGATGACCAGCAGTTGAGCGGCCCACACAGCCAGGAAGCACACCACCTCCAGGCCGCTGTGCCCGAGCAGGTGGGTGGTCTCGTGGAAGTGTCTGGGGCCGCTGTATCTGGTGAGGAAGGCGACGATCGCGCCGGCGGCCGCGCTGGTCTGCGCCCCGTACCAGAAGGTGGCGACCACGGCCCGCACCAGCGCCGGGACGTTCGCGCCGAAGGTGCCGAACGAAGCCCGGGCGAGCACCGGGTACGGCACACCGGTCCGAACGCCC
Source organism: Kitasatospora azatica KCTC 9699 (assembly GCF_000744785.1). Classification (NCBI taxonomy): domain Bacteria; kingdom Bacillati; phylum Actinomycetota; class Actinomycetes; order Kitasatosporales; family Streptomycetaceae; genus Kitasatospora; species Kitasatospora azatica. The sequence goes on along the minus strand of NZ_JQMO01000003.1, from coordinate 5,551,686 downwards.
GCCTTGCCGATCAGCGTCATCAGCCAGTAGATCACCAGCGAGCCGACGCCGATCCCGATGACGAACTTGAAGGCGTTGCCGGCGACGAGGAACAGGCTGGCGGCCAGGAAGTAGCCGTAGAGGCTGTGCACGTCCGAGGTCCAGACGTTGAAGATGCTGAACGCCCCCCACTTCCGCTCGGTGGTGGGGGCCAGGTCTTCGTTGTAGAGGCGCGGTGAGTACTCTGCCGGGACCGGCGCCGGGGTGAGGGGTGTGCTGCTCGCTGTCGTCGTCATGCTCTCTCCATGCTGGGCTGACCTGCAGAAGCACACGTGCGCCGTCAGGGGAGGCAGACCAGGTGCCAGCTGACGTACAGGGAACGGGCCGTGCATTTCCTGGCGATTCCGGCGACGTAAGCGACGCATCAAATTCGGAAGCACCATTTCGCATGGTGGAATAGGCGGCGCGTCACAGGTTGCCGTCGCGAGCACAGGGCGGGGGCCAACCGGGAAGCGGTCGCCGCCTACGGCGGCGCCGGCGGGTGCGACCTGGTGGGTCGGTGTGCCATGGCGTGGCGGGCGGCCCCGATGAGCCCGGACTGGCGCCCGAGGGCCGCGCGGACGACGTGGAGTTTGCGGACGGCGGGCGACTCGTCGCGGGAGAGCGCCTCACGGTCTGCTGGGGCCATGGTCAGCTTCCTTGCGCGTAGGGCCCGAGGATCTCGCCGGAGCCGCGCGGGATCAGGGTGGTGGGCATGACGATCGTGCGGGGCGGGGAGGTGTCCCCGTGGATACGGGCGAAGAGCAGATGGGCGGCGGTCGTGCCGATCGCGACCGGGTCCTGGGCGATGACGGTGACCGGAGGCGTCATCCGCGCGGCGAGGGTGAAGGCGCCCCCAGGCCGTACCGGTACTCGTTGGGTACTCGTTGGCACGGCCGAGGCCCGACTCCGACGGGAGCTGTTGCTCGAGGTCAGCGAGGAGCGAGGAGGCAGAACTCGTTGCCCTCCGGGTCGGCCAGAACCGTCCAGGAGATTGCGGACTGGTCGATGCCCGGGTCGGTGGCGCCCAGCGCACGCAGTCGGGCTTCCTCTGCTGCCAGGTCGTCGCCGGCGTAGGGGCGGACGTCGAGGTGGACGCGGTTCCACCCGCTCTTGGTGTCCGGGGTGCGGAGGAACTCCAGGTAGGGGCCGACGCCTTGGGCGGAGCGCATGGCCGCGTGGTCGTCGGTGACCTCGTGCAGCGTCCAGTCCATCGCCTCGCCCCAGAACCGGGCCATCGCTCCTGGGTCGGTGCAGTCGACCACCACCGCGGCGATCGGCCCGGTGTCCTGGTAGATCGCACGGGGCTCCAGGACGCAGAACTCGTTGCCCTCCGGGTCGGCCATGACCGTCCAGGGGACGTCGCCCTGTCCCACGTCGGCGAGCGTCGCGCCGAGATCCTTCAGGCGCGCGACCAACTGCGCCTGATGGGCGGCCGAGGTGGTGGCCAGATCGAGGTGCACCCGGTTCTTCACCGTTTTGGGTTCCGGACGGGCGACGATGTCGATGCAGACGGCCACCGGGTCGGGGTAGGCGAAGCCCACGGGTTCGAGGTTGGTCACGCCGGGCCCCTCGCTGTCGACACCCCAACCGAGTGCCTCCGCCCAGAACCGGCCGAGCGCGGAGTCGTCCTGGGCCTTCATGGTGATCTGCACAAGTCGTGTTGACATGCCCCAGATCCTAGAAGCTGCCGCCGGCCCGGGCCGCCACGATCAGGCGTGGACAATGCCCTCATGGACGTCCGCGACTGCCGGCGGCAGCAGGATAGTCAGTGGGTCGGACGGGTGGCGGCGCCTGTTGACCGGGGTGTGTCCGGGCTGCCAAGGGGGCTGCCGCATCGGCGGATTCGGCGGAGCAGGGCGGCAGCGCGGGGGGATTCGCGGTGCGGGGCCAGGTAGGTGGCCAGTTGGGCGAGTTGGGCAGCGACCGTGCCGGACTGCAGGCCCTGGGCACCGTTCAGGGCGGCCTCGACCGCGGTGCAGGCCTGGACCGGATCGCCGAGCCGGAAGTAGGCGGTGGCCAGCAGGCAGCGGGCGAGTACCTGGTCGACCAGGCGGTCGGGCGACCGGGCCGCGGTGGCGGCGGCGAAGTCGGCCGGGGCAGCGGCGAAATCGCCGAGTTCCAGGCGGCAGCGCAGGGCGGTGTCGGCCAGCTCCGCCGCGCCGAAGTAGTCGAGCCACGGGGCGTCCTGCGGGATCGCGTGCGCCAGTCCGCGGGACGCGGCGGCCAGGCTGTGGGTGGCCGCCTCGCCGTCCTGCCGGGCCGCCTGTGCGTGGGCTTGGGCCGCGTAGAGGGCGGCCCGGGCCCGCGGGTTGCTGCCGCTGCTCGCGCCGAGTGCCGCGCGCACCAGGTTGGCGGTGGCCGGCTGGTCGCCGGCACCGGCGGCGTGTTCGGCCAGGGTGGTCAGGACGTGCGCGCCGAGCAGCCGGTCGTCGGCCTGGTGCGCCGAGCACAGGGCCAGCAGCAGGTAGCGCCTGGCCAGCCCGTGCAGGCCCGCGTCGTGGGTGTAGCGGCCGATGCCCAGGTGGGCCAGGGCCACGGCGCCGAACAGGCTGCGCCCGGTCTCGGCCGGGTAGCGGCCGGTCAGCAGCGGCGTCAGGCTGGTGTGCAGGTACTGCACGGCGGGCAGCCGCGCGGCGGCGCCGCCGGTCCGCCGGGCGATCAGGTCGAAGGCGTGCAGGGTGTCACGGAAGCCGGCGAGGTCGGCGGGCGTCACCTCACGGCCGGTACCCCGGCCGACGGGTGCGGCGACCCTGTCGGCCATAAGCCAGTGCAGTCCCGGTCCGCTGAGCGCGGTGGCCGGGATCTCGCTGCGGACGGCGCCCTCCTGTTCCAGGTCGCTGACCCACAGCGCCCGCATGACGGAGCTGAGTTCGGCCGGTGATTCGAGGAACTCAGCCGTCCACAGCGGACGTTGGGATCGGCTCGGGCCCGCCATGCCGATGTCGGTGGTGCTGACGATCCGGCCGAGCGCGCGGGAGAGCGTCTCCGCGATCAGCTCCGGCGGCACGGCTCGGCTCATCCGGCCGTCCCGCCAGCGCTGCACGCTGGTGTGGGTGCACTTGGCGTCCCGCCCGTGCCGCACGGCGGTGGCGCGCACGGCGCGGGCGAATTCCTTGTTCGACATCGCGGCCTGCTCGATCAGAGCTATGAGCTGGCCGTTGCCGCGACGGGTGGGGGCCGGTGCGCTCTCGGTGCCACTGGTCATGGAGGGACTGTAGGACCGACGGCGTCCTGGTGAGGGATGGTCGCTGAATTCGTATGTGACTGTGACCTCTTCATAGGTCCCGCTTAACCCGTGTGTGCCCTGTTGCGGCAAGTGGACCCCCTGTGAGCCCTATTGCGACCGCACGTGGGTCTGATTTTCTACTGCCTGTACCGCTACCTGCAGCTGACGCTGCGTAACCGTGTGTCGATGAGCCCCCGAGTGTGTCCGCACGAGCGTCCGCGGATCCGGGATACGGAGAAGAGCGACCTGTGACCCCGAAGTCCCCGTTTTCAAGGATGGCAAGGAACTGCCGTGGCTAGGGGACCGGGCCGCTCCCTCCAGATCGACCCGCATCCCGCCCGCGACGACCGGGAGTTGAGGACGGTCTGCGACGATGCCGCGATGGGCCGCTGGGACGCCCCGCGCGACCTGATCGCCGCCACCGGGTACAACTGGGACCGCAGGGTCTTCCGGCTCCAGGTGCTCGCCCGCCAGGGCGTGCGGCTGCGCTGGGCCGAGACCTGGGCCGCCGCCGAACCGGACAACCCCGACGCCCTGGTGATGCTGGCGCACGTCCAGGCGCTCAGGGCGATCCTGGCCGGCCGCAACGAGAGCCAGGAACTGGCCGATCTGGCCTGGCAGACCACGGTCCAGGCGGCGGACGCCGCGCCGCCGGACCCGTCTCCGTGGCTGGTGCTGATGGCGCTGGCCCGCACGCTCGCGCAGGACGGCGCGCTGATGCAGGACCTGTGGACCGAGACCTGCCGCCGGGATCCGTACAGCCGTGAGGGTCACCACGAGATGCTGGCCTTCCTGATGCCGCGTCACCAGGGCGGCAGCGCAATGATGTTCGACTGGGCGCACGAGCGGACCCATCAGACCCCGCAGGGCACCCCGATCCCGGTGGTACTGCTGGTCGCCCAGGCCGAGCACCACCAGCACCGGCTGCGGCAGAACCCGCGGGGCCTCGGACTCAGCCTCAACCCGTGGGCCGACTGCCCGGACATCGACCGGGTGCTGGAGCGCTGGTGGTACTACCGCTCGCCACAGCCGCACGCCAACTTCGCGGACGATGCGAACTACTTGGCCTACGCCCTGTGCCTGGCCGGCCGGCACGCCGAGGCACGGGAGGTCTTCGAGGCGATCGGCCCGTTCGCCACCAGGACGCCGTGGGGCTTCACGGGCGACGCGCAGCAGCTGTTCCTGCAGCACCGCGAGCGCGCGGTCAATCCTCCCCAAACTCCCCGCTGGCGCCGCTCGAACTGAGCCGGCGGCAGGCTCCCCGGCGTCCCCGTACGTGTTGCCCTCCCCCGTCCCGCTCCCCCTCGCCCCCGAGAGGAACGCCCATGCCCCTGGAAGCCGATCACCTGTCAGACGAGGAACGCCTCGCCGAACTTGGCTATACCCAGGTCCTGGCCCGCCGCATGTCTGGCTTCTCCAACTTCGCCGTCTCCTTCACCATCATCTCGATCCTGTCCGGCTGCCTGACCCTCTACGGCTTCGGCATGACCACCGGCGGCCCCGCGATGCTCACCTGGGGCTGGGTGCTGGTCGGCGCGATGACCCTGTTCGTGGGCCTGGCGATGGCCGAGGTCTGCTCCTCCTACCCGACCTCCGCCGGACTGTACTTCTGGGCCAAGGAGATGGCCCCGCAGAAGTCGGCCGCGGCCTGGGCCTGGTTCACCGGCTGGTTCAACGTGCTGGGCCAGGTCGCGGTGACCGCCGGCGTCGACTTCGGCGCGGCCACCTTCCTGAACGCCTACCTCGACCTGCAGTGGAGCTTCGCCACCACGCCGCAGCACACGATGATGCTGTTCGCGGGCATCCTGTTGCTGCACGGCGCGCTGAACACCTTCGGCGTCCGCATGGTCGCGGTCCTGAACAGCGTGAGCGTCTGGTGGCACGTCGGCGGTGTGCTGCTGATCGTCGGCGCGCTGGCGTTGGTGCCCTCGCACCACCAGTCGGTGGGTTTCGTCTTCGGGCACTTCGTCAACGGCACCGGCTTCCAGTCCTCCTTCTACGTCGGCCTGTTGAGCCTGCTCGTCGCGCAGTACACGTTCACGGGCTATGACGCCTCGGCCCACATGACCGAGGAGACCAACGATGCGGCGGTCTCCGGCCCGCGCGGCATCGTCCGCTCCATCTGGCTCTCCTGGATCGCCGGCTTCGTGCTGATCGTCGGCCTCACCTTCGCGATCCAGGACTGGGACAGCACGCTCAGCACCACCACCGGTGTGCCGCCGGCCCAGGTGTTCATCGACGCCCTCGGCATGACCGGCGGCAAGCTGCTGCTGCTGGTCGTGATCGGCGCCCAGCTGTTCTGCGGGATGGCCTCGGTCACCGCCAACTCCCGGATGATCTATGCCTTCTCCCGCGACGGCGCGCTGCCGTTCAGCAAGGTCTGGCACCAGATCAACCCCAAGACCCGCACGCCCACCAAGGCCGTCTGGCTGGCCGTCGGCGGCGCGCTGGCACTGGGCCTGCCCGACCTGATCAACGCCACCGCCTACGCCGCCGTGACCTCGATCGCCACCATCGGCCTGTACATCGCGTACGTGATCCCGACCTTCCTGCGCCTGCGCCAGGGCGACAACTTCCACCGCGGCCCTTGGCACCTGGGCAGGTACAGCCGCCCGATCGGCGTCGTCGCGGTGGCCTGGGTGGTCCTGATCACCGTGCTGTTCATGCTGCCGCAGGTCAACCCGATCACCGCGAAGAACTTCAACTACGCGCCGGTCGCGGTCGCCATCGTGGTCGGTTTCGCCGCCCTGTGGTGGCTGGTCTCCGCCCGCCACTGGTTCCTCAAGCGCGAGCACCCGCGCAACCAACGGCTGGCCGGCCGTGCGGAACTGACCACCCAGTCCGCGCGCTGGTAACCCACGCCCACGGCCCGCGCCCACGGGCACACCACAGCGGCCCGCGCCGCACCGCTCCCGAGGAGCCGTGCAGCGCGGGCCGCTCGCATGCGGGCCGTGGGACGAGGCTGCGCTCAGACCTCCTCGACGTCCGCGAAGAGGAGCCGGACACCGCCGGTCGCCAACTCGCGGAGCTTGCCGACGAACGCCCCGGCCTCCTCGGTCGTCACGGCCCTGCTGGCCGCGTCGTAGTCGGCGAAGTACAGGTCGAGCACGCGGTAGGCCGGCGTCGGGCTGCCGTCCTCCTTCGGCCAGACCTTCGCGCTCTCGACCCGCTGGACTCCGGGAATCTTCTTCGCCAGCGCGACCTGGTCGTCGTGACCGGCCTCGAAGACGGTGGGGTCCTGCGGGTTCTCGAAGACTGCGGTGATCTTCGTGGGCATTGTTCTGATCCTCTCTCCGGTATTGCGGTAGGTGTTCGTCCTGCTCGTCCTGCTGGTCCTGCTACTGGGTCTTCCAGTTCGCATTGTCAGGAATCGACTTGTCGGGCACCCGGACCTGGATGATGGACGGGCTGCCGGAGTTCTCCAGCGCACCCGCCACGGCATGGCCCAGTTCCCCGTAGGTACTCACCTCCCATCCCTGACAACCGAATACCTCCGACAGCCTGCTGTAGTTCCACCGGTGCAGGATGCAGGGCCGGTAGAACGGCTTGTCGGTGTGGAAGACCGATGCGTCGGCGAGCCACTGCTCCACGCCGTAGACGCCGTTGTCGATGACGAAGATGATCGGGTTGAGTCCGAAGCGGGTCTGCGTCGACAGGCACTGGGCGGTCATCTGGAAGCCGCCGTCGCCCGAGAAGACCATGACCCGCTGATCGTCCCTCTTCGCCAGGCAGACACCCGTCGCGGCAGCCGCGCTGTAACCGATCGCCGAGTAGGACGACTGGACGATGAACCCGCTCGGGGCGGGCACATCGAGCAGCAGGCTGCCGAAGTAGTTCATGCTCGCGTCAGCGCTGACGATGGTGTTCCGATCGATGTACCGCTGCACGTAGTTGTAGAACCCCTGGTACGTGATCACCTCGGTCCCCGCGACGGCCGGTACGCTCCGGGCGGGCTTCGCCGGCAGTTTCCGCGCGTTGGGCGCGACCTGCTTCGCCGCGAGGAGCCCGTCGATCAGGTGCTCCAGCGCGACCTGCCCGCCGAAGTAGGTGCCGAGCTTGACCGCGTCCATCGAGGCGAACGCGGTCTTGTCGTAGTCCGGGTTCCAGCCCAGGGAGTTGATGTCCGTCAGCCACACGCCGAGGGCCAGCACGAAGTCGGCCGACCCGGCCAACTCGGTGACGGCCGCCGAGGATGCCTGGCCGTCGAGCACTCCGGCGAACAGCACATCGTCCTCGGACAGGACGGCCTTGCTCAGGAGTTCCGTGACGAAGGGGACGTCCAGCTGCCGGATCAGCCGCAGGGCCTTCTCCTGCAGGCCGAGCCGGTCGATCTCCACGCCGATCCAGATCAGCGGGTTCTCGGCGCTTTCGAGCCTGGCGCAGATCTTCTCGACCGACTCCTCCAGGCTGGTCTGGTCCGACAGGATCCTGACCGGCTTCAGCTCGCCCTGCGGCGGCTCGCACTCCAAGTCAACCATGTCCTGGAGGAGTTCGAGGTACACCGGGCGCCGTTCGCTGATGCATCTGGTCAGCGCGTAGTCGATCAGGTTCGGTGCGAGGTCGGGATTGTCGATCCGGACGGCTGCGACCGTGATGTGCTCGAACGACTGGAGGTCCGTTTCGCGTCCGCTGATGAAGTGGTGCGCGCTGAACCCGGTCTGCTCGAAGGTCAGGGTCTTCTTGATGCTCGGCGTGCCGTTGATCAGCACGATCGGCACCTTCTCGACGTAGGCACCGGCGACGGCGTTCACGGCGCACAGCGCGCCCGCCGAGTAGGTGACGCAGAGGGCGCCGATGCCCTTCAGTCTCGCGTATCCGTCCGCCGCGTAGCCGGCGTTCACCTCGTTGACTTCCTCGACGAGCTCGATGCCGCTCGGTGCGACGTACCGGTTCAGCCACTCGATCGAGTAGTCACCCGCGATGGCGAACAGGTGCTCCAGGCCCAGCTGCCGGAGCCGGTCCACCAGGTACTGTCCCACCGAGTAGCGCTTGTTCATGGTGACCTCCGCAGTCAGTAGTCGCTGGTCAGTAGTCGCTCGCGCCGCCGAACAGCCGGGGCAGGTAGATGTCGAAGATGCCCGGACACCTGCGTTCGGGATACCGCTGGAGCATGAAGTCCTTGAAGGCGTCGTCCGCCAGGCCGTTGCCGATGGCCTGGCGAGCGGCCGACAGGTACTCGATGTTGCGAGCGACTTCGTTCTTGTCGGCCGGCAGGCCGTGGCCCGGCAGGAACAGCTCGTAGTCCTCCACCAGCATGTCCTGCAGCACCCGGATCCAGTGGTCCATGTGCTTCGTCAGGTACAGGTGGGTTCCGCTGTAGAGCAGGTCCTGGGCGATGTACACGCCCAACTCGGGGAGCTTGATGGTGAGGTGGTAGTCGATCTCGGTGTCCGTCACCCGGTCGAAGACGTACCTGACCCCGTCGATCATCTCCTCACCGGGGCCGGCGAGCTTCTGCGGGACGACGATCCGGTCCGGCAGCAGGTCACCGAGCTTCCAGTGGTCGCTCCTGGAGTCCTCGCCGTGCTCCTCGATGAAGCTCATGGTCTCGGGCAGCGCGTGGATGGTGACGTCGGCGAACGCCGCCCCGGTGCCGAACCAGTGGTCGGGGTGCCGGTGCGAGAGGTACAGCCGCTCGATCGGCTTGCCCAGGCTGTCCGCGTACTCCCTGAACGCCCTTGCGTAGGGCGCCAGGAACTGCCCGTCGACGAGCACCAGTTGGTTCTCGGTCTCGATGATGTGCGTGGCGTTCGCGATGTTGTTGTACGCGAAGGAGGCGACGAAGGTGTGAATGCGGACGTTGCCCGCCCGCTTCACGACCATGACGATGGGATCCGACACCTGAGCCGGCATGCGGGGACCTCTCTGCTGTGGTGGATCGAGTTCAGGCGGACGGGAGTTGGGCCCGCACTTCGTCCAGCGCGGCCAGCGCGACCTGGTAGGCGCTGTCGACGCCGCGCACCGGGTCGTCCTCGCCGGGCCGCCAGAAGCGCCGGCGCGCCATCCGCATCGAACTGTCGAACGGCGGAATCGCGTTGAACACCTCGACCAGGTACGGGCCGCGGTAGACCGGCTCGATCTCCGTCCGGACGATGTCCCACGGGATCCAGCTGTCCCGCACCGCACCGCGGTCGGGCGCGGAGAGGTGGACGTAGCTGAGCCGGTCCTGCCGCGCGGCCCGGGCGATGTTCTCCCGGAAGGCCTCCGGCCCCTGACTCTCCATCACCACCTGCGCGGTGTCGACCGTCACGCCACCCGACCGGGGTCCGAGGCCCTCCAGGAAGTCCAGCACCTCCGAGACCGAGTTGGGCGGGGGCGTCTCCCAGCTCTTGACCGGCTCGATGGCGAGCTTCACCTCCTGCGCCGCGGCGTACTGCGCCAACTCCTCGAAGATCGAACGCGCCGCGTGGTAGCGCGACTTCATCCAGTCCTGGAGGGCGTCGCTCCACATCGGCGCACCGGCGTCGGTGACCGGGAAGACCCCGTAGGGGTAGAGGAACGGCCCCGACATGATCGAGTCGCCGCCCAGCACCCGGGTGATGTCGACCCGCGACTTCAGGTAGGAAAGGGCCTGCCTGCGCTGCTCCTGGTAGGGCGAGGTCGGGTCGAAGGTCCGCGTGGTGCCGACGTTGGTGGTGAACTTCACCTCCCGCAGGCCCGCCTCGTCGAACGCCTTCTTGAGGCCGACGTAGCTGTCGACCTCGATCCGGTGGTCGACGGTCTCGGGCTGGGTGGCGATGTGCAGGTCGAAGCCGTCGTAGCCCATCTCGGTCAGGGCCTTCAGATGGCTGATCAGAACCTGGGTGTAGTCCGAGTCCTGCGGCCGCAGGTCGGCCGTGAACATGAAGAAGCTGAAAAAGATGTCCCGCCGGACTGCCGCGTTCATTCCTGGTGTCCTCGCTCCCGTGTCCGCTCCTGGTGTCCCCGCTGTCGGGCTACCAGCCGAGGAGGTCGGCGAGGTAGGCGCGGGCTTTCTTGGCGTACTCGAGCGGGACGGCCTTGTTCGGGTCCTGCTCGGCTTCCACGACGAGCCAGCCCCGGTAGTCGGCCTCGGCCAGCACCCCGAGGATGGGCCGGAAGTCGATCGCGCCGTCTCCGGGCACGGTGAACACGCCGAGTTCGACGCCCTCCTGGAACGACAGGCCTTCGCCGCGCACCCGCCGCACGATCTCGGACCGGACGCTCTTCATGTGGACGTGGCCGATGCGGTCGGCGTAGGCGCGGGCCAGCTCCAGCGGGTCGTCGCCGGCGAAGGCGATGTGGCCGGTGTCGAGCAGCAGGTGGACCAGGGCCGGATCCGTCGAGGACATCAGCCGGTCGACGTCGGCCCGGGTCATCACGCCGGTACCCATGTGGTGGTGGTAACTGAGCTTCATCCCGGCCGAGTTGGCGATCTTGCCGAGCTCTTCCAAGCCCGAGGTCAGGTCGTCCCACTGGGCGTCGGTGAAGACCGGGCGGTTGGCGAACACGTCGACCGGGAGCAGGTGCGAGGAGGCGCCGAACTCGGCCACCACCACCTCGGTGCCGCCGAGCGCCTTGATGTGGACCAGCGTCTTCTCGAAGGCCTCGATCGTCTTCTGCCGCATCTTGGCGATCGTGAAGTACGTGCTCGTCCAGGGCTCGGAGACCTGCAGGCCGCGCAGGTCGAGCGCGGCCTTGAGCTCGGCGGCGTCCGAGGGGTACTTGTGCCCGAGGCTGCAGCCCTGGAAGCCGGCGAGCGCCATCTCGCTGACGGCCTGGCCGAAGGAGATGCCGGCGTCGATGCTGGGGAAGTCGTCGTTCCACCACAGGGTGCAGCAGACGCCGAGCTTCACCTTGTCCGGGCCGAGGCGGTCACCCAGTTCGGTCATTTCGCGTCCCCCTTCAGGTAACGGTCCTCGATGCGGGGCGGCTGGGCCCAGGAGCCGTAGCCGGGTGCCTTGGCACCGGGCGGATTGGCCCCGATGGCCGGCCAGAGCAGCCCCTCCTGGTAGGAGGCGGCGGTGACCGTGGAGGTCTCGGCCGCCGTCTGGGCGCCGTAGCGGTCGGTCCACTCGGGCGGCAGGCCGTACCACGTCCCGGCGTACCAGAGCTTGATCACATTGCGGGCCACCGGGCCGAGGCGGTCGTCGCTGAAGATCCGGTGGCGCAGGGCCCGGTCGAGCAGGGCCCGGTCATGGCCTCCGACACCGTCGGCCGCCTCGGCCCGGGCCGCCCGGTGGGCGTCCAGAAGGGCGGTGACGACCTCGTCGCCGCAGGCGGCCCGCGCTTTGGCGAGGTACTGGTGGGCCAGACCCGTGCCGAGCAGGTCGGTCCGCTCGAAGGCGGTGAGGTCGACCGACAGGAGGAGGAACTCCTCGAACGACGGGGCGGTCATCGCGCCACCGCCCCGGGTGTCCCGCCGACGGTCCGTGCGGCGTCCGGACCCGATCCGACCGCGGCCGGGATCTCGAAGGTCGGCGCGGCGTGCAGGCCGTCGCTGCCCGGCAGCGGGTTGCGCACCAGCCGGTTGAACCCGTCGCGCAGCCGGAACATGTACCAGACCGCGTCCTGCAGGAGCTCCGGCTTCCCGTTGAAGGCCCTGCTGAGCAGCGCCAGGAAGGCGCCGTACTCGGCGTTGAACTTCCGGGCGGCGCCGGCGAGTTCCGATCCCGCCGGGTAGTCGGCCAGCCGGGCGCTCACCTTCAGCCGGTACACGTCGTCCCAACTGACGGTGAGCGGCGGCCCCGAGGGCGCGTCGGGGTGGTCGCCCGCCTGGTAGTAGCGGCCGAGCTGCAGCTGCCGGAACCGGTAGTAGTGGGCCAACTCGCCGTCCGCGTCGTAGATGCCGGAGTCGAGGCCCTCGCCCTGATCGGCGATGAAGCGCAGCGCCCGGCGGGCCGAGTCCAGGTCGGAAACGGTGATCACCTGGCCGCCGCCGGAGTAGAAGTACTCGGGCCCCACCTGCCGGGCCGGATCCCCGCAGAACAGCCCGGGGTCGGCGGCCGCCACCTGCTCGAGGCCTTCGATGATCTCCTCGTAGAACTCGCCGATGCTGTAGAAGTGCATCCCCTCGGCCGTGGGGCTGGAGACCAGCAGCGGCCTGCCGTGGTCCGGGGTGCGCACCAGCCGTGAGTCGGCGCTGGGGGCCTTGCCCGGCCGCTCGATCTTGCAGAACGTCTCCACCGCCTCGGGGCAGAAAGGCCGCAGGTCGACGGTGAAGTCGTCCTCCCCGTCGGGCAGATAGGCCGGGTAGGACGGTACGAAGCCGGGGCGCGTCAGGTCGGGTGTCCCGCCGATGGCGTTCAGGACGTTGGCGGCGAGGGTCAGGTGCAGCATCTCCTCCACCGCGACCACCCGGATGATGTGGGCGGCGTCGGAGTTGGTGCTGGAGTGGATGGAGTAGAACGCGGTCAGGTAGGTGGGGATGGTCGCGTGCTCGAGCGCCATCGCCGCGTTCAGGTAGCTGATCAGGTCGTCACGGTTCTCGATGGTCGACGCGGTCACTGGCCCGCCTCCTGGGGTCGGCCCTGGGCGGCGCCGTTCGTGCTGACGTGGATCGGTGCGGTCTCGGACTCGAGCTGGGCCAGCATGGCGCGGGTGCTGCGCAGGCACAGGGCCGCGACGGTGAGCGTCACGTTCGAGGTGCCCACGGTGGGCATGCTGCCCCCGCCGACCAGGTAGAGGTTCTCGTGGTCCCAGCTCCGCTGGTCCGCGTTGACCACCGAGGTCGACGGGTCGCTGCCCATCACGTGGGTGCCGGCGAGGTGGTTGCCGCCGCGGATCTCGTACCCCTCGCCCTCGTGCACGGCGTAGCCCCAGAAGTTGGGGTCGTACGCGGTGTGGTCCTCGGCCCCGAGGCGGGCGAAGATCCGCTTCGACAGCTGCCGGGCGTAAGCCACCCCGCGCATCGTGTAGTCGGGGATGTCGTAGCTGAGGATGGGCCGCATGTTCCCCAGGCTGTCGGTGACGGCCGGGTCCACGGTGACCCGGTTGCTCGGGTTGGCGGGGACCTCGACCATGAACGCCAGTTGCAACTGGCGGGACACCCGGTCCACCAGGCCCTGGCGCAGGGACTCGCCGTAGCGACCACCGGCGTCCACCAGGTCGACCAGGTCGGTCATCGGCGCGCCGCGCGCCCAGCCCCAGCCGTCGTTGTGGATGTCGACGCTGAATGCCGCCTGGCGGCGGCGGAACCGGCCCCCGCGCAGGTCGGTGATGCCGCCGGTGCAGTTCGTGCCCCGGAAGGTGCCGGCCACCTCCGGCAGCAGGGCCCACGCCAGTAGGTAGGCGTGGTCCATGAAGTTGCGCCCCATCAGGCCGCTCGAGCTGCGCAGGCCCGAGGCCAGCATCAGCCGGGGGTTCTCCACCGCGTTGGCGGCCAGGATGAACAGCCGGCCCCGGGCCCGCACGGTGGTGAAGCCGGGGCTGTCGGGCCGGTCGTAGCGGCGGTACTCGATCTCGGTCACTCGGCCGGTCTGCTCGTCGATGTGCACCTTGTGGGCGACCGCCTGGGCCACCAGGTCGACCCGGCCGCTCCGCAGGGCCGCGGCGAGGGTCTTGCCGGCGTTGTACTTGGCCTGCACCGGGCAGATCGGCACGCAGTTGTTGTTGCCCTGGCACCGCCCGCCGACCTCGACCTGGTACGTGCTCACCGCCCCGCGCGGTACGTATCCCTTCCCGCCGTCGTAGGCCGGGTTCGGTATCCCGTTCCGCCCCTGGGGGAACGGCCGGACCCGCAGCTCCCGCTTCTCCCCGTCGAGTTCGACCGGCATCCCGTCGAGGTCCGCCGCCACCATCCGGTCCAGGTAGGACAGCGGCAGCCCCTTCATGGGGAACACGTAGTCCTGGTCGAAGGTGATCCCGAGGTAGGCCTGGTCGGCGACGTCGGCGGAGACGCCGATCTCGCGTTCGGCCTCGTTGTAGTACGGGGCGAGGTCCTCGTAGCCGATCGGCCAGTCGGTCCCCTCGCCGTAGAGGGTGCGCATCCGGAAGTCCTCGGGCAGCATCCGCAGCGTCTTGGCCTCCCAGTGCATGGTGGTGCCGCCGAGGACCCTGGTGTAGGTGGTGTCGGTGGCGAAGGGCCCGCTCTGGACGATGTAGGCCGAGGTGTCGGGCGCACCCGGGAAGATGCGCCGTGCGTCGGTGCCGCGGGGCATCGGAGCGTTGGCGACGACCGGGTAGGGGGCCTGGTTGTCCTTGCTGGTGGCCGAGTAGAAGCGGTCGAGGTAGTCCTCGTAGCCCCGCAGGGTGAGGTCCTCGGCCGGGCCCGCTTCGAGGATCAGCACCCTCTTGCCGGCCTCGGCCAGCCGCGCGGCGACGATGGCACCGGCGATCCCGCCACCGACGATCACGGCGTCGTAGAGAACCTCGGCCGCCGCCGCGGGGTCGGTACGCTTCGCCGCCCCGTCGGGGAATTTCGCGTACATGGGGCAGTTACTCCTCTGCCAGGTCCCGGGCGCAGCCGGGACCGGAGCGGTGGTCGGGATTCGGGTCGGTCGGCCCCGGGGTCACTCGGCCTCGGCCCGGGCTCGCATGGCGGACAGGTAGGCGGCGAAGCTCCACGTCAGGTTGTGCACACTGCGCTCGAAGCCGGTGGCGCCGTCGAACTGCTCGGAGAGCTCCAGGTTGTCGCTGTGGTAGATGACGGCCCGCACCATGGCGTCACCGGTCGCCACCAGGGCGGTGGCGGCTGCCGCCGGGGCCGTCGACGCGTCGATGCCGGACTGGGCGAAGAAGGGTGCGGACAGGTCGTCCAGGGGCACCTTGCCGCTCGCCGTGATCTCGGCGGCCAGCTTGTAGTGCAGCTCGGCGACGTTGCAGGTGGACAGGGCCCAGGGGTGACCGCCGAGCACCGGGTGCGAGGTGTCACCGTCGTAGACGTCGCCCGGGTAGCGGCCGAACAGCGGCCCGATACCGAACGCCTCCCGGTCCGCCTTGTTGACCGGGTAGAAGGCGATGCCGCCTTCCTCCCACTGCGACCGCAGCTGGGCCGCCGTGGCCAGCAGCTTGGTGTCGGTGATCGGAACGGCGCCGTAGACGGCCGACTGGACGATGTCGATGTTCGGGTCGTAACCGCTGACGACCGGGTTCTGCGGCGACGGCTGGGCCCCGTTGCCGGGGTCGGCCATCATGCTCACGTACTTGCTTCCGTCCCAGTGGCTCGCGAGGGCCTGGCGCAGCCAGTCGATGGCGGGCCGCAGCTCGACCGGCTTGTCGATCCCGACGACGGTCGAGGCCTGGATCTCCTCGAAGCAGCGCAGCTGGGCGGCCCGGGCGAAGAAGCTGAACCCGTTGTGCTCCTCCCACAGGTTCGTGGTGGCGTCCTCGTAGACGCCGAGCAGGTACGCCACGTTCGCGTTCACCAGGTCGACCGCCCGCTTCTGGGTGTCGAGGTCGAGCTGGTCGTAGGCGGCCAGGATGGTGATCGACTGCAGGGCCGGACCGTCGTTCTGCTCGGTCCACGGGCGGGCGTCGCCGGCGATGTTGAAGCAGGCGTGACCCTTGGTCAGCGGCGGCTGGGCGTTGGAGTGGCAGAGGTCGGCGAACTGGACGTAGTCGTTGAGCGTCTGCACCGTCCCGCCCGGGCGGGTGGGCATGCCCGCCTTGGCCACCTCCATGGCCGTGATCGCCCCGTCGCGCACCCAGTTGAAGACGTAGTCCTCGTCGATGCCGGGGGTGTCGGCGGGGAAGGACGGGGCGGCGATGATGCAGCCCGGCTTCGAGTCCCGGGAAATGTCGCCCGGCGACTGCGGATCGCTGAAGACGAAGCCGTCACTCGCGATGTTCCGGAACATGAACGTGTACATGATTGGCACCAGCGACGGCAGGTCGACCGCTCCCGGGGCAATGCTTTTCTGGACGTCCGTCCGAGCTCGGGAAGTGCCGGTGGGCCGATTCGTGCGGGCGGGCAGGTCGGGCGAGGTGGTGGACTCGGTCATGGCTGAACCCCGTCATCTTTCGAGCGGATTTATCGGATCCGATGGGCGCCCCGGTCGCGCGGATCGAAACGCCTGGAAACTGAGTGCGTCCCAGCGGTGCGCGGGAACCACCGAGACCGCCGAGCGGGCCGCGAACGCATTCCGGTCGACCCGGTCGAGCCGGTCGACCAGGGGCGCGACCTGCCCGTCGCCCGCGCGCCGGCGGCCGTACGGGCGCTGGGGACCCGGCGGGGAGAGTGGCGCACGACAACGCCGGCGCGCCTTCGACGGCACGCTGAATCGAGTGCCCGAGTCGACGTCTTTCCCGGAATCGCGCCAATAAGGAATGCATCCCCACCCCCTGCCCCCTATTTTCTCAGGAAGCGCGCTGCAGATGCTTTCCGGCAGTGAGTCCCGCGGCGGCTTTTCGCTGATCGACATCAGGCTGTCTCGAAGCGCCATGAGACGAGGCCGTTCCAAGCGATGATCACGCCACCTGGCAACACCCTTGCTTCCCGCGACGAAAGCTACAGCCAGCTCGTCAACTGCCGCAAGGGGAAAATGGAATGTTGCGCATGTTGCGCACGAGGTCAGAGTAATCGGGTGCAGCTCAGCGTTGCACAATTGTGCGGTGAATCCTGATGGTGCCCATGAGTATCTTCCCCGCGCCATTTTCATTGGAATCATTCCATTGGATGGGGGCAACTGGTGAGGCTGCTCAGGCAGCTGGCGGTCGCCGCGTGGCCGTCACCGATCCGGGGACCGACTCGCAGAACGGCATGGCTGTCGGTCCGGGCCGGTTAGGGTGCGGCGGTGATTCCGATGCGTAGCCTCGACCTGCACCCGATCTTCCGGAACAACCGTGACATCGAGCTGGCGATGCGGCAGTTCCTCTTCGCTGCAGCCCAGTCGGGTGACCCGGTCGCCGAGATCATTCCCGGGAAGGGCTCAGGGCAGCTGATGCGGCGGGTGCTGGCGTTCCTGGACCAGAAGCACATCCGCAAGCTGTACCTGCGGCGCGAGTTGGACCCGAAGAATCCCGGTCGGGTGCTGGTGCACTTCCGGGAGGGGTGAGGCCGGCAGGGCGGGACCCTCCGGGTGCGCAGCACCGCTCTTGTGCGAGCCGGTCGGCGGGTGGCAAGCTCGGCCGCTGTGATCAATACGCAGGGGCGGTCAGGGGCCGCGCCGGCTGCGGACGGCTGGTGGCTGCGGGCGCTGCCGGAGGGTGAGCGGCCCGCTCGGGGGAAGCCGGACTGGGCGGCTTTCGTGGACGCGGTGCTGGTCGGGCCGCTGTCGGCGCCGCGACTGCCGGCCGGTGAACTCCCGGGAACCACCGGGTTCGTGGCAGTACTGACACCGTTCGCGGAGCAGGCCGCCGAGCAACTGTCGGTTCAACTCGGCGAGGGGCCGGTCGACCTGGTCGCGGTTCGGGCCGCCTTCGTCCAGCGGCTCGCCCGGGATCTGGCGCGGCGCTCGGCCCGTACGCTCGTGCTGGAACTCAAGGTGGCGAGGGTCGGCGGCCAACTGGCCGGTGACACACCGGCCGAGCGGTTCCGCAGTTTCGTGGACCTGATGTCCCGCCAAGAAGGCCTGGCCGCGCTGCTGGCCGAGTACCCGGTGCTCGCTCGCCTGCTCGGTCAGACCTGTCTGTACGCGGTCTCCGCGCTGGCCGAGATGCTCGGCCGGTTCGCGCTCGACCGGGCGGAGATCGTCGCGACCCTGCTGGGCGGAGTGGATCCCGGGGCGCTGCTCGCGGTGGAGAGCGGGGCCGGCGACGGGCATCAGCGGGGACGCAGTGTCGCGATCCTGCGCTTCGCCGACGGGCGGCGGGCGGTGTACAAGCCGAGGCCGCTCGGGACGCACCGGCACTTCAACGAGACCGTCGACTGGTTCAACGAGCAGCCCGGCACTCCGGGACTGCCGGTGCTGGCCCTGCTGGACCGGGGCGAGTACGGCTGGGTCGAACATGTCGCCCACCGGCCGTGCACGACAGCACGTCAGCTCGACGGCTTCTACCGTCGACAGGGCGCCCTGCTGGCCTTGCTGTACGCCCTGGACGGCACGGACCTGCACTACGAGAACCTGATCGCCTGCGGCGACGAACCGGTGCTGATCGATGTCGAGACGCTGTTCCACCCGCCGCTCGCGGTTCGCGGCATGGAGGATCCGGCGGCGCTCGCGCTCGGCTCGTCGGTGTACCGGACCGGGCTGCTCCCGCATCTGCTCCTCGGGGACCGGACGGCGATGGACGCCTCCGGGCTCGGTGGCGACCCGGGCACGCCGCTGCCGATGGACGGGGTGGACTGGGCGGATCCGGGCACCGACCGGATGCGGCTGGTACGCCGGCCGCAGACCTTCGCCGGTGCCGCCAACCGCCCCGGCCTCGCCGGGACCCGGGCCGAACCCGCGGCGCACACCGAGGCCCTGCTCACCGGCTTCCGCGCGGGCTACCGGGCCGTCGTCGCCGGCCGGCGTGAACTGCTCGGCCGGCGGGGGCTGCTGAGCCGCTTCGCGGACGCCGACGTCCGCGTGGTGGTACGCCCCACCCAGATCTACACGACGCTGCTGGCCGAGGCGACCCATCCCGACGTGCTGCGGGACGCGGCCGAGCGGGAGGCGCTGTTCGACCTGCTGGGCACGGACGAGTCCGCCGGGCCGGGCCACCCCGGTGTCCTCGGCCACGAGATCGCGCAGTTGTGGGACGGCGACGTCCCGCTGTTCACCACCCGGCCGGGTGCGGTGGACCTGTGGAGCGGGACCGGGGCCCGGATCGCCGGCGCCCTGGAACGGACCGGTCTCGACCGGGTGGCCGAGCGGATCACGGGGATGGGCGAGGCGGACCTCGCGGCGCAGGAGTGGATCGTTCGGGCCGCGATGAGGGCGCGGTCGACCGAGCCGCCCCACGGGCCGGCCGGCCGGCGGGCGGCCGCGCAGACCGTGCCCGCCGCGTCGGCCTCCTCGATCGACCCGGGCCGGCTGCTCGGCGCAGCCCGCGGCATCGGTGACCGGCTGGTCGAACTGGCTCACCGGAGTCCCGTACGGACGAACTGGCTCGGTCTCCAACTCATCGCCGACCGCTACTGGCAACTGCGGCCGTGCGGCGCCGACCTGGGCGGCGGCTATCCGGGAGTGGCCCTGTTCCTCGCCCAACTGGCCGCGCTCACCGGGGAGGAGCGCTACGCGGAGGTGGCCCGCCGCGCGCTGCGGCCGCTGCCCGCCCTGCTGGAGCGGCTCGCGGCCAGGCCGCAGGACCTCGCGGCCGTGGGGCCCGGCGGCTTCGCCGGGCTGGGCGGCATCGCCTACGCGGTCACCGTGGTGGCCGCCGCGCTGGACGACCCGCAGCTCGCCGCCCTGACCGCCCCGGCGACCACCCTGACCGTGCTGGCCGCCGAAGCCGAGACGGCGCCAGGGATCGTCGACGGCCTGGCCGGTGGCCTCGCGGCGCTGCTCGCCGTCCACCAGGCCACCGGTTCGCTCGATGCCTGGCGCGGTGCACAGGTCTGCGCGGCCCGTCTCGCCGCCTGCCCGCTGCCGCCGGAGGCGGGCTTCGCCTCGGGCGCGGCCGGGGTGGGTTGGGCACTGCTCGGCTTCGCGGCGGCCGGCGGGGGCGCCCGCTACGAGCAGGCCGGACTGGCGGCGCTGAGAGCGGCCGCCGACCGGGCCTCCGGTGAGTCCTGGTGCCGAGGGCTGCCGGGCGTCGCGCTGGCGGTGGCCGACCGGGCGGTGGCGGCGGCCGATCCGCGATTGGCGGACCTACCGGCACGGGCGGTGCGTGCGGCCGAGGCCCGGCCCGGGCCGTCGCCGGACCACAGCCTGTGCCACGGCGAGCTCGGAGCCCTCGAACTGCTCGGCCGCCGCGGCGACCCGGTCTCGCAGGCGGCCCGGGAGCGGCGCGCGCTCCTGCTGCTGGCCGCGCTGGAGCAGCACGGGCCGGGGTGCGGGACCCCTGGCGGCCTGGCTGTCCCCGGACTGCTGACCGGGCTGGCGGGCATCGGCCACGGACTGCTGCGGCTGGGGTTCGCCGACCGGACCGCAGCGGTGCTGCTGCTCTGGGCACCGGGGTCTGACCGTGTGTCAGCGGTGCCGAAGGCGTGATGCCCGGGTGTCACCCGACCTGGTCATGGGTGCACCCCCCGCGTGTAAACTCAGGTGAATCAAAAAAGGTATACATTCATATAAGTTGATGTGGATTCCCTGAGGACGACGCAGTCCTGACGCTCTAGGAGAGGAAAGACCACGCATGGAGACCCTCGACGTGAACCGCTCGTGGGAGCAGCCGACCAGGCAGGGAGAGGAGCCGGACGTTCACCCGGCCGGCGAGATCAGGCTGTGGACCGCAGGCGCTCTCGGGCGACGGGCGAACCTGCTCTCCTCGGACGGGGCCGTGGCGCTGTCGCTCGACCCGTTCGAGACCATGACCATGACCTCCGGGAACTGCGACGGGCACAGCTGAGAGCGCGGCCCGCAGAGGCCCTACCGGATCATGATCGGCTCGATTAGCCTGCGATCATGCATACCTCGTCGCCTGTCATTGTCGGCCGACAGAGTGAAATCGCGCTGGTCGAAGGCCTGCTGACGAGCCTTCGGGAAGGCGTCGGCCACGCGGTGTTCCTCTCCGGAGAGGCCGGGATCGGCAAGTCCCGGCTGGCCGACGAGTGCGCCCGGCAGGCCGTCGCCCTGGGCCTGCCACTGCTGCGCGGCCGGGGCAGCCCGAGTGGCGCCGGTACACCCTTCCGCCCGCTCGTCGAGGCGCTGAGCTCCCGCTTCCGCAAGGCGGGCCCGCCGGACGACCAGGAGCTCGTGCCGTACCGGCCCGCGCTGGCCCGGGTGGTCCCCGAGTGGCGGACGGCCGCCGGCCCGGACTACCCGGAGAGCGTGATCGAGCTGGCCGAGGCGCTGCTGCGGCTGCTCGCCGTCCTCGGCCGGGACGCCGGGTGCGTGCTGGTGCTGGAGGACCTGCACGACGCGGACTCCGAGATGGTCGCCGTGCTGGAGTACCTGGTGGACAACGTCGCCGACCTGCCGGTGCTGCTGATCGCGACCTTGCGGCCGGAGGCCGGAGCCGCGTTCGACCTGCTCCAGGCCACCGAGCGGCGCAGGGCGGCGTCCGTCCTCGCACTGGGACCGCTCGACACTCCGGACATCCGGGCACTGGCCGCCGGCTGCCTGGGCGTGCCGGCCGCCGAGGTGCCGGGCGAGGTGGTCGACCGGCTGGCCGAGGTCGGCGGCGGAAACCCGTACCTGGTGGAGGAGTTGCTGGCCGACATGGTCGGCACCGGCTCGCTGCGCCAGGACCGGGCGCGCTGGCGGGTGGCGGGGGATCTCGCCGCCACCGTCCCGACCAGCGTGGTGCACGCCTACGGCCGCCGCGCCGGGCTACTCGCCCCCCGGGCGCGGGAACTCGTCGTGCTCGCGGCACTGCTGGGCCCGCAGTTCTCGGTCGGCACCGTCCAGCTCATCACCGGACACGACGACCGGAGCCTGTTCGCCACGCTGCGGACGCTGGTGGAGGCTGAACTCGTCGTCCCGGACGGCATCGTGGCGGATCGTTACGCGTTTCGTCACGCGCTGATCGGCGAAGCCCTGCTGGCCGGCATCCCGCTCGCGGAGCGGGCCGCCGCCGCCAGACGGGCCGCCATCGCCTTGCAGCAGGCCGGACCGGAGCCCGCCGACGGCCGGTGGCACCTCGCGGCGCGGCTGCTGGAGACCGCCGGGGACGAGGCCGCCGCCGCCCGGCTGTACGCCGAAGCTGGACGG
Organism: Kitasatospora azatica KCTC 9699; assembly: GCF_000744785.1. Lineage (NCBI taxonomy): Bacteria > Bacillati > Actinomycetota > Actinomycetes > Kitasatosporales > Streptomycetaceae > Kitasatospora > Kitasatospora azatica. The sequence continues at coordinate 5,529,804 of NZ_JQMO01000003.1, read as the reverse complement.
CAGGCGCTGGCCGACGCCACCTCAGGACTGGCCGTCCGGCTGCTCGAACGCGGGCACCGGCTCGCCGCCCAGGCCGATCGCGCCGACCTCACCGAGGCCCTGGTGTACGCCCGGGCCGAGGCCGGCCAGCTGGACGGCGCGCTGGAACTGCTCGGCACCCTCCCGACCGCCGGCGTCGCCGGGCTGAGTGCCGACCGCAGGATCGCCCTGCACACCCGCCTGGCCTGGGCCACCCTGCTCGCCGAGCGTGCCGAGGAGTGCGGCGAGCAGCTGGCGGCGGCGTGGACGCTCATGGGCGATGGCGGCGCGCCTGCCCAGACCGCCGCCCTCGCACTGGTCCAGGGGGGCCTGGCTCTGCTGCCAGGCCATGAAGCGGACCTGGCGGACGCCGAGCGGCAGGCCCGGGAGGCGGCCGAGGTCGCCCAGCGGGCCGAACTCCCGGTGCTGGCCTGCCAGGCCTGGCAGCTGCTCGCGACGCTCGCGCGGGAACGCGGCTTCGACGAGGCCGACGACTGCCTGGCCCGGATGCTCGCGGTCGCCGAGACCCACGCGCTGCCCGGCTGGCGGTTCGAGGCGCTGATCCGGCTCGGCGCCAACTCCTTCCTGCGCACCGGCGACTCCCGCACCCTCGAGGAGGCGCTGGCGGCGGCGCACGAGCTGGGATCGATCACGCTGACCCAGCGGACCGAGGGGTTGCTCGCCATGCACGCGGTGCTCACCGGCGATCCGCACCGGGCCCGGGAGATCATCGACCGCTGCCTCGACGCCACCGCACGGATGCGCAATCTCGCCACCCACCGCTACTTGCTGCTGACCGCGGCCACCCTGGCGGCCCACCGCGGTCGCCGGCGCGACATGGAGGACGAGCTGCTGGCCTTCGACCAGGCGGGCGGCGGCCGGTCGTTCCTGGTGCCGGTGATGCTCGGCCTGGGCCGCGCCGTCTGCGCCCTGTTGGAGGAGGACCGGGCCCTGGCCGAGGCCGAGTTGGCCGCCGCCGCGGACTGGGAACGCGACCATCCGAACATCTTCTACCTGGCCGGACGGTACGGTCTGCGCCCGCTGCTCGACGTCCTCGCGGGACGTGCGGGCCGGGCGGAGTACGCGGTCGCGGCGGCCGCGCCGGCGGCCGAACTCGCCTGGAACCGGCAGTTCCTGCTGGCGGCCGAGGCGGTCCTGCTGGGGCGGGAGGGCAACGCGGACGAGGCCACCCGGGCGGTGCAGGCCGTGCGTTCGGCCGCGTCGGTCTTCCCGACGGGCAGTCACCTCGCCCTTCGGCTGGTCGCGGAGGCGGCCCTGACCGACGGCTGGGGCGATCCCGTGAGTTGGCTGCGCACGGCCGAGGACTACTTCCACGGCCTCGACGTGCCCGCCGTGGCGGCCGCCTGCCGGGCTCTGCTGCGCCGTACCGGCGCGACCGTCGCGCAGCGCCGCAGCGGACGGGACCTGATACCCGCCGGCCTGCGCGCCGTCGGCGTGACGACGCGTGAGTACGAGGTCTTCGCGCTGATCGTCGAGCGGCTCGGCAACCAGGACATCGCCCGTCGGCTCTCCATCTCGCCGCGCACGGTGGAGAAGCACATGGCGAGCCTGCTCCGCAAGACCGGCCGGGCCGACCGGGCGGGGCTGCAACAGCTGTCCGTCGAGGTCGCCGAGGGCTGACCGGGCAGCCGAGCGGGGCGCGGAGCTGGGCGGGAAGCTGGGCGCGCGTCCGGAGGATCGGTGGGGTGCGCGGGCGTGAATGTGCGTGCGCCGTACCGATGTCCGGCCGGCGCGGCGACGGAAGTATCTGCGGTGCGGGCGGGGCCACCGAGGCTCCGCGAATCCCAGGCACCGGAGGTACGGCGTTGGCAGTGCAGGAACAGCAGGGGAAGCTCGCGTTCCCGCTGCGCAGCGTGGTCCGCGCGGTGCTCGCCGAACTCGGCGAGGACGGCTGGTCCGTGCAGGAGTCGGGGGTCTGGTGCCGGGTCGAGCCGCCGGTGGTCGAACGGCGGGTCCAGGGGTGGAAGCTGCACGTCTCCGCCACCCGGCTGAGCGCGCCCGAGGTGTTGACCCGCGCGGCCGAGGTGCTGATCCGCGGCGGCTGCGCCTTCAAGTGCGCGCGGGACCTGGCGCTGACCGAGGAGATGACCTCGCACCGCTACGACCGGGCGCAGTGCGGCAAGTTCATCACCGCCTACCCGCGCGACGACGACCACTTCAGGGAGCTCGCAGCGGCGCTCGACGCCGCGACCGCCGGCCTGCCGGGCCCTGCGGTGCTCTCCGACCGGCCCTACCGACCGGGCAGCCTGGTGCACTTCCGGTACGGCGCGTTCTACGGGGTCCCGACCCTCACCGCCGACGGGGTCCACGAGGTCCGCCTCCAGGCCCCCGACGGGACCGCCGTGCCGGACCCGCGCAAGCCGTGGTTCTCGCCGCCGGCCTGGGCGGTGCCGCCGATCGAGGCCAAACCCGCGCCGGCCCCCGCCAAGCCGGCGGCCGACGGCACGCCGACCGAGCCGAAGCCGGTGCTGATCAACGATCGTTACGTGGTGCGCGAGGCCATCACCTTCTCCGCCCGCGGCGGCGTCTACCGGGCGCTCGACCAGCGGACCGGCGCCGATGTGGTGGTCAAGCAGGCCCGGGCGCACGTCGGAGTGGGCCTGCCCGCCGGGGACGCCCGCGACGCGCTGCGCCAGGAGGCGCGGACCCTTGCCCGACTCTCCGGACTGGCCGCCGAACTGGTGGAGTTCTTCGAGGCGGACGGGCACGCCTTCCTGGTCGAGTCACTGGTCGAGGGCCAGCCCCTGACCAGGTACGTCCAGGAGCGGCTCGCCGCGGACGGCGAGGCCTTCGACCCCGGGGAGGTGCTCCGGCTGGCCCGCGACCTCACCGCGCTGGTGACCGAGATCCACCACCGGGGCCTGGTCTACCAGGACTTCACCCCCAACAACGTGATCGTGACCCCCGACGACCGGCTGGTGCTGATCGACCCCGAGCACGCCGCCCCCGTCGGCGACTGGGCCGTGCACGCCTACACGCCCGGCTTCGGCGCGCCGGAGCAGGTGCTCAGCCGGCGCTACGCCCGGGTCGACGACGCCGCGGTGGACCTGTTCGCCCTGGGTGCCGTCTTCTGCTACCTCGCCACCGGGCTGACGCCGGCGTACCTCGAGGACGAACCGAAGACCCGCACGCCCCGGGAGCGGACCGCGCACCTGCTCGACCGCGCGGCGGACCACTACCCCGCGGTGGCCCTGCTGGCACCCGCGATCCTGGGCCTGATGGCGCAGGACCCGGCCGACCGGTGGCCGCTCGCCAAGGTCGCCCACTACCTCGCCACGACGCAGGAACTCGCCACGGCACAGGACCCCGCCGCCCGCACCTTTGAGCCGGCGCTCCCCGCCTGGCCGGCGCCGGACGAGCCGCTGCGCCGCCGGATGCTGGACGACGGCCTCGCCCACCTGGTGGCCACCATGGACCCCGACGCGGACGAACGCCTGTGGGAGAGCTCCGCCTTCGCCGCGACCGCCGACACCCTGGCCGTCCAGCACGGGGCGGCGGGCGTGCTCGCCCTACTGACCCGCGCCGACGCGGCGCTGGACCGCCCCGAGTTGCGGGTGGCCGTCGAGCGGGCCGCCCGGTGGACCGACGACCGGCTGACCAGGGTCCAGCACCGGCTTCCCGGACTGTACTTCGGGCGTTCCGGCACCGCCTGGGCGCTGCACGACGCGGCCCGCCACCTCGGTGACGCCGAACTCGCCGCCCGTGCCGAGGACTTCGTCCTCTCGCTGCCGGTGCGCTGGCCCAACCCCGATGTCTGCCACGGCGCCGCCGGAGCGGGCTTCGCCCAGCTCCACCTGTGGCGCGCCACCGGCCGGGAGGAGTTCCTGGCCCGGGTGGCCGACTGCGCGGACGGCCTGCTGGACTGCGCCGAGCGCACCGACGGCTCGGTCTACTGGCAGGTGGCGCCCGACCTGGACTCCAACCTGGCCGGAATCCGTCAACTCGGCTTCGGCCACGGCGTGGCGGGCGTGGGCGCGTTCCTGCTCGCCGCCTGGCAGGCGACCGGCCGGCAGCCGTACCTGGACCTCGCGGTCGAGGCCGGCCGGACCCTCGCCGCCGAAGCGGAGTACGGCCCCTGGGGTGCGCGCTGGCGCAGCGACCGCGACGGCGGGCCCGGCAAGGGCATGCTCTACCACTGGTGCAACGGCTCCTCCGGGGTGGGCACCTTCCTGCTCCGGCTCTGGCAGGCGACCGGCGAGGACGCGTTCCTGCGGCCGACCGAGCAGGCCGCGGTGGCGGTCCACCGGATGCGCTGGCTGGCCCCCTCGGCGGCCTGCCACGGGCTGGCCGGGAACGGACAGTTCCTGCTCGACCTGGACGAGGCGCTGGGCGGCCCGTACCGGCAGTGGACCCTCGATCTCGTCGACGTCATGCACGTCCGGCACGCGCTGCGGGACGGCCGGATCGTCCTGCCGGACGAGAGCGGGCGCAGCGTCCGGGCCGACTACCAGACCGGCCTCGCCGGGCCGTTGGACCTGCTGCTGCGCCTCGACCATGGCGGGCCGCGCCTGTGGATGACCGACGCCCCCGCCGTGCAGGTCCCGGCCGCTGCGGCGCCCGCGCTGCTGGGCGCCGCCCGGTGACCGCAGCACCCGTACCGGCCACCCTGCGCAGCGGCTTCGAGTTCTCCGCCGACGGCGGGTACGCCGCGTCGCTGGCCGCCGACGGCAGCGGCCAGCGGTACGTCGAGCAGTGGCGGCTGCTGCCCACCGGGGCCCGCCTGCTGCGCCGCCACGCGTTCCGGGGCGAACCCGGCTTCGCCGCAGTGCTGCCCCTGGCGGACGGCCGGGTGCTGGCCTCCTGGCACTCGGGCGCCGGCCAGCACCTGGACCTGCACGACGAGGGCGCGAGCATCCCGCTGGCGACCTGGACCGGGCCGGGACTCACGCTGCTCCCCGCCCCGGCGGACCTCGGACTGCTGGCGCTGGCCGTCAGCCGGGGCACCGACGGCAGCTCCACGCTGCACGGCCTGCGGGCGGACGACACCCGGTGGCTGACGCTGCATCAGGTGCCCGGTCTGCTGCAGGCCGGCCGACTGGTCGGCGACCGGCTGGTCTTCACCCTGCTGACCGACGGCCGCCCGAGCGCCGTCGGGTTCGACCTGCGGGCCGGCGCCGCGGCGGTCGGGCCGCCGGTGCCGCTGACCGACCGGGCGGCCCAGGTGCTGGCCGTCGGTGGTGGCCAGGTCCTGCTGGCCGTACCGGAGGAGGGCGGCCACCGGCTCGCCCTGACCCCGGCCGTCGGTGGCGAACTGCGGTTGCTGGACCGGGAGTCGGCGCTGCACCGGACCGGTGCTCCGCTGCACCCGGTGGCGGTGGACCCGTCCGGCACCCAGGTCCTGCACATGGAGACCCGCGGCGCCCGCTCCGGCCTGCTCCGGCACGGGTGGGAGAGCGACGAGGTGCAGCGGATCGAGGTCCCCGACGGGGAGTTGACCGCCCGCTGCGCCTGGACCGCGGCGGGCGCCTGGCTGCCGCTGTCCACCCCGGACGGCCCGCAGTCGCTCGCCCAGCTGCCGCGCCGCGGCACCGCCCTGCGCCGGTCGCGGGTCGTGGCAGGCGCGGCGGGCGTGGCAGGCGCGGCGGGCGTGGCAGGCGCGGCGGGCGCGGTAGGTGCGGCGGGCGCGGTAGGTGCGGCGGGCGCGGTAGGTGCGGCGGGCGCTCCGCACCGGGCCCGGGTGGAGACCTTCCCGGGCGCGGCCGGCCCGGTGGAGGCCGTGGTGTACGGGCCCGACTGGCGGACCAACCGGCGGCTGCTCGTCGCCCTGCACGGCGGCCCGAACAGCCACTGGACCCTGCGCTACGAGCCCTTCCTGCGCTCCTGCGTCGAGGTCGGGTTCACCGTGGTGGCCCCCAACCAGCGCGGCAGCACCGGCTACGGCGCCGCCCACACGCTCGCCCTGGTCGACGCCTGGGGCGTGGTCGACCGGGCCGACCTGCTCGCCGTCGCCGACCACCTGCGCCAGGGTCGCGGCCCCGGCGCCGAAGCCCCGGCGCTGTACGGAGCCAGCTACGGCGCCTACCTCGCGCTGCTGACCGCGATGACGGACCCGGACCCTTGGTCTGCCTGCGTGGCCTACGCGCCCTTCCTGTCCGGGCCCCGCCTGCACGCCGACGCGCGGCCCCCGGTGCGGGACATGGTGGTCCGGCTCGGCGGCCTGCGCCCGGCGCACGACGCCATCGGCCCGCGCGATCTGGAGCGCCTGGCGCCCGGCCTGCGCACCCGCACGCTCGTCCTGCACGGCGTGCACGACGAATCCGTACCCGTCGCCCACTCCCGCGCCCTCGCCCGGCGCCTGGCGGGCGACCCACCGACCAGCGGGGACTTCCGCTACGAGGAGCTCGCCGAGCGCGGCCACGCCGCACCCGGCACGGCCGAGACGGACCCGGTCGCCGCGCGCGTCCTGGCGTTCCTGACGGCCCCTCGCCCGGCCCCCGCTCCCACCCGCCCACCCGTCCTGGAAAGGAGGTGATCCCCATGGAGCTCGACCTCGACGCCCTGCAGCAGCTGCCCGGCCCCGAGGCGCAGGCCGCCGGCGACACCCGGCAGCCCGCCGAGCAGAACGCCTGCACCGAGAGCTGCCAGTACACCAACTGGCCCACCACCGCCTGGTGGTAACCACCAGCCCGAGCGCGAAGGAGGGCGAGCCGTGGAGCTCGACCTGGACGCCCTGCAGCAACTGCCCGACCCCGAGGCCCAGGCCCACGGTCTGCAGCCCCTCGAGAACAGCACCGGCAAGTGCGATGTGACCTGCTGCCACACCTGCATCGAAACGCAGTAGCGGTACCACCACTGCGACCACAGAAGGAGGTGATCCCCATGGAACTCGACCTCGACGCCCTGCAGCTGCTGCCGGAGACGCAGGCCCAGGCCACCGCCGGCGGCGGCCTGAACCCCGACTGCACCAACACCTGCGACTACACGTGCTGCGTCACCTGCGTCATGAGCATCTGGAACATGTAGCCACCCACCCGGCCGACCAGCCACCCGACCACACAAGGAGACACCCATGAACCTCGAACTCGACCTGGACGCCCTGCAGCAGCTGCCGACGACCGAGGCCCAGGCCACCGGCGGCGGCGACCGTACCCCCGACTGCGGCTACACCTGCGCCAACTCCTGCACCATCACCGGCCCCGCCACCCTCTGAGGCCGCGTCATGGAACTCGACCTGGACACCCTGCAGCAGCTGCCGACGACCGAGGCCCAGGCCTACGCCGGCGGCGGCCTGGACCCCGACTGCAAGTTCACCTGCGGCAGCAGCTGCGAGTACACGTGCTTGCACACCGGCTGCGACCAGACGACCTGACGCCGCGCACCTGCCGCTGCCCGAGCGGCTCCCACCCTCCGAGGACGGAAGGAGAGAACCGTGGAACTGAACCTGGACGCCCTGCAGCAGTTGCCCGCACCCGAGGCCCAGGCCTACGCCGGCGGCGGCCTGGACCCCGACTGCACCTATACCTGCGGCGACAGCTGCGCAGCCACCTGCGACTACACCAAGAAGTGACCAACCCCAACAAGGAGATCCCGATGGAAATCGACCTGGACGCCCTGCAGCAGCTGCCCGAGGCCGAGGGCCTGGCCAACGGCGGCGACTACCTGGACGGCAGCTGCACGATCTCGTGCCCGCAGTCCTGCCCGGTCACCTGCTGGGTCACCAACTAGCAGTCACTCGCCCACATATGAGGGCTGCCTGAACCGTCCGGGTTCCCGGGGAGCACTTCCCCGAGAACCCGGACCGCCATCCACCACTCAGAGGAGCCAACGGAGTTGGAGAACGCCACGAGCCGGCGGGTGCTGCTCGCCACCGCCGGCCGGATCCGCGGCCGGCTGCTTCCGGCCACGGCCGTCACCCTCGTCCTCGTCGGCGTCAGCGTTGCCGTCCCCGGCCGGCTGGCGTCGGCCGTCGACGCGCTGCTGCGCGGCTCCCGCGACCTGTCGCCGGCCGCCGCACTCGCCGTGCTGCTGGTGCTGGCCGCGCTGTGCGACGCGGCGCTGGGCCCGCTGGGCGCCTCGGCCGCCGGCGGCGGCACGGCCTGGCTGCGCACCACCGTCTCCCGGCACGTGCTGTCGCTGGGCCCGCGGCCCCCGGTGCCCGCCGGGGAGGTGGTGACGCAGCTCGTCCAGGCCGCTCCGCAGGCCGCCGGCCTGCCGATGGCCGTGGTCCAACTGGCGGTCTCGTTGGCCGGATCCGCGGTGGCCTTCGTGGCCCTGTGGCTGGTCGACCTGGACTCCGGGCTCGCGATGACGATCGGGATGCTCCTCTCCGTGCTGCTCGCCCGCACCTTCGTCAGTAACGTCGCCGAGGTGCAGGGCCGCTACTTCGCCGCGCAGGGCCGGATCGCCGGGCGGCTGATCGCCGCGCTGGCCGGCGCCCGGACCATCCGCGCCTCCGGGACGCTGTCGGCGGAGACCGAGCGGGTGCTGGAGCCACTGGGCGAGGTGTCGGCGGCCGGGCACGCGATCTGGGGCTTCCAACGGGGAACCGTCTGGCGGCTGAACCTGGTGTCCGCGCTCACCCAGCTGGCCGTGCTCGCGGTGGCCGGCCTGGGGGTGAGCGCGGGCCGGATCAGCCCCGGCGAGCTGCTCGCCGTGGTCGCCTACCAGCGGATCGCGGCGGGCGCGGTGCAGCAGATCGACTCCTTCCTCGCGCTCGCCCAGGCCCGCGCCGGAGCCGGTCGGATCGCACAGACACTGGCCCTGCCCGCCCCGGCCGACGGCCACGACGCCCTCGCGCCCGGCCCCGGCGTGCTGCGGCTGCGCGCGGTCACCGTCCGCCGGGAGGACCGGATCGTCCTGGACCGGGTCGACCTGGACATCGCGGCCGGCACCGCCGTGGCCCTGGTCGGGCGGACCGGCGCCGGCAAGAGCGTGCTGGCCGGCCTGCCCGGGCGGCTCACCGAACCGGACTCCGGCGAGGTGCTGATCGACGGCGTTCCGGTGGGCTCGGTTGCCCTGGCCGAGCTGCGGCAGAGCGTCGTGTACGCCTTCGAACGGCCCACCCTGGTCGGCGGGACGGTGCACGAGGCGATCGCCTACGGCCGCCCGGAGTTGTCCCGGGCCGACGTCGAGCACGCGGCCCGGGCCGCGTCCGCCGACGCCTTCGTCCGCCGGCTGCCCGCCGGCTACGACACACCGCTCGGCGACGCCCCGATGTCGGGCGGCGAGCGGCAACGCCTGGGCCTGGCCCGCGCGCTGGCCCGCACCCGCGCCGGCCGGGTGTACGTGCTGGACGACGCCACCTCCGGTCTGGACACCGTCACCGAGGCCGAAGTCAGCCGGGCGGTCACCGAGTTGCTCTCCGGCCGGACCCGGCTGGTGGTGACCCACCGGGCCGCCACCGCCGCCCGCTGCGACCGGGTCGCCTGGCTCGAGGACGGCCGGGTCCGCGCGCTGGCGCCGCACGCGCACCTGTGGCGCGACCCCGAGTACCGGGCGGTGTTCTCGGCACCGGACCCCGACCAGACCACCGCGGCCGACCACCTGGCCGTCGAGGAGGACACATGCCGTACCGGAGCCTGACCGACCGTCGGAGCGGTCGCGGCGCGAGTGACCACGTCGAGAACGGCCGCGTCGAGAACGGCCATGTCGAGAACGGCCATGTCGAGAACGGCCGCGGCGCCGGGGGCCGCGGGATGCGGCTGCTCCGGGACGGGCTGCGCGGCAGCCGCCGGCCGTTCCTGCTGCTGGGCGCCTGGTCCGTGGTGGAGGCGCTGCCCGTGCTGGCCTCCGGCCGGGTGACCGCGGCCGCGCTGGACCGCGGCTTCCTGGCCGGCCGACCCGGCGCCGGCCTGGCCTGGCTGGGGCTGCTCGCGGTGCTGTACCTGGGCAGCGCGGTCTCCGAACGGGCGATGTTCGCCCTGCTGCCGCGGATCGTGGAGCCGCTGCGGGACAGCCTGGTCCGCCGGGTGGTCCGCGCGACCCTGCGCCAGGCGGCCTTTGGCGGCCGGGCCGGGGACGCCTCCGGGGTGTCCCGACTGAGCTCGCAGACCGACACCGTGCGCGGCCTGGTCGGCGCCCTGCTGCGCACCGCCCGCCCGCTGGCGGTACGGCTGGCGGCGGTCGTGCTGGGCCTGGGCACGCTCAGCCCGGCACTCGCGGCCGTCGTGCTGCCGCCGCTGCTGCTCGCGCTGGCCGGGTTCGCGCTGTCGATGCGGGCCCTGACCGGGCGCCGCCGCGAGTCCGTGCTCGCCGAGGAGGGCCTCGCCGCCCAGGCCGGCGCGGTGCTGACCGCAGCTCGGGACATCGGCGCGCTGGGTGCCGAGCCGACCGCGGTCGCCTCGGTCGAGCGGGCCGCCGACCGTTCGCGCGGGACCCTCGTCGCGGTCGCCCGGGCCGCCGCGGTCCGGGTGCCGATCGTGCTCGTCGGCGGCTATGTCCCGCTGTTCATCCTGCTCGTCGCCGGCCCGCGGCTGGTCGGGCACGGCTCGGTCGGTCCGGGGGCGCTGGTGGGGGCGGCGACCTACCTGGCCGGCTACCTGGTGCCCGCGCTCCAGCAACTGGCCGGCACCGTCAGCGGCTACGGCACCCAGCTGAAGGTGATCCTGGACCGCCTGGCCGAGGCGACCGCCGAACCCGACTCCCCGTCCGGCCAGGTCGGGTGGGTACCGGCCGGCTACGCCCTGGAGGCCGACCGCCTCGGCTTCGCCTACGGCCCGGCAGCCGCCCCGGTGCTGGACGACCTCAGTCTGAGCATCCCCGAGGGCGACCACCTCGCCGTCGTCGGCGCCAGCGGCATCGGCAAGTCCACCCTGGCCGGTCTGCTCGCGGGGATCGAGACGCCCGGCTCCGGCACGGTCCGGGTCGGCGGCCGGACGGCCTGCGAGCTGGCGGAACCGCTGCGCCGTGACCTGATCGCCCTGCTGCCGCAGGAGGCCTACGTCTTCCCGGGTACGGTCCGCGAGAACCTCGCCTACCTCGCGCCCGACCTCCCCCGGGCGGACCTGGAACGGGCGGTCGCGGCGGTCGGACTGACGGCCGCCGTCAGCCGCTGGGGCGGCTACCACGCACAGCTCGCCGACCCGAGCGCCGAGCTCTCCAGCGGCGAGCGCCAACTCGTCGCCCTCGCCCGGGTGTTCGCCTCACCGGCGCGGATCGTCATCCTCGACGAGGCGACCTGCCACCTCGACCAGGCCGCCGAGGCTCGGGTGGAGGCCGCGTTCGCCGCCCGGCCGGGCACCCTGATCGTGATCGCCCACCGGATCCCGTCCGCCACCCGGGCCCGCCGCGTGCTCGTCCTCGACGGCGACCATGTGGCCCTCGGAAGCCACCAGGAGCTGCTGTCCGACCGCCGTTACGCCGACCTCGTCGGCAACTGGTCGCCGGCCCCTCAGCGCTCGACGGATCACAGCCTCAGTGAAGCTGGCGGACCGTCAGCCGAGGCGCCCGATGTGCGCGAGAGCCCGCTTGAGCAACACCCCCTGCCCGCCGGGCATCTCGTTCTGCACCATCGCGGAGGCGGCCTCCTCGGGGGTGAACCAGACCAGGTCGAGGGCGTCCTGGCGCGGGCGGCAGTCGCCGGCCACGGGGATGACGTAGGCGAGGGAGACCGCGTGCTGGCGGGGGTCGTGGAACTCGGTGATGCCCAGGGTCGGGAAGTACTCGGCGACGGTGAACGGCTGCAGTGAGGCCGGGATGCGGGGCAGCGCCACCGGGCCGAGGTCCTTCTCCAGGTTGCGCAGCAGCGCGTCGCGGATCCGTTCGTGGTGCAGCACCCGACCGGAGACCAGGGTCCGGCTCACCGTGCCGTCCGGCCCGATCCGCAGCAGGAGCCCGACCTGGGTGACCTCCCCCGCGACGTCGACGCGAACCGGTACCGCTTCGACGTACAGGATCGGCATTCGTGCCCGTGTCGTCTCCAGCTCCTCGGGAGCGAGCCAGCCAGGTGTGGTTTCGGTGGTGTCGGCCATGGCCTGAGGGTATGTCCTCCAGCGCCCCAACACCCAGGTAAAACGCTTGGACTCCTCAGCCGCCCACGCGGGACACTACGGTCCTTGGCCTCCTCGCACACCGCCACACGGGAATTCGGGGTTGGGATGGGATCGTCTGAATCGCGCCAGGGCTCGCCCGGTCGGGCCTCGGTACTCCTCGCACTTCGTTACTACGGACGGGAGTTGGCCCGATCGCCGAGACTGGCCCTGCCGGCCATGCTGCTACCGGCGCTGGGCAACATCGGGATCGCCTACATCGCGCCGCTGGTGGTCGCCAAGCTGGTCGGTCGCATCGCCGGCGATGGGAGCACCCCCGGCCGAAGGCTGGGGGAAGGTCTCGGCCTCGGCACCATGCTGCCCTACGTGCTGGCCTTCGGCGGCGTCCTGCTGGTCGCCGAGACGCTCTGGCGCATCGGCCTGCACTGCATGAACCGCCTTGAGGCACGCGGCATCGAGCACCTGTACGTGATCGGGATGGACGAGCTGTTCGCCAAGGACTCCGCGTTCTTCCACGACAACTTCGCCGGTTCGCTGACCAAGCGGGTGCTGAGCTTCGCCTCGCGCTTCGAGGAGTTCGTGGACACGCTGACCTTCTCGGTGGTGGCCAGCTTCGTGCCGCTGCTGTTCGGCTCGGTGGTGCTGTGGCAGTACCAACCGCTGCTCGTCGTCGGGCTGCTGGCGATGATCACGCTGACGGCGGTGTGCGTGACGCCCCTCATCCGGCGCCGCCAGCGGCTGGTCGACCAGCGCGAGGAGGCGTTCGCCCGGGTCTCGGGCCATGTCGCCGACAGCCTGATGAACATGGACACCGTCCGGGCGTTCGCCGCCGAGGACCGCGAGGCCGCCGAACACCGCTCCCGCGTCGCGAAGTCGCGCAGCCTGGCGCTGCGTTCCTGGGACTACAGCAATCTGCGGATCGACACGCTGGTCGCCCCGATGTCCGTGCTGACGAACGCGCTGGGCCTGCTGCTCGCGGTCACCCTCGGCGGGGGCAGGCACGGCGTGGAGGCGGTGATGGTCGCCTTCACGTACTACAGCAGCGCGACGCGGATCATGTTCGAGTTCAACCAGATCTACCGCCGGTTGGAGAGCTCGATGACCGAGGCGGCGCAGTTCACCGAGCTGCTGCTGACGCCGCCGACCGTGCTCGACCCGCCCTCGCCGGAACCGCTGCGGCGCCAGGCCGCCGACGTCCGCTTCGAGCAGGTGACCTTCGCCTACGCGGGCGCCGAGCCGATCTTCCAGGGCCTCGACCTGGCCGTGCCCAGCGGGGCGAAGATCGGCCTGGTCGGCCGGTCCGGCGGGGGCAAGACCACCCTCACCCGGCTGCTGCTGCGGATGACCGACATCGACGCCGGGCGGATCCTGATCGGGGGTCAGGACATCAGCAGGCTGCGCCAGGCCGACCTGCGCGGCCAGATCGCCTACGTGCCGCAGGACCCGGCGATGTTCCACCGCACGCTGCGCGAGAACATCGCGTTCGCCCGGCCGGACGCCACCGAGGCCGAGATCCGCCGGGCCGCCGAGGCGGCGCACGTCACCGAGTTCGCCGAGGCGCTGCCGGAGGGCTTCGAGACCATGGTGGGCGAGCGCGGCGTCAAGCTCTCCGGCGGACAGCGCCAGCGGGTCGCGCTCGCCCGGGCGATCCTGCGCGACGCGCCCATCCTGCTGCTGGACGAGGCGACCAGCGCCCTGGACTCCGAGAGCGAGATCCTGGTCCAGCAGGCCCTGTGGCGACTCATGGAGGGGCGCACGGCCTTGGTCGTCGCCCACCGGCTGAGCACCGTCGCCAAGATGGACCGGCTCGTCGTCGTCGACCGCGGCCGGATCCTCGAACAGGGCACCCACCAGGAGCTGCTCACCGCGGACGGCGCCTACGCCAAACTGTGGCAACACCAGTCCGGCGGCTTCCTCGACGACACCCCCGCCGGGGCGTCGGTCAGCGGGGCGGCACCGTGATCCCGAGCATCCGCCCGCCGGAACAGCCAGCCGGACCGATCAGGATTCGAGAAGCGCGGGTCACCTGACCGCGACTAGCGTGGCGCCCATGGACATCACCATTCACACCACCTCCCTCCCGCACGACGACCCGGACGCCGCGGTGGCCTTCTACCGCGACACGCTGGGCTTCGAGGTCCGCAGCGACGTCGGGCAGGGCAAGATGCGCTGGATCACGGTCGGCCCCGCCGACCAGCCCGGCACGTCCATCCTGCTGGCGCCGCCGGCCGCCGACCCGGGCATCACCGAGGACGAGCGCCGCACCATCGTCGAGATGATGGCCAAGGGCACCTACGGCTGGATCCTGCTGGCCACCAAGGACCTCGACGCCACCTTCGAGCGGCTGCAGGCCGGCGACGCCGAGGTCGTCCAGGAGCCGACCGAGCAGCCGTACGGGGTTCGCGACTGCGCCTTCCGCGATCCGGCGGGCAACCTGATCCGAATCCAAGAGCTCCGCTGAGCCGTTCGGTCCTCGATGCGGCCCCGGCAGCACCCCCGCCCCCGCCGCTCCCCCACAGACGAAAGGACTTCTCTCGTGTGCCATCCCGCATGGGGGCGCGCCCTCACGGCGGCGCAGCGCCTGAAGGACCTCGCACGACTGCGCCGTGTCCGTGACCGGATCGACCGGGAGTACGCGCAGCCGCTGAACGTCGAGGTGCTCGCCCGAGGCGTGAACATGTCGGCCGGGCACCTCAGCCGTCAGTTCCGGCTGGCCTACGACGAGTCGCCGTACGCCTATCTGATGACGCGTCGCATCGAGCGCGCGATGGCGCTGCTGCGTCGGGGCGACCTCACCGTCACCGAGGTCTGCTTCGCGGTCGGCTGCTCCTCGCTGGGCACCTTCAGCACTCGCTTCGCCGAGCTGGTCGGCATGCCGCCCAGCACCTACCAGCGCCGGGCGGCGGGCGGGGCGGCGGGGCTGCCGTCATGCGTGGCGAAGCAGGTGAGCAGGCCGGTCAGGAATCGGGAGGCGCCGCTGAGGGAGCCTCAACCGGCCTGATGGGCCGGGGCCTCCATCGCGCGATCAGGCTGGCAAGCTGTCCTGGTCGGGGTGCCGCCGGGCATTCCATGGCCGAGGGGGGTCCTGTGGTGGGCGTCGATGGAATGCCGGTGGAGCACGGCCCTGCCTCACCGGCTCGGCCGGCGCCTCCCTTCGACCGGGAGCTGCGTGCCGCGTTGGCAGCCCTGGGAGCGGAGGCGAGCGAGCCGGTCACCCCGGAGAACCTCGCGGCCAGGCAGCAGCGGGATGCCACGGCCCGGCCCAGGCCGACGGTTCGGGAGCTGCGGGCCGACGGCCGGTTCGAGGTCGCGGAACTGCTCGCACCGGGACCCCGCCACGGGAGCAACGCGACCGAGGTCAGGCTCGTCAGCGCACGGCCTGCCGGACTCGCCGGTCCCCTGCCGCTCCTGTACTACCTGCACGGCGGCGGAATGATCATGGGCAATGCCTGGTCCGTACTCCCGAAGGTGCTCCGCGACTGGGCGCTCCCGCTCCAACTCGCGGTCATCTCCGTGGAGTACCGGCTGGCCCCGCAGACGCGGTACCCGGGCCCCGTGGAGGACTGCTACGCCGGACTCGTCTGGGCGGCCGAGCACGCGGCCGAACTGGGCCTCGACCCGGACCGGGTGATCATCGGGGGGAAGAGCGCCGGCGCCGGACTGGCTGCGGCGCTCGCCCTGCTGACCCGCGACCGGGGCGGGCCGACCCCGATCGGTCAACTGCTCCTGAGCCCGATGCTCGACGACCGCAACAGCACCTTCTCCAGCCACCAGCTGGCCGGCCGCGACACCTGGGACCGAACCTCCAACGCGACCGCGTGGCAGGCGCTGCTGGGCGACAGGTACGGCGCCGCCGACCTGTCGCCCTACGCGGCCCCGGCGCGCGCCACCGATCTGTCCGGGCTGCCCCCGGCCTACGTCGAGGTCGGCTCGGCCGAGACCTTCAGGGACGAGGCGGTGGCCTACGCCAATGGGATCTGGCAGGCCGGCGGCCAGGCCGAACTGCACGTGTGGCCCGGCGCGTTCCACGGCTTCGACACCCTCGCACCGCGGGCGGTCCTCAGCCGGGATGCCCGCGACGCCCGTTCCCGCTGGCTCCGGCGGATCGTCGGGCACTGAGAGAGAGCCAGGGCCGCTCCTGTGGATCCTGCCGGGCGCGCGACGCCGGGTGGTCGCGGCGGTCGGCTCGGCGTGGGGTGAGCCGTTCGGCGGCCGGGGCCGTAGCGGGCCGGTGACTTCTCCCACGTGCCAGACCAGGTCCCGATGAAGGCGGTCGCATGAACCTCTCCGTAGTCCTGGCCGTCGTGCTCGGCGTGGCGCTGCTCGGCGCCGTCGCCGCGCTGGTCATCACCGAGCGGCGGCCCGGAGTCGACAGCACCAGGACGACAACGACGGCGCTGGGCCGAGCCGCCGACCACGGTGCCGGCCGCGGTCCGCTCGCCCGCGCGGGGCAGCCGGCTGCCATCGGCGTAGACCTCGGCAGGGAACTGCTTGTCGCTGGGCGGCTTCGCGAACAGCGAGCGCCGCGCCGTCCAGGCCTCCGACAGCGTGGTCAGCTCGATCCGGCGGCCGGTGAACTCCTCCGGCAGCCCGGCCAGCCAGTCGTCGGCCGGCTCCAGCAGGGCAAGGTCCAGCCCGCCGCCGATCCGGTCAGCCGCGAGCGGACCGCCGTACCAGTGCACCTGTCGGCCGGCCCACGTCTCGATGAGCAGCGGCCCGTCCAGCGTCGCGACCTCCAGACCACGGCGCGCGGCGGCCTCGGCGAGCAGCACGGTCGTGCTGGTCCGCTGGGCCGACGTCAGCAGAACCGGCGCCGGGCCCGTGTTCACACCTCCGGCCGGAACTCGTGGACGACCTCGATGGCGCCGACGATGTGCCGGTTGAACTCCGCCAACTCCTCCGCCGGCACCCACAGCTCGAGGATCGTCTCACCGCCCGCCTGACGAACCGGGTAACGCGCCAGGAACTCGGCGTCGACCTCGAACCGCGTCACAAAGCCGACACCCGAAGCCGGCACGTTCCAGTCCCGCGCGATGCGGACCGCGTAGTCCTCGTTCAACACCGGGTAGAAGATGGGCTGCTCGGGCAGCCGCGGCGGCCAGGCACGCCACCCGGACGCCTCGACCAACGCGAGCTCCTCCGGTCCGGTCGGACGCCACAGCGTCACCGTCTGCGCCTGGGCCATCGTGCTCTCCTTGTCTCCCTCGATCGGCTGCCCACCGTAGCGGCCACCCCGAACGGACGACGAGCGGATATCTGCGGGCCCCGCCGTCGACGCCCACCGGCTCCGGCCTCAAGCGAGCTCGATGTCATAGCCGCCTGCGGCTTCGATCAGCCAGCGCAGGGCTCCGCCGCCACCATACGGATGCCCGTCCACGCCGACGCTGATCCAACCGACGCCACGGCCGCTGACCCCGCTGTCCCACAACCGCCAGCTGCGGCGATCGGCCATCCCGTTGGGATCGAACAGGTTGATCCAGTCCAACAGCCGCCAGTCGGCCACGGCGTCCACCCTGATTTCGAACTCCCGCTGCCGCTGGGTCAGGCCGCGCCACCAGGAGAACCAGTCGCCGGGAGTGCGCAGCCCCGCCGGAGCCTCCGGACCGTCCGGGGCTTCTGGAGCGCAGCGCTGCACGAACCAGTCCGGCAGGAGGTCCGGCCACCGGTCATCGGCAGGCCAGTCCGCCGCGGCACCTGCGGCGAAGGGGAGGATCGCGAGCAGCACCTCCCTGATCAGGGCTTCGACCGCGAAGGGGTCCTCGGCGGTGAAGGTGGCTCGCAGAGCGATCAGCGGGTTCGCCGTGTCGGGGTGCGGGCCGTAGCCGGACCCTGAGGATTACGGTCGACGGATTGTCAGGTGCTACCGGCGTCGAACGACCTGCGCCTCGGCCCGTTCTACCGTCGCTCGCCCGTGCACGTGGACCAGCGCCAGGTGGAACAGTGCCGGGGCGACCGGAGCCCAGCGGTGGATGCGGTCCGTGTGCAGCAGGTACCTGGCCACGGTTGCCGCGCGGAACGGGACGTAGTCGATGGTCTGGTGCTCCCACCTGTCGGCGACCCCTCTGCTCAGCCGGGCCTGGAGTCCCTGGCGGGTCAACTCGTGCAGGCGCGCGTAGAAGTGGGCACTCCACTGGCGCTTCTCCACGTCCAGTACGAAGGCCAGGAGCTCGAGGGAGTACTCGTGCGGCTCCAGGGAGATCTCCTCCCGCATGCCGCGCTGGGCAACTGCATGGAGGACCGGGGCGCTCCTGCCGGATGAATCGATGTGCCGGGACACGCCCTCGTTGACGGAGGAGTTCCAGATGCCCGGTGCCATCCGGACCCGGTCGCTGCGCTGACTGACGACCAGCAGGTCGTCGGCGGTCACCACCGCGATGTTGACGCCCAAGCTGCACTGCAGGAACGCCGGCGCCTCGAGCGGGCGGCCGGGGTCGAGGTAGCGGGACCGTAGCGTGGTCCCGTCGGGCAGCCGCCGGTCGAGCTGCTGGGCGGCGAGGAAGGTGTAGTAGTCCGTGGGCCGCAGCCGTAGGCGGACTTCCGGTTGCTCGTCGAGGGGCGTGCGGGAGACGTCGAACGACTCGACCGAGTACCGGAGACCGTTCCAGATCGGCGTTCGTCCCTCCGCCCGGAGCCGGGCGCTTTCGGCTTCGATCTCGTCCCACCAGTGCGCGATCTCCGCAGGAAGCTCGGTCTCGCCATCGAGTACCTGGATGTGTACGTTCTCGGCGCGGATGGGTGTTTCGCCGTCGCCCTCGACGATCAGCGCCGACGTGTGGAGCGGGCCCAGCGAGAAGGTCGTCCACGAGGGACTGGGCTCCTCCCGGAACCGGAGGCTTCGAACCGCGCCGAACCAGCGTCTGCGAACCCTGAACCATACGTCCTGCAGCGGCTGTTGGAACAGCACCGCGAGCAGCATCCCGATCACGGCGCCGGCGACTCCGTTGACCACGTCTATTCCGCCCATGCCGCGGAGCGTAGCGGGGGCGGTCGAGCCTCGGGTGATCTTCGCCCTTCCGTTACCGCAGCCTCCGGACGCGGGCCATCCGTGAGCTGATCATCACCCTACGCTTCTGACATACCGTCATAGGCAGAGAGGGGTAGCCGGTCGTCATGGTGACCGAAGGCTGGACCAGCGAGAGCGCCGCGGAGCCGGAGTTCGACTTCTTCATCAGCTACGCCCGAAGAGACGAAGGGTACGCGCGCCGGATTCACGAGACACAGCCGCGACGGCGGCGGCACCGCCCGGTAGCAGCCGGGCGGTGCCGCCGTACCGGCAGGCTCAGCTGCTGCCGTTGACGACCGCGACCGGGATGGCGCCGGCGGCGAGCTGGCGCTTGGCCAGGATGCCGTCGTAGGCGGTGCCCAGGACGAGGGAGTTCATCGCCTTGGTGAGCACGTCACGCAGCACGGTGTCGGACTTGCGCAGGGCGATTCCGTAGGGCTGGGGCTGCAGCTGGGGGCCGGCGACGGCGAAGGTCTGGCCGTTGTCGACGGTCAGGGCGTTGTACTGGGCCTTCGGGAAGTCGGTGAGGTAGGCGTCGGCCTGGCCGCTCTTCAGGTTGTCCAGCGCCTTCGCGTCGGCGTCCGTCTCGAGGATCTTGAGGGCCTTGCCGAGGTGGTCGCAGGCCTTCTGCTGGCGGCCCGCCAGGTCGTCGTGGATCGTGCCCTTCTTCACCGTGACGGTCCGGCCGCACAGGTCGTCGAGCTTGGCGATCCCGTCGGCGTTGCCCTTGCCGACCACGATGCCGATGCCGGCCATGAAGTAGTCGACGAAGTCCACGCCGTCGTTGATCTTGTTGCTGTTCTTGTCGACGCCCTGCTCGCGCGCGCGGGTGTCCGTGATGCCCGACATCGCTATGTCGTACTTCTTGTCGAACAGCCCGGGGAGCACATTGGCGAACAGCCCGACGTCCTGGAACTCGAGCTTGACGCCGAGCACCTTCTCCAGGGCGGCGGCGATGTCGGGGTCCAGGCCCTCGGGCTGGCCCTGCTGGTTGCGGAAGATCACCGGCGCGGCGGTGAACGAGGCCCCGACCTTGATCACGCCGGCCTTGCGGATCGCCTCGGGCAGCTGGTCGTGCAGGGAGGCCTTGCCGCTCGTGCCGCAGCCGCTCAGCAGCAGGGCGACCGTCGTGCTGGCAGCGGCCACGGCGGCGCAGCGGTGTCTGGTGGAGTAGCCCATCGTCGAATCTCCCAATGTGGACGGCGCACGGTGCCGCGGGTTCAAGGCATGGCGGCAGGTGGCGCCGACAGCACCCCACCGGCCCCGTTCCGGTGAGAAAAAGCACCCGCCCGCGGACGCGGCAAGCCGCCGCCCAGCAGCGCCCGGAGGCGAGAGGGGGTCACTATATAGCGGCCATGGTCACGTCATCGTTCGTGGGGGGTGGATATTTCGTCGGCCGCCTTCCTGGGCAGGTCGGACGCGTCGAGCTGATGATCCGTAGGATGCCGCCGTGAAGATCACCCGACGACGACCGACCAGGACGGCAGGCCTGCTGGCCGCCCTGGCGATAACGGCCGCCACACTGCTCAGCGGCCTGCCGGCGCAGGCCGACGAACCCACCGGCGCCGGCGGCGCCCCGACCACCCAGGGCGTCGAGGAGCCCAAGGTCGACCTGGTGCTGGATGTCAGCGGCTCGATGAGCGCCACCGACATCGAGGGCAAGAGCCGGATGTCGGTCGCCCAGCGCTCGATCAGCGACGTCATCGACGCGCTGCCGCCGGAGGCCGAGTTCGGCATCCGCACCCTCGGGGCGACCTACCCGGCGAGCGACAAGGCCAACGGCTGCAAGGACACCAAGGTGCTCTTCCCGGTCGGGCGGACCAACAAGGTGGAGGCCAAGACGGCCGTGGCCACCCTGCGGCCCACCGGCTGGACGCCGATCGGCCTGGCGCTGCGCGGCGCCGCGCAGGACCTCGGCAGCGGCCAGGCCACCCGCCGGGTGGTGCTGATCACCGACGGCGAGGACGACTGCGCCCCGCCCGACCCGTGCGACGTGGCCCGCGAGCTGGCCGCCCAGGGCATCCACCTGGTGGTCGACACGCTCGGCCTGGCACACGACGACAAGATCCGCCAGCAGCTGCTCTGCATCGCCAACGCGACCGGCGGCACCTACACCGACGTGCACACCCAGCAGCAGCTCACCGATCGGGTGAAGCAGCTGGTCGACCGCTCCGACAAGACCTACCGCCAGACCCCCGCGCAGGTGGCCGGCAGCGACAGCTGCGCCAATGCCCCGGTGCTGACGCCCGGCGTGTACAGCGACCGGGAGAAGTTCTCCGAGCACCGGGTCTACCGGGTCCCGGTCAAGCCGGGGCAGGAGCTGCGCGCCGCGGTCAGCGTGACCCCCGACCGCGCGGTCGCCCGCGACTACGGCGTGCTGCTGCAGGCCACCGACCGGACCGGCCAGGAGCTGGTCCGCGGGACCGACGCGGGCAGCGGCCGCACCGATGTCGCCTCCACCGGCGTGCGCTGGTCCGACCCGGGCCCGGCCGCCTCCCCCTCCCCCGGCACCGCCGCGGACCGCCAGGTCTGCCTGGTGGTCAGCAACTCCTTCGCGCCGCAGGCGGGCGTGCAGGCCGACCCCGGGCTGCCGCTGGAGCTGACCGTGGACGTGGCGGCGGCCTCGCCCACGCCGGACGGCCCGGCGATGGGTCTGGGCCGGGGCTGGATCCTGCTCCTGGTGCTGGCCGGTGCCGGACTGCTGACCGGCCTGCTGGCCGGCTGGGTGGCACGCTGGCGGATCGCTGTCTGGCGGGAGAACTGACCATGCGTGCACCTTCCATCCTCAAGGCCGGGCTGCTCGCGGTCGGGCTCACCCTGCTCGCCGTTCCGGCGGCATCGGCGGCATCGGCGGCATCGGCGGCCTCCCCCACCCCGTCAGCCGGTGCGTCGGCCAACCTGTCGGCCAGCCCGTCGCCCGGCTCCACGGCCGCTCCGGTGACCACCTCGGGCACCTCCTTCCTGACCGCGACCACGCTGGCCCCGGGCCAGGACGCCGCCGTGACCGCCTCCACCGGCGACTACCTGTACTGGGCCTTCGCGGCTTCCGAAGGGCAGATCGCCACCGCGCAGGTCACCGTCACGCTCCCGCCGTCCACCGACCGGCACGGGCCGCAGACCTGGTCGGTGGAGCTGTTCGACGGGCTTCGCCGCCGCCAGGCCTGCACCGCGGGGCCGCAGGACGCGACCGCGAGCCAGAGCGCGGCCTCGGTCACCACCAGCTGCACCCTGCGGCAGATCCGCACCTGGGCCGAGCCGTGGTCCGGTGACCCGCTGCCCGGCACGTACTACGTCCGGCTGTCGGTGAGCGACCTCCAGCAGCAGGACCTCGGTCTCGCCGCGCAGGTGAACCTGCACGTCAGCACCAAGGGCGGGGCGGACGACGCGCAGCCGGAGGGCGGCTCGCTCAAGGCGCCGCTGGTGCCGCCGGTCAACCCGGGCAGCGCGCCCGCTCCCGGCGGCAGCGCCGCACCGAGCGCCACCGCCGCGCCGACGGCCACGGCCTCGGCCTCCGCCGCCCCCTCCGCCTCCGCCTCGACGGAGCCGGGCACCCTGCGGGCGGCCGCGCCGGTCAAGGCGGTCTCCCACTGGTACTCGGAGCTGTTCTCCGGCTGGAACACCCGCTGGTTCTGGACCATCGGCGGCGGCGCCCTCGCGGCGCTGGCGGGGGTGGCCGGCTACCGGTTCACCCGCCACCCGCGCGGCGGGCGCCGCTACCGTGCCGCACCGGTGCCGCCGCAGGCCCCGGCGGCGCGGGAGTACGAGCAGCAACGCTACTGAGTGAACCGACCCGCATCGACGCCCGTACCCGGCCCTCGGCCGGGTGCGGGCGTTCGTCGTTCTCCCGCAGGCCGTCACGTACTGTGGCTAGCACGTACCGACCGCTCAATTCGAAGGGACCGACGGACATATGACGACCAGTCGAGGAAGCGTCCGGACCGAACCGAGCGCCAAGCGCGTCCGGGTCTACCTGGGCGGCCAGGTGGTGGCCGACAGCAGCCACCCGCTGCTGGTGTGGGAGTCGCCGCACTACCCGACGTACTACTTCGCGGCCGCCGACGTCGACCAGGAGCTGCTGGCGGCGGACGGGAAGATCGCCCACTCGCCCAGCCGCGGCGACGCGCAGAAGTACACCGTCAAGGTCGGCGCGGCCCAGGCGCCGGGGGCCGCGCTGCACTACGAGGAGTCGCCGATCGAGGAGCTGCGCGGCCACTACCGGTTCGACTGGGATGCGATGGACGCCTGGTTCGAGGAGGACGAGGAGGTCTTCGTGCACCCCCGCTCCCCGTACACCCGGATCGACGTGCTGCCCAGCTCTCGCCACATCCGGGTCGAGGTGGACGGTGTGACGGTCGCCGAGTCGCGCAACGCGCGGCTGCTCTTCGAGACCGGCCTGCCGACCCGCTACTACTTCCCCAAGACGCATGTCCGGATGGACCTGCTGGAACCGACCGACACCGTCAGCCACTGCCCGTACAAGGGCACGGCCGAGTACTGGTCGGTCCGGGTCGGCGACGAGTACCACCGCGACCTGGCCTGGTCGTACCGCACGGCGCTGCCGGAGAGCCAGCGGGCCGCCGGCCTGATCGCCTTCTGGAAGGCGGACATCTACGTCGACGGCGTGCTGCAGGAGGGCCCGAAGCGCGGCTGAGCCGCCAACGCCGCAGGAACGGAAGGCGTGACCCGGGCCCGGCGGGGTGAACACGAGCGGACTTCGTGGACTCCCCGGCGGGCCCGGGTGTCGGAGAGGGCCCGGGACGAGATATCTTGACATCAAGACGTTGTAGCCGTGAAGCGGAGCACCGATGACTGACTCGACCATCATCTACACGCACACCGACGAGGCCCCGGCCCTGGCGACGTATTCGTTCCTGCCAGTGGTCCAGGCGTACGCCTCGACGGCGGGCGTCGGGGTGCAGACCCGCGACATCTCCCTGGCCGGGCGAATCATCGCGAGCTTCCCGGAGCGGCTGGCGGAGGGCCAGCGCATCGAGGACGCCCTCGCCGAGCTCGGCGAGCTCGCCAAGACGCCCGGCGCGAACATCATCAAGCTGCCGAACGTCTCGGCCTCGATGCCGCAGCTGAAGGCCGCGATCGCCGAGCTGCAGGCCCAGGGCTACGCCCTGCCGGACTACCCGGACGACCCGCGGAGCGACGAGGACAAGGACGTCCGCGCCCGTTACGACAAGGTCAAGGGCAGCGCGGTCAACCCGGTGCTGCGCGAGGGCAACTCCGACCGCCGGGCCCCCGCCTCGGTCAAGAACTACGCCAAGACCCACCCGCACCGGATGGGCGCCTGGAGCTCCGACTCCAAGACCAATGTCGCCACCATGGGCGTCAACGACTTCCGCCACACCGAGAAGTCCACCGTGATCGCCGAGGCCGGCGCGCTGCGGATCGAGCTGGTGGCCGCCGACGGCAGCACCACCGTGCTGCGCGAGTCGGTGCCGGTGCAGGCCGGCGAGGTGATCGACGCCTCGGTGATGCGGGCCGCCGCGCTGAACGAGTTCCTGGCCGCGCAGGTGGCCCGGGCCAAGGCCGAGGGCGTGCTGTTCTCGGTGCACCTGAAGGCCACCATGATGAAGGTCTCCGACCCGATCATCTTCGGCCACGTGGTGCGGGCCTTCTTCCCGGAGACCTTCGCCCGGTTCGGCGCGGTGCTCGACGCGGCCGGCCTGAACCCGAACAACGGCCTGGGCGGCATCCTGGCCGGCCTGGACGCGCTGCCCGAGGGCGCCGACATCAAGGCCTCCTTCGAGGCCGAGCTGGCCGAGGGCCCGGCGCTGGCGATGGTCGACTCCGACAAGGGCATCACCAACCTGCACGTGCCGAGCGACGTGATCGTCGACGCCTCGATGCCGGCCATGATCCGCACCTCCGGCCACATGTGGGGCGCGGACGGCAAGGAGGCCGACACCCTGGCGGTGCTGCCGGACAGCAGCTACGCCGGTGTCTACCAGGTCGTCATCGAGAACTGCCGCGAGCACGGCGCCTTCGACCCGGCCACCATGGGCTCGGTGCCGAACGTCGGCCTGATGGCGCAGGCGGCCGAGGAGTACGGCAGCCACGACAAGACCTTCGAGATCCCGGCCGACGGCACCGTCCGCCTGGTCGACGCCGCCGGCAACGCGGTGCTGGAGCAGCCGGTCAGCGCCGGCGACATCTTCCGCGCCTGCCAGACCAAGGACGTGCCGATCCGCGACTGGGTCAAGCTGGCCGTCACCCGGGCCCGCGCCACCGGCGTCCCGGCCGTCTTCTGGCTGGACGAGACCCGGGCGCACGACGCCAACCTGATCGCCAAGGTCAAGGCGTACCTGCCGGAGCACGACACCGAGGGCCTGCAGATCGAGATCCTCTCGCCGGAGCAGGCGACCGCGTTCTCGCTGGAGCGGATCCGCCGCGGCGAGGACACCATCTCGGTGACCGGCAACGTGCTGCGCGACTACCTGACCGACCTGTTCCCGATCCTGGAGCTGGGCACCAGCGCCAAGATGCTCTCGGTGGTCCCGCTGATCAACGGCGGCGGCCTGTTCGAGACCGGGGCCGGCGGCTCGGCGCCCAAGCACGTGCAGCAGCTGCTCAAGGAGAACTACCTGCGCTGGGACAGCCTGGGCGAGTTCTTCGCGCTGGCGGCCAGCTTCGAGCACCTGGCGCAGACCACCGGCAACGCGCGGGCCCAGGTGCTCGCCGACACGCTGGACCGGGCGACCGGCACCTTCCTCAACGAGGACAAGTCGCCGAGCCGCAAGCTGGGCGGGATCGACAACCGCGGCAGCCACTTCTACCTGGCGCTCTACTGGGCCCAGGAGCTGGCCGCGCAGACCGAGGACGCGCAGCTGGCCGAAGCCTTCGCGGGTCTGGCCAAGACCCTGACCGAGCAGGAGCAGACCATCGTCGCCGAGCTCATCGCGGTGCAGGGCTCGCCGGTCGAGATCGGCGGCTACTACCAGCCCGACCCGGCCAAGGCCGCGGCCGTGATGCGCCCGTCGGCGACCTTCAACGAGGCGATCGCGAGCCTCGGCTGACCAGTTCGCCGCTGTGCGTGAGCACGGGCCGCTCCCGGACCTCGGTCCGGGGGCGGCCCTTCGGCTTGGGCGGCAGCGGGACGGCGACCAGCAGCGCGAGGGTGAGCAGCAGGTAGGCGTTGGCGCCGAGCAACTCGCCGACGCCACCGGTCGGGTCGTGCCAGAGCCAGACCAGGCCGCTGGTCAGCACCAGGTACCCGACCCCGGCGCCGGCCAGCAGCAGGCGGCGCCGCACCCGGCCCGGGGCCCGCAGTCCGGCGTCGGCCAGGGTCAGCAGCGCGGGCAGCGTCCAGACCAGGTGGTGCACCCAGGTGATCGGGCTGACCAGGCAGGAGGCCAGGCCGGTGAGCGCGAAGCCGGTCGGGTGGTCACCGCGCAGCGCGGCCCGACGGGCCCGGTGGGCCCAGAGGCCGAGTACCAGCAGCACGGCCACCGCCCAGGCGATCCGGCTCGGCGAGCTCGGCGCGAGCCGGGCCAGCATGCCCTGCAGCGACTGGTTGGAGATGTAGCCGAGCGATCCGACCCGGCCGGTGTTCCACAGCGCGTCGGTCCAGAAGAAGTGCGAGGCGCTCGGCGCGGCCAACTGCCCGAGCAGGGTCGCGCCGACGGCCGTTCCGGCGGCGAGCAGCGCGGCGCGGCGCCGTCGGGTGATCAGCAGGTAGCCGATGAAGACCGCCGGGGTGAGCTTGATCGCGGCCGCCAGGCCGATCCCGATGCCCGCGAACCGGCCCCGGCCTCGCGCCAGTTGGCGACAGTCGGCGAAGACCAGGGCCATCAGCAGCAGGTTGATCTGGCCGAAGCTGAAGGTGTCGCGGACCGGGTTGAGGACGGCGAAGGCGCAGGCGGCCAGGCCGAAGGCGAACCAGCGGTCCCAGCCCTGGCGGCGGGCGATCGGGTCCACCAGCCAGTACAGCAGCGCGGCGGTGGCCAGCGCGTTGAGCGTGGTGGCGATGGCGATCGCGGTGTGCCAGCCGACCAGCACCATCGGCAGCATGCACAGCGCGGCGAACGGCGGGTAGGTGAAGCCGTAACTGGTGCCGGGCCGTTGGTAGTCGTAGAGCTCGCCGCCGTGCATCCAGTGCTGCACGGTGCCGTAGTAGACACCCACGTCGAACCAGCCGCGGTGGCCGGGGATCACCGCGAGGAACACCCCGGCAGCGGTGCCGAGCACGATCAGCAGGGTTGCCTTGAGCAGGATCTGACGCTGCATCAGTCGACGAACGATCAGCACAGTTTGGCCCGCCGGGCGTGACTCACCGCGAGCAGCAGGCGCAGGCCGCCCAGGACGGCGACCGCGACAGCGCCACCCG
This sequence comes from Kitasatospora azatica KCTC 9699, assembly GCF_000744785.1. Lineage (NCBI taxonomy): Bacteria > Bacillati > Actinomycetota > Actinomycetes > Kitasatosporales > Streptomycetaceae > Kitasatospora > Kitasatospora azatica. The sequence continues at coordinate 5,502,500 of NZ_JQMO01000003.1, read as the reverse complement.
CCACCGCGATCGCCAGCTGCTCACGGTCCGGGGTGAAGCCGTCCGGCACCACGATGATCGCCAGCAGCCCGCTGACCGCCGGGGCCCAGCGGCGCACCCGGCCCTCGGGGGCGGCGGCGGCTATCAGCACCACCGCCCAGAGCGCGTACCACGGCCGTATCGCCGGCCCCAGCGCCACCACCACGGCGAGTCCCAGCCCCAACGCGTAGACCACGCCGAGGCCTTGGCGGCGCACCCGGCCGGCCAGCGCGGTGACCGCGGCCGCCGCCACGGCCAGGCCGAACCAGCGCCAGGCGGTCACGGCCAGGTGGCCGAGCCCGGGCAGCCAGGTCCCCACCACGGCGCCGCTGGCCCGGCCGATCGCGCTGGTCAGCGACCAGCTGCCGGCCGAGACCGGCACCGCCAGCGCGTGGATCCAGCCGTAGCCCGTCCCGGTCAGCAGGGTCACCACCACGGTGGTCGCCAGCGCCACCGCGCCGGTGCCGAGCAGGGCTCTGGGCAGCCGGGCGCGACCGCGCAGTTGGCCGTTCCAGAGCAGCAGCACGGCGAACAGGCCGAGCGCGGCCGGCAGTTTCACCAGCGCGGCGAGGGTGACCAGCACGGCCGCCAGCACCGGGTGGCCGCGCCGGGCCGCGACCAGTCCGGCGACCAGCAGGCCGAGCAGCACGGCGTCGTTGTGGGCGCCCGCCACCAGGTGGAAGAGCAGCAGCGGGTTGAGCGCGCCGAGCCAGAGCGCGGCCGCCGGGTCCACCCCGCAGGCCCGGGCCAGCCGGGGCAGCAGCACCGCGAGTCCGCCGGTGGCCAGCAGCGCCACCAGTCGCAGTCCGAGCACCCCGGTGTGCAGCCCGGTGCCGAACAGGCGCTCGGTCAGGCTGGACAGCTCGAGGAAGACCGGACCGTACGGCGCCGGCGTGTTCTGCCAGACGCCCGGCACCTGGGCGGCCAGCGGGCCGCCGAGCACCGCGGGCCCGTTGGTGTAGACGTCCACCCCGGCCTGCACCAGCGCGCCCTGGGCCAGGTAGCTGTACACGTCCCGGCTGAACAGCGGCGGCCCGAGCACCAGCGGCGCGGCCCACCAGCCGAGGGTGTACAGCAGCCAGCGCTGGCTGGGCCGCTCCGGGCTCCGGATCGCGCGGCCGAGCAGCAGCCAGGCGGCGACCAGCAGCACCATGCCGAAGTAGGCGAGGAAGAGCCCGAGATCGGCCAGCGAGCGCGGAGCGCCGACCGGCACCGCGCCGGAGGCCAGTCCGCCCACCGCGAGCGCCACCGATCCGGCCAGTCCCAGCCGTCGACAGTGCAGCGGGTCGGCGGTCACGCCCCAGTTCGGCATGCGGGGAACGGTGACGGGGCGTCATGGCCGGCAGACGACCTCCCGGCGTCCGGCACGTGACCAGCAGGCGGCGGCTTCCAGCACCGGCCAGCCATTCAGCGGGTGCACATCTCGACTCCGTCGGTTGGCCACTTCAAGGCCAGTCGGACCGGCGAGAACTCCCAGTGCCAGGCCTTCGCCCTCCTCCCGACGGAGAGTTCGCCATGACCATCGCCCCACTGCGTCCCGCCGCGGCCCAGCTCGCGGCCCCGTCCCGCTACGCCATCTCCTTCGCCCAGAGCGGCGAGGACGTGCGCGCCGCCCAGCGCCTGCGCCACCAGGTCTTCGCCGAGGAGATGGGCGCGGTCCTCGACAGCCCGCTGCCCGGCCTGGACGTCGACGCCTTCGACGACTACTGCGACCACCTGCTGGTCCGCGAACTGGCCACCGGCCAGGTGGTCGGCACCTACCGGCTGCTCCGGCCCAGCCAGGCGGCCCGGGCCGGCCGGCTGTACTCCGACACCGAGTTCGACCTGTCCCGGCTGGCCGGGCTGCGCGGGGACCTGGTCGAGGTCGGCCGCTCCTGCATCCACCCGGACCACCGGGGCAACGGGGCGGTGATCAACCTGATGTGGGGCGGCATCGCGCGCTACCTCGCGGAGAGCGGCCACGACTGGATCGCGGGCTGCTGCTCGGTGCCGCTGGACGACGGCGGCGCGCTGGCGGCCGGGGTCTGGGACAACGTCGCGACCAAGTACCTGGCCCCCGAGGAGTACCGGGTGACGCCGCACCGCCCCTGGGACCCGACCGGCCGCCCCCGCGCTGCCCGGGCCGCCGTGCCGCCGCTGCTCCGCGGCTACCTGCGGCTGGGCGCCTGGGTCTGCGGAACGCCCGCGCACGACCCCGAGTTCGGCGTGGCCGACCTGTTCGTGCTGCTCTCGCTGCGCCGGACCGACCCCCGGTACCTGCGGCACTTCCTGGGTGCGGCATGAGCCCCGGGATAGGCAGCGCAAGCGGGACAGCCCGCTCCGGCGGGACAGGCAGCGCAAGCGTGGCGGTTCGCTCGAGTGTCTGGCTGCCGACCGCGCCGTGCACGCCCGAGGCCTGCGTGGAGCGGCCGGCGGTCACGGTCGGCCCCGGACGGCAGCTGCTGCGCGCGCTGGGGTGCGCCGCAGTACTGATCACCGGGGTGGCGCTGATCCCACCGGTGCGCGGACTGCCGCCGCGGGTGCGGGCAGCGCTGATCCGGGCCTGGGCGCGGCTGGTGCTCGGCTCGCTGGGGGTCAGGGTGCGGGTCCGCTCGGCCGACGGTTCGGCTGCCGGCCGTGGACGCGGTGGACCTGGCGGCGGCGCGCTGCTGGTGGCCAACCACGTCTCCTGGCTGGACATCCTGCTGATCGCCGCGCTGCGACCCGCCCGGATGATGGCCAAGACCGAGGTGCGCCGCTGGCCGCTGCTCGGTCCGCTCGCCGCCTGGGGCGGCACCCTGTTCATCGACCGGGACCGGCTGCGCGCGCTGCCCGGCACTGTCGCCGAGCTCGCCGGGGCGCTGCGCCGGGGCGAACGGGTGGCGGTCTTCCCGGAGGGCAGCACCTGGTGCGGCCGGGCCGGCGGACGGTTCCGGCCCGCGCTCTTCCAGGCGGCGCTCGACGCGGGGGTGCCGGTGCAGCCGATGGCCCTGCGCTACCGGCTCGGCGGGCTGTCGACCACGGCGGCGGCCTTCGTGGGCGAGGACGGGCTGCTCTTCTCGCTGCGGCGGGTGCTCGCCGCGGACGGGTTGGTGGCCGAGGTGGTCCTCCCCGCCCCGCTGCCGTCCGGGCAGTACACCGGACGACGGGAGTTGGCCCGCGCGGCGCAGGCCGCCGTGGACCGGTACCGGGACGGCGCCGAGCGGACTGCCCAGCGGGTTCCGGCCCAGCGGGCTCCGGCGCAACCGGGACCGGACGGCCCGGCGGCTCATCCCGCTCCGCCTGCTCATCCGCCGCGTCCGGACCGCCGGTTGGCCTGCTGACCGCGGTCCGGGCGATTCACCTTCCCGCGCCGGGCGGCGGCCAGTGCTCGGCGCGGATCTTTCGGCGCGGCAGTCCGGCCGGCAATGCGGTGGCCAGCGCGGCCGCCGCGAACAGCCCGTACCTGGCCAGTTCCAGCCCGGTCCCGGTCCAGGCGACGGTGGCGTAGCGGTGCACCACGAAGCCGTTGTAGACCAGCCAGTCCGCCCCGGCGATCAACGGCGTCGCCGCGACCCGCGAGCACGCCCCGAGCACCGCGCAGAGCAGGGCGAAGGCTCCCAGCGACAGCCAGCACGGCCGCAGCTCCCCCACCGCGGCCAGTGCGAACGCCAGCGCGGCCGCGCCGAGGAAGGCCAGTGCGCCGGACAGGCTCGCGGCCATCCGCCGCAGCTCGGGGTAGTAGTGTCGGCCGCCCGGCCGCGCTCGATACAGCCGCATGGCCTTGAGGAAAAGCGGCCGCAGGCCCACCGAGCACCTTCTTGACGCGTTCCATACGCACCTGGCCCGAATCCATACGCGATCCTGACTCGGGCCCGCCCGGTCGCCGCCGCGTCCCAGATACCGGACTCGATGTCCACCGATCGCGGCACGGGATTATCTTCCGAACGAGCCGTGGTGGCCCCGCATTCGTCCAGGGCGGCGGGCGCTCGCGCGGACAACTTCCGCTCGCGCCCACGCCTCGCCGAACAGGGCCCGCGGCCGGTCCCGAAACGGATTTCGCCGGCGCGAGCGCCGCCCGTACGGTGGCCGCGGCCTGACCAGCGAGAAGGACTGACCCGTGACCACTGCCCCCACCTCCGGCACCGGCGAGCCCGACGGCCGCAACGGCCTCGATGGCTTCGATGGCCTCGACGGCCCGTTCGGCGGCTCGCTCAGCGGCCCGCGCCTGGCCGGGATCACCCGTGAGCACGGCACCCCCGCCTGGGTCTACGACGCCGAGCTGATCCGCGCCCAGATCGCCCGGCTGCGCCGCTTCGACACCATCCGGTTCGCGCAGAAGGCCTGCTCCAACACGCACATCCTGCGGCTGATGCGGGCCCAGGGCGTGCTGGTGGACGCCGTCTCGCTGGGCGAGATCGAGCGCGCGCTGGCCGCCGGCTACCAGGTGGGCGGACCGGACGAGCCGGTGGTCTTCACGGCCGACCTGCTGGACCGTCCGACGCTGCGCCGGGTGGTCGAACTGGGCGTGCCGGTCAACGCCGGATCCCCGCAGATGCTCGACCAGTTGGGCGCGGCCAGCCCGGGCCACCCGGTCTGGATCCGGATCAACCCGGGCTTCGGGCACGGCCACAGCCGCAAGACCAACACCGGCGGCGAGCAGAGCAAGCACGGCATCTGGCACGAGCACCTGCAGGAGAGCCTGGATCTGATCGACCGTCACGGACTGGACCTGATCGGCCTGCACATGCACATCGGCTCCGGGGTGGACTACGGCCACCTGGAGGCGGTCTGCGAGACCATGGTCAAGCAGGTGCGGCTCAGCGGGCGGGACGTGCGGGCCATCTCGGCCGGCGGCGGCCTCTCCGTGCCGTACGGTCCGGGTCAGGCCGAGGTGGACACCGACCGGTACTTCCGGCTCTGGGACGCCGCCCGGCAGGAGCTGGTCCGCGAACTCGGCCACCCGGTGCGGCTGGAGATCGAACCCGGCCGGTTCCTGGTGGCCGGCGCCGGTGTGCTGGCGGCCGAGGTGCGAGCGCAGAAGCCGGTCGGCAGCAACCACTTCGTCCTGGTCGACGCCGGGTTCAACGACCTGATGCGGCCCGCGATGTACGGCAGCAGCCACCGCGTCTCGGTGTTCACCCCCGACGGCGAACCGCGGCTCGCCGACGAGCGCGACACCGTCCTGGCCGGTCCGCTCTGCGAGTCCGGGGACGTCTTCACCCAGCTGGCCGGCGGCGACGTGGAACCGATCCCGCTGCCCCGCACCGAGATCGGCGACCTGGTCGTCTTCCACGACGCCGGTGCCTACGGCGCGAGCATGTCCTCCACCTACAACTCGCGCCCGCTGATCCCCGAGGTGCTGGTCGAGGGCGAGCAGACCCGGCTGATCCGGCGCCGGCAGACGGTGGCGGAACTGCTCGCGCTGGAGACCGGGCTCGACTCGTAGCTCGGTTGGTCAGGCCACCCCGCGCGGCCGGAACTGGATGCTGATCCGCGGCCCCACCGCCCGCGCCGTCTTCGGCACCGCATGCTCCCAGGTGCGCTGGCAGGAGCCGCCCATCACCACCAGGTCGCCGTGCCCGAGCGGGTATCCGGTGCTCGCGCCACCACCGTTGCGGGGTCGCAGCAGCAGCTGGCGCGGTTCGCCGACCGAGACGATCGCGACCATGGTGTCCTCGGTGGCGCCGCGCCCGATCCGGTCGCCGTGCCAGGCCACGCTGTCCTGTCCGTCCCGGTAGAAGCAGAGTCCGGCGGTGACGAAGGGCTCGCCGAGCTCCGGTCGGTACCAGGCGCTGAGCGCTTCCCGGGCCCGGTCGAGCACCGGGTGCGGCAGCGCCTGGCCCGCACCGTAGGAGGCGAGCAGCCGGGGTACGGCCACCACCCGCTCGTACATCACCCGTTCCTCGGCCCGCCAGGGCACCGCCCCGGCCAGGAGTTCGAACAGTTCGTCGGCGCCGGTCAGCCAGCCCGGCAGGTGGTCGACCCAGGCACCCTGGCCCAGCACCGTGCGCCGCTGCCCGCCGAGCGGACCGAGGCCGATCTCGTCCCCGGCTTCGAAGAGGGAGCCCTGCAGGTGGGTGCGCATGGGTCCAGCGTAGCTCGTGAATCGAACACCTACTCGATTTGAATGCCGTACTCCGCGAGCCGGGCGCGCAGCTGCGCCCGGCTCGCGGACACCAGGCTGCCACCGGTGAACCGCGGGTCCGCGGTGACCTCGGCGACGCATCCGGCCGGCGGGGCGAAGACCCGCGCCTCCTCCTCGGTGTCGAACTCCGCCTCGGCCAGCACCAGCCCGTGCAGCGGCGGCTCGAACACGTCGATGCCGAGCGGCGGGACGCTGTACCGGGTCTTGCGGATCACCTGCGCCGGAAGGGTGGCGAGCAGCCGGTACTCCTCGGGCGAGAGATAGGTGTTGGTGACCAGCCCCCACGGCGTGCCGGGCAGCTTCTGGGTGAGCTTGAGCTCGACCGCCCCGCTGTCCGTCCGCTCGACCCGGCGAAGCCGCAGGCGGGTGCCGGTGAGATAGCGGTCGTCGATCCGGCGCGTGACGGTCACCACAGCCGGCGCCGGCGGCTCGGCGAAGAGGAAGCGCCGCTCCCGCTCCACCCGTGCGTACTTCCCAACGGCCGGTGTTTTCTGATGGTTCATGGGATCCGCTCCCCCACTAGGTCGCACTCATCACATAAACCTATGATCTCGAATTGATATAGTCTCCCGCCAAGAGTCCAGGGGAGGGACCTGGCCAGGCCAGCTTGGTGGACACCTGATGACGCTTGACGGAGACCGCACGACCGAAGGCCGGCTGGCCGCGCCCAGCCCACCCGAGGAAGGCGCGCCCCAGGGCCGCGCGGCCGCCCGCCGAGCCGCCCAGCAGGCCGCCAAGGGCCGGCGCGGCAAGGGCGCCCCGCTCAGCAAGGCCGCCAAACGCAAACGCCTGCTCAAGTACGGCGCCGGCGGCACCGGTCTGGTCGTGCTGCTCGCGGTCGTCGGCGGCTACTCCTACGTCCAGTACCTCAACTCCAACTTCCGCAAGGGCGACCTCAACAACGGCGGCTCGGCACTGGCCCCCGAGTCCAAGGCCAACGCGGCCGGCCAGAAGCCGATCAACATCCTGCTGCTCGGCTCCGACTCCCGTGACAAGCCCGAGGACTGCAACCTCGGCGGCGCCTGCGACAGCGGCGCCCCGCACGCCGACGTGGAGATGCTGGTCCACCTCTCCGCCGACCGCAGCAACGCCTCGGTGCTGAGCATCCCGCGCGACACCCAGGCCTCCATACCCAGCTGCACCAACTCCAAGACCAAGCAGGTCTGGAAGGCGCGCAAGTCGCAGATCACCGACAGCCTCAACGTCGGCGAGCCGAGCTGCGTGGTGGACACCTGGGAGACCCTCACCGGGATCCACATCGACCACTACATGATGATCGACTTCGCGGGCGTGGTGAGCATGGCCGACGCGGTCGGCGGTGTCGACGTCTGCACCAAGCAGAACGTGATGGACTATCAGGTCGAGCACATCGACGGTGTCCGGCACGAGACCGGCTCGCACCTGGTGCTGCCGGCCGGCACCCACACCATCCAGGGCGTGCAGGCGCTGGAGTGGCTGCGCACCCGGCACGCCTGGGAGGACGGCAGCGACATCGGCCGCACCCACGCCCAGCACCTCTACCTCAACTCGATGATCCGCAAGATGAAGTCGGCCAAGACACTGGCCGACCCGCTCAAGCTCAACGACCTCGCGGTGGCCGCCAGCAAGGCCCTCCAGGTGGACAACGCGCTGGCCACCATCCAGTCACTGGCCGGCCTGGCCATGGAGCTCAACAAGGTGCCGGCCAACCGGATCACCTCGGTGACCATGCCCTTCACCTACGTGCCGGACCCGAAGAACCCCCAGGCCGCCCTGGTCGAGCCGAACGCCGACTCGACCAAGCTGTTCCAGATGGTCGTCAACGACGTCCCGCTGGACCGCAACGCGCCGGCCCCGACCGCCGCGCCCAGCGACGCCCCGAGCGCACCGGCGGCGCCCAGCAGCTCCGCACCGGCCGCGCCGAGCAGCGCACCGGCCACCCCGGCCGACAAGTCGACCGTGCGGGTGGACGTGCAGAACGCCAGCGGCGCCAGCATGCGCAGCACCGCGATCGCCGAGGCGCTGGTCAACCAGGGCTACACGCACGCCCAGCGGGACACCAGCGCGGTGCCCAAGTCGCCGACCAAGCTGCTCTACCCGGCCGCCAAGGAGGCCGAGGCCAAGGCGCTGGCCGGTGTGCTCGGCCTGCCCGACGCGGCGCTGAGCGAGTCCACCGCCTCGGCCACCCACCTGACCCTGGTGGTCGGCACCGACTGGACCACCGGCACCCAGTTCCCGACCGCCGCGCCCGGCGGTTCCGGCGGCGCGCAGCCGCCGGCGCCGACCGCGATGCCCACCACCGCCGTCTCGCAGAACGCGGGGGACGACGCCAACCAGTGCATGGACGTCAACCCGCAGAAGTACACCGGCTCCGGCAACCCGATCTACATCTGGAGCGGCTCCACCCCGCCCAACGTCCCGCAGCCCTGACCGGCGCGCTCGGGCCGTAATGCCGTACGGGCGGCCCGGTCACGGCCGATAGACTGGCCGCATTCCTCGGCGATGGCCGCCGATCCGCCCGCCCGGGTGCCTGGCACCCGGCGCGCGCCGCCTACATGAATGGGAGCTTCCCCGGATGGCTCGACACCTGATCACCAGCGCGCTTCCCTACATCAACGGGATCAAGCACCTGGGGAACATGGTCGGGTCCATGCTCCCGGCGGATGTCTACTCCCGTTACCTGCGCCAGCGCGGCCACGACGTGCTGTACATCTGCGCGACCGACGAGCACGGCACCCCGGCCGAGCTGGCCGCCAAGGCCGCCGGCCAGTCGGTGGCGGAGTTCTGCGCCGAGCAGCACGACGCGCAGAAGGCGATCTACGACGGCTTCCAGCTCTCCTTCGACTACTTCGGCCGCAGCTCCTCGCAGCAGAACCGGGAGATCACCCAGGAGTTCGCCCGCGAGCTGAAGGCCAACGGCTTCATCGAGGAGCGCTCGATCCGCCAGGTCTACTCGATCGCCGACGGCCGCTTCCTGCCGGACCGCTACATCGAGGGCACCTGCCCGCACTGCGGCTACGACAAGGCGCGCGGCGACCAGTGCGAGAACTGCACCCGGCTGCTCGACCCGACCGACCTGATCAACCCGCGCTCGGCGGTCAGCGGCTCCACCGAGCTCGAGGTCCGCGAGACCACCCACCTGTTCCTGCTGCAGTCCAAGCTGGCCGGCGAGGTCGAGGCCTGGATCGACGAGCACGGCCGGGACTGGCCGACGCTGGCCTCCTCGATCGCCCGCAAGTGGCTGACCGAGGGCCTCAACGACCGGGCGATCACCCGCGACCTGGACTGGGGCGTCCCGGTGCCGGCCGACGTCTGGCCGCAGCTGGCCGCCGAGGGCAAGGTCTTCTACGTCTGGTTCGACGCCCCGATCGAGTACATCGGCGCGACGAAGGAGTGGTCGGACGCGGACCCGGCGAACCGGGACTGGAAGTCCTGGTGGTACCAGGCCGACGACGTCCGCTACACCGAGTTCATGGCCAAGGACAACGTCCCCTTCCACACCGTGATGTTCCCGGCCACCATCATCGGCACCCGGGCGCCGTGGAAGAAGGTCGACTACGTCAAGGCCTTCAACTGGCTGAACTACTACGGCGGCAAGTTCTCCACCAGCCAGCAGCACGGCGTCTTCACCAACGCCGCGCTGGAGCTGCTGCCCGCCGACTACTGGCGCTACTTCCTGATGGCGAACGCGCCGGAGTCCGACGACACCAGCTTCAGCTGGGAGATCTTCGCCTCCACCGTCAACAAGGACCTGGCCGACACCCTGGGCAACTTCGTCAACCGGGTGCTCTCCTTCTCGCTCAAGCGGTTCGGCGACACCGTCCCGGCCGGCGACGCGCCGGGCGAGGCGGAGCACGCGCTGGGCGTCGAGCTGGCCGGTCTGCTGGCCGAGTACCAGGGGCACCTGGAGACCCTGCAGTTCCGCAAGGCCAGCCAGGCGCTGCGGGCCCTGTGGAGCGCGGGCAACGTGTACCTGGAGACCAAGGCCCCCTGGCTGGAGATCAAGACCAACGAGGCCGGCGCCGCGCTGACGCTGCGCACCGCGATGAACCTGATCCACCTGTACGGGGTGATCTCGGCGCCGTTCATCCCGGCCACCAGTGCCGTGATGCGGGCGGTCTTCGCCTCGGCCGAGTCGGGCGAGCCCGGCTGGGTGAGCGCGGAGCAGGCCACCGGGCTGGACTTCGTCGCGGCCGGCACGGCGTTCACCGTGCCGCCGGTGCTCTTCGCCAAGATCACCGATGAGGACCTGGCGGCCTGGCGCGAGCGCTTCGGCGCGGAGTAGCCTCCCGCACATGCGGGTACTCGTGGTCGGCGGGACAGGGTTCATCGGGCACCACGTCGTGGATCGACTGACCGACGGCGGCCACCAGGCCACCGTCCTCGCCCGATCCCCGAGACCCGGACTCGACCTCGTCCTCGGTGACGCCCAGCGGCTCACCGAGGACGAGTGGGCCCGACTGCTGGACGGCCACCAGGGCGTGGTCTTCGCGGCGGGGGCGGACGACCGCACGGTGCCGCGCCGCCCGGCCGAGGCCTACTTCACCGAGGCCAACGTCGAGCCGGTGCGGCGGCTGCTCTCCGCCGCCCGCCGGGTCGGCGTGGAGCAGGCGGTGCTGCACGGCTCGTACTTCACCGCGATCCACCGGCAGCGCCCCGAGCTTCGGCTGACGGACCGTCACCCGTACGTTCGCAGCCGGATGTTGCAGGCCGAGGCCGCCCGGAAGGCGGCCGGCGACGCGCTGCCGGTGGCCGTGCTGGAGATACCGTTCGTCTTCGGCGCCACCCCGGGACGGCGCCCGCTCTGGGCCCCGGCCGTGCCCTGGCTGGCCTCGCGCGCACCGCTGTTGGCCCCGCCCGGGGGTACCGCGGCGGTCACCGTGCGCTCGGTGGCGACCGCCACGGTCGACGCCCTGGAGCGCGGGCTCGGGACCGATCTCCCGGTCGCGGACGGCAACATGACCTGGCGTCAGCTGTTGATCCGATTCGCGGCAGCGGCCGGGCGACCGTACCCGGTCCGGGTCCGTCGGCTGCCGCCGAGCGCGCTGCGCGCGGTGCTGCGCGGTGTCGGCCTCGGGCACCGACTGCGCGGGCTGGAGGGCGGCCTGGACACCGAGCACCTCGCCGAGCTGCTCTGCGGCGAGCTCTACCTCGAGCCGACCGGGCGCGAGGACCTGGACGCCGCCCTGCGCGAGACCGTGGCGGCCTCGCGCGCGGCCGCGTAGCCCAGGACGGCACCCGCCCTCCTCAGGACAGCACCCGCCGTCTGAAGTTGCGCAGCCCGAGGCTGAGGAAGAGCACGCAGAAGCCGATCAGCACCGGGTAGACCACGTACAGGTGCATGTGCGAGGCGGCCGTCAGCCCCGCCCGCATGCCCTCGGCGATGTAGATCAGCGGGTTCACCAGCACCAGCGTCTGCAGCCACGGGAACCCGCCGACCTGCACCGCCGAGAGCCTGGTCCACTGGTAGTAGGTGCCGCCGAGGAAGACCAGCGGCAGCACCACGAAGCCGAACATCAGCCCGATGTTGCGCGGCTCGAAGGTGGTGCCGAGCACCAGCCCGAGCGAGGTCATCGCCAGGCAGGCCAGCGGGATCAGGGTGACCACCACCCACCAGTGCACCGACAGGTGCGCGTGCACCCCGGGCGCGTGCACCACCGCCGCGATCGGGAAGACCAGCACCGCCGAGATCATCCCCTGGGTGGCGCCGGAGAGCACCCGGGCCACCGCGACCAGCCAGAGCGGGCAGGGCGCCTGCACCCGGTCCTCGATCTCCCGGGTGTAGCCGAACTCCTGGGAGAGCTGGATGGCCACCGACTGGATGCCCTGGAACATGATGGTCACCGCCACCACCCCGGGCACCAGCACCGTCGCGAAGTCCGACTCGCCCTTGGTACCGCCGCCCGCACCGACGCCCTGGCCGATGGTCGGGAAGACGTAGAGGAAGACGAAGACCAGCAGCAGCGGCTGCATGATGGTCCGGCCGGCGAACTCGCCGAAGTGCTTGCGCAGCACCAGCAGGTCGCGCTGGATCAGCGCGCCGAGGGCCGAGCGGGCGGCGGCGAAGGCCGAGCGCGGCGGGCGCACGGTGAGCATCTGGTCGGTGAGCATCTCCTCGGTGGCCATCAGTCCCGCAGCTCCTTCCCGGTCAGGCTGATGAAGACGGTCTCCAGGGTCGGCTCGGCCACCGACAGGTCGGCCACCTCGAAGCCGCCGGACTCGGCCGCGCCCAGCACCCGGGGCAGCAGCCGGTCGGCGCCGCCGACCTTGACCTGCAGCTCCACCCCGCCGGGCAGCAGTCGGGTGCGGCCGACCCCGGCGACCTCCCTGACCAGCCGCTCGGCCAGCGCGGCGGGGTCGCCGGAGGCCTGCACGGTGACCACGGTGTCGGCCTCCACCGCCTGTTTCAGCGCGGCCGGGGTGTCCAGCGCCAGTACCCGGCCGTGGTCGATGATCGCCACCCGGTCGCAGAGCTGGTCGGCCTCCTCCATGTTGTGGGTGGTCAGCAGGATGGTCTGGCCCTCGGCGATCAGTCCGGCCAGGATCTCCCAGAGCGCCAGCCGGCTCTGCGGGTCCAGGCCCGCGGTGGGCTCGTCCAGGAAGAGCACGGCGGGCTGGTGGAAGATCGCCCGGGCCACCATCAGCCGCTGGGCCAGGCCGCCGGAGAGCGCGTAGACCGAGGCGTCGGCCCAGCGGCCCAGGTGGAAGCGGGCGAGCAGCTCGTCGGCGGTGCGGCGGGCGGCGCGGGCCGGGTAGCCGAAGAGCAGGCCGTGGAAGTAGAGGTTCTCCCGCACGGTCAGCGAGCGGTCCAGGGTGTTCTGCTGAGAGACCACCGCGATCACCTGTTTGACCAGGGTCGGTCGGCGCACCACGTCGATCCCGCCGATCCAGGCGGACCCCTCGGTCGGCACCACCCGGGTGGTCAGCATGCCCACGGTGGTGGTCTTGCCGGCGCCGTTGGGGCCGAGCAGACCGAACAGTTCGCCGTGCCGGACCTCCAGGTCCAGGCCGTCCACGGCGCGCGTCTCCGACTTCGGGTACACCTTGGTCAGCCCCGCCGTCCGGATCACCGCATCACGCATGGGCACCTCGCTCCCGAAGCCCTTCCTCCACGATCCTCCCGCTGGCTGCGCGCGGCAAACCCGGCGCACGTGCGACTCCTGCGCACGCCCCCAACTTCCCGGCTACGCCCTCTGGTTGACTGGCGATCGGCCGTTTACCGTCGGTAGCAAGGCCTACCGCCAGGAGGAACTGTGTCCCTCGACCACAGCGACGCGCCGAGCGCCGAGCCGCTGATCCCGCTGCACTGCCTGCGCGCCATGGAAGCCGGTCCGCCGATGCTCACCGCGCTGCGCACCGGCACCCCGGTCTGGCTGGTCCGCCGCCATGCGGACGTCCGCCAGGTGCTCACCGACCCGCGGCTGAACCGGGCCCACCTCTACGCTCCCGACGCCCCCGCGCTCACCCCCTACCCGAACCTGCTGGACGATCCGCAGAGCCTGCTGAACCTGGACGGCCCCGACCACCAGCGGCTGCGCCGCACCGTCCAGCGCGCCTTCACCCCCCGGGCCATCGCCCGCTGGCGGCCCTGGGTCGCCTCGGTGGTCGAGGACCTGCTCAACCAGCTGACCGACGCCCACCAGCCCGGAGCGGACGAGCAGCCGCTCGACCTTGTCGCCACCTTCACCCGCCCGCTGCCAGTGGCGGTGATCAGCCGGTTGATGGGCCTGGACGGACTCGACCTCAAGCGGCTGGCCTACTGGAGCGACCACGCGCTGGCCACCTCCGCCTACACGCCGCGCCAAGTCCAGGACGCGATGCAGGACTTCGGCGCCTTCGGAGCCGCCCTGGTGGCCCAGCGCCGGGCCGAGCCGGGCGATGACCTGGTCAGCTCGCTGGTCCAGGCCGCCGACCAGGAAGCCGAGGTGACGGAGCATCAGATCGTCATGCTGACCATCGGCCTGGTGGTGGGCGGCCACGAGACCACGATGACCACCCTCGGCAACGCGCTGGTCTACCTGCTCACCGAGGGCCGGGACGACTGGCAGCGGCTGGCCGGGGACGAGGCGCAGGCCTCGGTGGCGGCCGAGCAGCTGCTGCGCAGCATCCCGCTCGGCGACGCGGAGGTGCTGCCCGGGCTGCTCCGCCGGGCCACCCAGGACGTGGAGATCGGCGGGGTGCTGATCCCGGCGGGCAGTGTGGTGGCCGCCGACACCGTCAGCGCCAACCAGGACCCGGCGGTCTACCCGGAGAACTGGCGGGCCGGGCTGTTCGAGCCGCCCGGCACCCCGCACCTGACCTTCGGCGCCGGCCCGCACCACTGCCTGGGCTCCTGGCTGGCCCGGATGGAGCTGGAGCTGGCCCTGCACCGGCTGGCCCGACGGCTGCCCCAGCTGCGGCTGACCGTGCCGCCGGACGGGATCGACTGGCGGCGAGGCCTGCTCACCCGCAGCCCGCAGTCCCTCCCGGTCACCTGGTGAGCGCCGAACCGTCGGACCCGAACGCGGCGGACCTGGGCGCGGCGGACCCGGGCGGGCCGGACCTGGTGGTCACCGTCGACCGCGGTCGCTGTGTGGGCACCGGGCTCTGCGCCTCCACCGCGCCCGCCGACCTGGCGCTCGGCGAGGACGGCCGGGCCCGCCCGCGCCGCGAGCGCACCGACGCGCACGAGGCGGTGGTCGAGGCCGCCGAGCTCTGCCCGATGGAGGCGATCGCGGTGCACCGGGCGAGCACCGGGGAGCTGGTGGCGCCCGACTGGTGACGGCTCGGGCGGCCCGCGGAGCGTGGCCGCGGTGACGATCACTCAAATCGGCGCGCGCTGAGCCTGGCCGGCAAGCGGCCGGCCGGGTACCACGCGGTGGCCTTCGGCCGGCTGGCCGACCTGGGCCGGGTCGCCCTGCTCGGCCCGGCGGTCCGCCGCCGGGCCGAGCAGGGCCGGCTCTTCTTATCGGTTGGGAACTAGCCGAGCAGCCGGGGCTGGTGTCCGGTCAGGACGTGGTGCGGGAGTGCGGCCGGCTCGCCGCCGCCGGTCAGCCGGGCCGCACCGCCCACCAGCGGGAGCTGCAGCGAGGAGGCGGCCAGGTCCACGGTGACCGTCGGGCGGGTGTCCGGCGGGTCGACCAGGCCGTTGTCGGTGCCCGCCAGGATCAGCGCCAGCCGGTGTCCGGCGGGCACCACGTGGTCGGTGGCCGCCAGGTGCACGGTCATCCGGTACGGCGCGCCGGGGGTGAGTGCGACGCCGTGGTCGAGCGAGGCGTAGTGGCCGAGGTCGGCCCAGCCCCGGCTGAACACGGTGGCGTCCACCTGGGCGGTGGCGGCGGCGGTGTCCAGGAAGCAGGCGCTGTCACCGGTCGTGCTCTGCCCCCAGCAGGAGCGGGTGCCAAGGGTGTTGATGCCCTCGCCGGTCCCCTGGTAGTCGCGGACGGTGGCCGCGCCCAGGTCCACCAGCACCGCGCTGAGGTGGGCGCTGCTGGTGCTGGAGCTGACCGTCAGGGTGACCGAGCCGCTGCCGGAGAGCCGCAGGTCCTGGCCGAGCACGCCGGTGCTGAGCACCGTCTTGTCGGGAGTGCTCAGGTCCGCGTCGGCGGCCCAGGCGTTCTCGTCCCGGCTCGGGTCGTCGGTGAAGGAGGCCGTCCCGCTGTTGGAACTTCCGCCGAGTGCACCCGGGTTGAGGTGCACGGTGGTCTGCGCGGTACCGGGCGCGGGCCATCGGGCGTCCTGGGTCCACTGGTCGGGGGCCCGCTCGATGTCGGCCATCGGCTCGGTCTCGATCCCGTTGGCCACGCCCAGCAGGTAGTGGTCGAACCAGCGGTGCAGGGTGTCCACCCAGGCGCCGCGCCGGAAGTCGAACGGGTCGACGTGCCCGGTCTGCGAGAGCCAGATCTTGCGCTCCACCCCGCGCGCCGCCAACGCGTCCCACCACTGGCCGAAGTTGACGGTCCGCACGTTGAGGTCCTGCATGCCGTGCACCAGCAGGACGCTGGCCCGCACCTGGTTCGCCGAGGCCAGGTAGTCGCGCTGCTGCCACAGCGGTGTCCAGTCCCCGCTGTAGGGGGCGCCGGCCGCGAGCGCGCTCTGCTGGGCGGCGCAGCGCGCGGTGGTGGCCTGGTCCTCGACGTAGCCGGCCAGGTCGGCCGGGGTGCCGCCGTAGAGCGGGGCGCCCTGGGAGCGGTAGTAGTCGTACCAGGAGCTGATCGCGGAGATCGGGACCACGGTCTTCAGGCCGGCGACGCCGGTGGCGGCGACCCCGTTGGCGATGGTGCCGTCCCAGGACTTGCCGATCATACCGACGCTGCCGTTGCTCCAGCCGGCCGGCACCGGGCTGCCGCCGGTGCGTGAACTGTGGCCGACCGCATGTCCGTTGAGCCAGTCGACCACCGCCTTGGCGCTGGTCACGTCGGACCTTCCGCCGACGTCCACGCAGCCGTCCGAGCGGTTGGTCCCGGCCAGGTCGACCAGCACCACGGCGTAGCCGCGCGGGACGAAGTAGTTGTCGTAGAAGAGCGGGAACTGGATCGGGCGCCCCTGGGCGTCGTAGGTCTTCAGTTGGCTCTCGTTACCGCGGCCGCAGCAGGAGTAGTAGGGGCTGGCATCCATGATCACCGGGACCTTGCGGCCGGCGGCGGCCGGTTCGCTCGGGCGGATGATGTCGGCGGCCACCCGGTCGGTCCTGCCGTTGCCGTCCCCGTCGAGGCCGGTGTCGACCCAGACGGTCTCGCGGACGGCGTGCGCATAGGAGTAGACGGGCTGGCTGGCACCGCCGTGCACGGTGCCGGCGGGCGCGGCGGCCCAGGCGGTACCGGCCGGCCCGAGCAGCGCGAGCAGAAGGGTGGCGACGACGGCCACCAGCGGGAAGCGTCTCATGGGCAGGGAACGTACCCAGACATGTCCATGTTGACTCGTCAGTCGGCCACTCCCTATGCTCGGCTTCTCCCCACCATCACCACGAGCAAGGGGCGCCCCCATCACCACCCCGCATCCCGATCGGCGCCGCTTCCTCACCTACCTGGTGGCCGCCCCGACGCTGGCGATCGGCGCCTCCCTGGCAGTTGACGAGCCGTCAGCCCAGGCCGCGATTCCCAGCCTGCCGGGCATCCCCGATGTGCTGGACCTCGGCGACGCGTTGATCCTGGCCGGCCTGCCGACCTCCAGCCTGCTGGTGCTGCAGCTGACCGCCGACGGCCGGGTGCTGCTCCAACTCCCGCGCCTGGAGGTCGGGCAGGGCCTGACCACCGACGAGTTGGACGCCCGGCTCACCGATGTGGGGGTCCGACTCAGCGACGCCCGACCGGAGCTGCTCTTCAACCAGCTGACCGGCGCCTCCAACTCGGTCCGCTCGCTGTACACCCCGGTCCGGGCGGCGGCCGCCGCCGCTCGGGCCCGGCTGGTCACCGCCGCCGCCCGCCAGTGGGGCCTGGCCGCCGGCTCGCTGCGCACCCGGGACAGCGCGGTGCTGGCCCCCGACGGACGCACTCTCGGCTTCGCCCAACTCGCCGCCCTCGCGGCCGCCGTCACCGTCAGGACTCGAGCCATGCCTGTCTACAACTTTGTCCTCAACGGACAGCCGGTCAGCGTCGACGCCCCCGGCGACATGCCGCTGCTCTGGGTGCTGCGCGACAAGCTCGGCGTCACCGGCCCCAAGTACGGCTGCGGGGTGGGCGTCTGCCGGGCCTGTACCAGCCACCTGGACGGTGCCGAGGTGCAGCCGTGCACGGTGGCCGTGCAGGACTGCGCGGGCCGCCAGGTCACCACCATCGAGGGGTTGGCCACCGGCGAGCAGCTGCACCCGGTCCAACAGGCCTGGATCGACTGCGATGTGGCGCAGTGCGGCTTCTGCCAGCCCGGCCAGATCATGACCGCGGTCGCCCTGCTGCGCAAGAACCCGCAGCCGAGCGACGCGGACATCGACCAGATCCAGAACGTCTGCCGCTGCGGCACCTACGCCCGGATCCGCGCGGCGATCAAGCTGGCCGCCGCGCGGGGTCCGATCAGCTGAGCCACGACGGGCAGCTGAATCACAGGGGGTAGCTGAACCACAGCGGGCAGCTGGACTACAGCGGGTAGCTGGGCACCGCTCCCATCTCGTCGATCTCGGTGTGGGCCTTGTCCAGCAGCTGCCTGGCCAGCGCCTGCAACGCCCGGGCCGTCGCGACCTCCTCGCCCACCCGCAGCTGTTCCGGGTCCGCGGGGTGCCTGCTGGTGTCGCCGCGGGCCCGCAGCTCGCGCCCGTCCGGGAGCCTGAGCAGGGCGGCCGCCGTCGTGTGCGGGCCCTCCTCGGCGAACTCCACCTCGATGTGCCATCCGACCAGCGTCTTTGTCATCGCCAACACCTCCACCACGTACCCCCTCCAGGATGCACCCGGCGGGGCCGACTGGCCGTGGCGTCACACGTTCGCACGCTGTGTAGTGGCAGCGGAGCGCTGCGCGACCGACGGTGGAGCAGGCGCCCCGGATGTCCCCCTGGCCGACGACTGTCGGCCCGTCCGGGCTGCGCCGTCGAAGGGATTCCCACTCATGCTTCGTGCACACCGGCTTGCCGCCGCGACCTTGACCGCCGCCGCTCTGAGCCTGGCCCCCGCCGCCCTCGCCTTCGCCGACACGGCGCCCGGCGTGCCCGCCGACCGGCCGATCACCTCCGTACCGGCCGACCGGCCGATCAGCTCGGTGCCGATGGACAAGCCCGCCGACCTGGACGCGACCAAGTCCACGGACAAGGGCCTGGACAAGAGCACCGACAAGAGCTCCGAGAAGAGCACCGACAAGGGCACGGAGAAGGGCTCCGACAAGAGCACTGACAAGAGCTCCGAGAAGAGCTGGGAGAAGGACAAGTCCAGCGACAAGGACAAGAGTTGGAGCGACGCCGAGCGGCGCCCGCACGGCGGCGTGCACACCGGCGGCGGCTTCGGCGCCCTCGGCGACGCCAGCATGACCACCGGCGCGGTGCTGCTGGCCGGTGGCCTCGGCGTGGGCGCGCTGGCGCTGCGTCGGCGCAAGCCGTCCAGCAACCGGGCGGCCTGACCCGGCCCAGCCCGTCCAGCCGCCGTGCCCCGCCCCGTCCCGGCGGGGCACGGCGGCTGCCTCCCCCGCCCCGTCCCGGCGGGGCACGGCGGCTGCCTCCCCCGCCCCGCTCCCCCGGCCTCCCGCAGAAAGGCACGTCCATGGGCAACCCCGTCCCGCCGACCGACGACCCGCCGCCGCTCGGCTCTGGGCTGAGCCCGCGCCGCCGGAACGTCCTGTTCGCCGCCCTGGGCGCCTGCCTGATCGGCCTGCTGCTGATCCACCGCTCCGAGCAGCCGCGCTCCCCGCTCCCGCCGCGCCAGCCAACCGCCGCTCAGGCCGTCGCCTCCCCCAGCGCGCCGCTCTCCCCCTCCGCCGGCGCCAAGCGGACCACCCCCGCCGTGGTGGTCCCCGACGCGCACCCCAACCGGATCAGCATCCCCGCCATCGGCGTCAACGCCCCCTTCACCCAGGTGGACCTGGACCCGAACGGCGTGCTGAACCCGCCGCCGGCGAACGACACCAACCTGGTCGGCTGGTACAAGGGCGGCACCGTGCCGGGCAACAAGGGCCCGGCGATCGTGCTCGGCCACGTCGACACCGCGACCGCCCCCGCCGTCTTCTGGGGCCTCAGCGCACTGACCCCCGCCAGCAGCGTGGACATCGCCCGGGACGACGGCGTGACCGCCACCTTCACCGTGGACAGCGTGGAGGTCTTCGCCAAGGACGCCTTCCCCGACGACCGGGTCTACGGCAAGACCGCCGACGCCCAGCTGCGCCTGATCACCTGTGGCGGCGCCTACGACCGCCAGCGCGGCGACTACACCGCCAACGTGGTGGTCTTCGCCCATCTGAGCGGCCTGCGCGAGACCTGAGGCCTTCGGCCTGCGCGAGACCCCGGGCGTACCTGAGCCGAGCGCCACCGCCGGTCCGTACGGTTCCGGCGCGCCGCTTGTCCCCTGCGGCGCGCGCCGTGCCCGGCCACCCGCCCCTACCGTCGGGCCACCAACCGACGCGAGGGGCGGTTCCACATGAGCCGGCTGCACCGGCGAGACCACCTTCGCCCGAGCCATCGCCTCCCGGCTCGGCTGGCCGTTCGTGGAGCTGCTGCCCTCCCGGCTGGCCGACCAGGGCAACCTGGCCGCCGCGCTGCGCGAAGCCTTCGCCCGGGTCGGCCGGTTGGAGCGGGTGCTGGTCTGCGCCACCAACTCGATCCGCTCGCTCGACCCGGCCTTCCTGCGTCCCGGCCGGTTCGACTACCCGGTGCCGATCGGCACCCCCGACCCGGCCGCCCGGGCCGCGATCTGGCGCCGCTACGCGGCGGACCGGGCGGGCGTGGAGCTGGACGTGCTGGTCGCCGCCAGCGAGCTGTTCACCCCGGCCGACATCGAGCACGCCGCGCGCGGCGCCGCCCAGGCCGCCTTCGAACGCGACCTGGCCCGTCCGGCGCCCGGCGCGCCGCAGACCGCCGGCGCCACCACCGAGGACCACCTCGCGGCGATCGCCCGCTGCCGTCCCACGGTCACCCCGGCGCTGGTCGAGGAGTTCACCGCGGACATCGCCTCGCACGCCCGGATCTGACCGAGCGTGCAGTGCCATTGACGCGGTCCGCCGCCGCTTCCTAGCGTGGCTGCACGAGGGCGCGCAGCACGGCGCGCCCGAGTCGTCACGGGGGACACCATGCTGCGCACCATCGGGGTATTACTGGCCGTGGGCCTGCTGGCGGGCTGCGGCTCGCCGTCCAACGGCGACGGCGTTGCCCGCCCCTTGCACCCGGGCCCGACCCCGCCGCTGTCGTCCTCGGACTTCAGCCCCACACCCCCGCGCAAGACCAGCGCCACCTACGGCTGCCTCACCCAGGACGAGGCCCTGCAGGGCTCCTACTCGCTGCCCACCGACAGCGGCTCGCTGGACGCCTACCTGCGCGACCCCGGCCCCGATCCGGCCAAGACCGTGCTCGTCTTCTCCCACCAGGCCGGCGGCGACCTGTGCGAGTGGCAGCCGCACTGGGCCGACTTCAGCAAGGCCGGCTACGGCATCCTGGCCTTCAACTCCGGTGGCGGACAAGGTGAGATCGCGACCGTGGTCCGCTACCTGGCCCAGCGCGGCGCCAGCAGGGTGGTGCTGGTCGGCGCCTCCAAGGGCGGCACCGCCTCGCTGGTCGCCGCCGTACAGCCGCTGGCGCTGCCGGTGCAGGCCGTGGTCGCGCTCAGCGCCCCGGTGGTCTACCACGGCGACGACGCCGGCAAGGCCGTGGCCAACCTGAAGATTCCCGGGTTCTTCGCCGCCGAAATGGACGACATGCCGTTCCGGGACAACATCCACACGCTCTACATGGCCTCCCCCGACGGCAACAAGGTGCTCAAGCTCTACAACGGGAGCCGGCACGGCGCCCTGCTGCTGGACGACGGCGGGCTGCGCGACGTGCTGGACTTCCTGGCGAAGTACGCCCCGCTGTCCCCACCGTCCCCCTGATCCTGATCCCGATCCAGCTGATCCACGGAGGCCGCGCCCATGACCGACCGTCAGTCCGTACCGAGTTGGCTCGCCGAGGCCGTGCTCTACCAGATCTACCCGCAGTCCTTCGCCGACTCGAACGGCGACGGCATCGGTGACCTGCCCGGGATCACGGCGCACCTGGACCACCTGGCCGAGCTCGGGATCACCGCGGTCTGGCTGAGCCCGTGCTTCGCCTCCGAGTTCGGCGACGCCGGCTACGACGTGGCCGACTACCTGAGCATCGCCCCGCGCTACGGCAGCAACGCGGACCTCGCCGCGCTGGTCGCGGCGGCCGACGAGCGCGGCATCCGGGTGCTGCTCGACCTGGTGCCCGGGCACACCTCGCACCGGCACCCGTGGTTCCAGCAGTCCGCCCAGGACCCGGCCGACGACCGCTACATCTGGTCGGACCGGATCACCGCCCCGGTGCACGAGTGGATCCCCAACCAGGGCCGGCGCGGCGGCTTCTACCGGGCCAACTTCTACCCGATCCAGCCCGCGCTCAACTTCGGCTACGCCCGCCCGGACCCGGCCGAGCCCTGGCGCAGCTCGGTCGACGACCCCGGTCCGCGGGCCAACCGGGAGGCGCTGCGCCAGATCATGGCGCACTGGTTCGAACTCGGCGTCGCGGGCTTCCGGGTGGACATGGCCGCCTCGCTGGTCAAGGACGACCCGGGGCAGCTGGAGACCGCCAAACTCTGGGGCGAGATGCGCTCCTGGCTGGACAAGCACTATCCCGACCGGGTGTTGATCGCCGAGTGGGGCGATCCGGCCCGTTCCGTCCCCGCCGGGCTGCACTCCGACTTCTTCCTGCACTTCAACGGGCGCGGTCTGCGCTCGCTCTGGGACAACGGCACCGGCAGCCAGGGCTCCTGGGCACACGGCGAGCCCTGCTACTTCGACGCGGCCGGCGCCGGCTCCACGGCGGAGTTCCTGACCGCCTGGCAGCAGGCCGACGCCGCCATCGACGGCCGCGGCCTGGTCGCGCTGCCGACCGCCAACCACGACTTCTCCCGGCTGGTCTGCGGCCCGCGCACCCGCGAGCAGGCGGCCTGTGCCTTCGCCTTCCTGCTCAGCTGGCCGACCCTGCCGGTGATCTACTACGGCGACGAGATCGGCATGCGGTTCGTGCCCGGGCTGCCGGAGAAGGAGGGCAGCCAGTTCGGCACCGAGGCCCGGCAGGGCTCGCGGACCCCGATGCAGTGGGACGCCTCGGTGAACGCCGGGTTCTCCACCGCCGACCCGGGCGTGCTCTACCTGCCGCTGGACCCGGACCCGGCACGGCCCGACGTCGCCGCGCAGCGGGCCGACCCCGACTCGCTGCTGAACCAGGTGCGCCGGCTGATCCGGCTGCGCCGCGACACCCCCGAGCTCGGGACGGGTGCCGAGGTGACCGTGCTCGGGTCCGGTTACCCGTTCGCCTACGTGCGCGGTGGCACCCATCTGGTGGTGGTGAACCCGCGCCGGGAGCCGGCGGAGCTCGCGGTGCCCTCGGTGTCGGACGCGGTGCCGCTGCTGGTCGAAGGGGTCGAGGTGGCGGCGGGCAGGGTCCGGGCGGCCGGGTTCTCGTACGGGATCTTCCGGGTCTGACGGCCCGCCGGCCGAGGTCCACCAGCGAGGTCCGACACGCGGGCCCGAATCGCCACAGCCTCCCGTCATATTTATGCTGTCGGCGATGAGTGTCGACCGCCGCAGGATTCTGCGCACCACCGCCCAGCTGGCCACCCTGACCGCGGCCGGCGGCCTGCTCGCGGGCTGCGGCCAGGAAGCCGCCACCGGCGCCGGTGGCCCGCACGGCGCCACGCCGCAGCCGGCCGCCGGGACCGGCACGACCGCGTTGACGCCCAATATGATCCCGAGCGCCACGGCCACCCCCTCGGCCACGCCCAGCCCGACGCCGACCCCGACGCCGAGCCTGACCCTCCCGGTCCTGCCGCCGCTGGCCGCCGGCACCCCGCCCGAGGTGGTCAACGGCCCGGCGAACCGCCCGCAGGTGGCGCTGACCTTCCACGGCCAGGGCGACCCCAAGCTGGCCACCGCCCTGCTGGACGCCGCCGAGCAGCACGGCGCCAAGGTCACCGTGCTGGTGGTCGGCAGCTGGCTGGACCAGCAGCCGCAGATGGCCCAGCGGATCCTGGCCGGCGGCCACGAGCTGGGCAACCACACCCAGAACCACCTGGACATCTCCTCGATGTCCCCGGACCAGGCCTACGCCGAGATCGCCGGCTGCGCGGACCGGCTGAAGGCGCTGACCGGCTCGATCGGCCGATGGTTCCGCCCCTCCGCCGCGCAGTTCGCCACCGCGCAGATCAAGGAACAGGCCCGCAAGGTCGGCTACGAGCACTGCCTGTCCTTCAACGTGGACCCGCGCGACTACGCCGACCCCGGCGCGGAGGCGGTGCAGCGCCGGATACTCGGGTCGGTCAAGGCCGGTTCGATCGTCGCGCTGCACATGGGGCACCAGGGCACGGTGGACGCGCTGCCGGCCGTGCTGACCGCGCTGCAGCAGCGCGGTCTCAGCGCCGTGACGGCCAGCCAGCTCTGCTCCTGACCCGCCGCCACCCCGTCACCCCGTCACAGCAGCGGGTCGTCCTCCCCGTACGGGCGCAGCCGCAGCGTGCGGGCGTCCTTGGCCTTGATCTCCTCGGCCATTGCGACCAGTTGCTGCAGGTCGTCCCGCCCCGCGTGGACGAACCGCCCGTGCAGCGCGTCGAACCGCCCGCGCGCGGTGTCCACCACGACCGCCACCATGTACGGCAGGCTGTTCCACTCCTTCATGTCGGCGAACATCGGCATCCGCGCCGTCATGTCGGTGGCCACCGCACCGGGGCTGATGTCCAGCACCACCACGTGGTGGGCGGCCAGCGAATCGGCGATGTTGTCGGAGAGCTGGAGCAGGGCGCCCTTGGAGGTGGCGTAGGCCGTGTAGTGGCCGTCCGGGCGCAGCGCGAAGCCGGAGTTGAGGTTGAGGATCCGGCCGCGCCGCCGCTCGACCATGCCGGGCAGCACACTGCGCATCAGGTTGAACGGGCCGCGCAGGTTGACCTCGAGCACCTGCCACCACTGGGTCGGGTCCACCTCCCAGATCGGCACCTCGGCGCGGTCGACCTGGCCCGCGTTGTTGACCAGCAGGTCGATCGGGCCGAGGTCGCGCTCAACGCTGCGCACCGCCTCACGCACCGCGCCCGGGTGTGCCACGTCGGCGGTCACCGCGATGCCCTTGGCGCCCTGTTTGACGCAGGCCTTGAGGGTGTCGGTCAGCGTCTGCAGGGTGCGCCCGACCAGCCCGACCGCCATGCCCTCGGCGGCCAGGCCGAGCGCGATCTCCCGCCCGATCCCCCGCCCGGCCCCGGTGATCAGGGCCACCTGTCCCTCCAGCGTGCCGCTGCGCATTGCAGCTCCCTCCACCCCGTACCGGCTCCGCGGACCCCTCGGCCCCGTACACCCGGCCAGCATGCGCCCCGCCCGGCCGCGGTGCGCTCGGCCACACGGGCGAGCCTGTGGCCGTCATTCGAACGGCGTAATGATCAATTGAGTGGGGCACCTGGCACCGCTCCGGGTGCCAAGTAGTACGGTCGATCGACATGGGCGGCGACCCCGCCCGGCTGGAAACCCGGAAAGGCAAGTGGAGTGAGCGACATCGCGCGCGTCGGAGTGGTCGGCTGCGGTCTCATGGGATCGGGAATCGCCGAGGTCTTCGCCCGGGCCGGACTGGACGTCCTGGTCTCGGAAGCCACCGGAGAGGCGCTGGAGTTCGGCCGTGCCCGGGTGACCAACTCGCTGGAGACCGCGGTCACGCGGGGCAAGCTCACCCCCGAGGCGCGGGACGAGGCGCTGGGCCGGCTCAGCTTCACCACCGACCTGGCCGACTTCGCGGACCGCGACCTGGTGGTCGAGGCGGTCGCCGAGCGCGAGGACATCAAGATCCAGATCTTCCAGACCCTCGACCAGGTGATGACCCGCCGGGACGCGGTGCTGGCCTCCAACACCTCCTCGATCCCGATCGTCAAGCTCGCGGCGGCCACCAGCCGGCCCGAGCAGGTGATCGGCCTGCACTTCTTCAACCCGGCCCCCGTGCAGCGCCTGGTCGAGGTGATCCCCACCCTGACCACCTCCGCCGAGACCACCGCCCGGGTCGAGGCCTTCGCCGTGCAGGTGCTCGGCAAGGAGCCGATCCGCGCGCGCGACCGGGCCGGTTTCGTGGTCAACGCCCTGCTGGTCCCGTACCTGCTCTCCGCGGTCCGGATGTTCGAGTCGGGCGTGGCCACCGCCGCCGACATCGACAAGGGCATGGAGGCCGGCTGCGCCCACCCCATGGGCCCGCTGCGGCTGTGCGACCTGATCGGCCTGGACACCATCGCCTCGATCGCCGACTCGATGTACGAGGAGTACAAGGAGCCGCTGTACGCCGCTCCCCCGCTGCTCTCCCGGATGGTCGACGCCGGCCTGCTCGGCCGCAAGTCCGGCCGCGGCTTCTACGACTACACCGCGAAGGCCTGACCAGCCGGTGCGGACCGGCGGCTGTCATCGCGCCGGTCCGCACCGCTCGGTACCGCACAGCTCGACACCACGCAGCTCGGTACCACACAGCTCGGCATCGCACCGCTCGGCATCGCACCGCTCGGCATCGCACCGCTCGGCATCGCTTCCGGAGGAGCCCCAAGTGGCCCACGCACTCTCGGAGTTCCTGCTCGCGCGGCTCGCCGACCGGGAGCGCACGGCCCGCGCGGCGGGCGACCGGGTGATCCACCTGTCCATCGACGGCACGGTCCGGCAGGACCCCGAGCCGGGCGGCGAACGGGTCACCTGGTGGCAGCAGGCGTACCACCCGGCCCAGGAGCTGGCCACCACGACCGCCCTGCGCAGCATCCTCGACCTGCACCGGCCGGGGTACCGGGTCCGCGCCGACCGTAGCCGGGCCGAGGCCGACGAGCCGTTCTGCGAGGCCTGCTTCGGCGAACCGCACCCGTGCCCCACCCTGCGCCTGCTGGCGCTGCCCTACCGCGACCACCCGGACTACCGGTCGGAGTGGGAGCCCGACGCCTGAACCAACGGAGGCCATCGGCAACCGACTTGTCATCAAGGCGTCACTCCCGCCGGGTGTCGAACCCGCGCCGCACGGTGGTGTGCTGAAAGCCAGTCACCAGCCGTACCGGGAGGGCACACCCATGCGCGCCACCAGGTTCCTCGGCCTCGCCGCCGCCGTCTGCTCCGCGGCACTGTGCGCCACCACCGCTGTGCCGGCTCAGGCCGCCACGGGATTCTCGCTCCTCGTCTTTCCCGACCAGAGCCACAGCAGCGTCTTCGCGTTCATCACCTCGGCCACCAAGTCCATCGACGTGACCATGTACGAGCTGCGCGACACCACCGCCGTCAACGACCTGGTCAGCCGCGCCAAGGCCGGGGTCAAGGTACGGGTGATCCTGGACGCGCAGCACACCTCGGTCAACGGCTCGGCGTACAGCACGCTCAAGTCCGGCGGCGTCGGGGTGACCTGGTCCTCCTCGGCCTTCGTCTACACCCACCAGAAGAGCATCACCGTCGATGCCGCCAAATCGCTGGTCCTGAGCGGCAACCTGGACTCGACCTACTACGCCAACGACCGCGACTACGCGGTCTACGACAGCGACCTGAACGATGTCGCGGCGATCGAGGGCGTCTTCAACGCCGACTACGCCAAGACCTCCGTCACCCCCTCGGACGGCGACAACCTGGTCTGGTCGCCCACCGACTCGCAGTCCCGGCTGCTGGCGCTGATCAACGGCGCCCAGCACACCCTGGACCTGGAGGAGTTGGAGTTCGGTGACAGCGCGCTGGTGGACGCCGTCGCGGCGGCCGCGGACCGTGGCGTGACGGTCCGGGTGGTGGGCATGAACCCGAGCTCGTACGGGAGTTACTTCGACCAGGTGGTCACGGCCGGCGGTTCGGTGGTCACCTACTCCTCCTCCGGCGGCCTCTACGTGCACGCCAAGGCGATCGTGGCGGACTACGGCACCAGCACCGCCAAGGTCTTCGTCGGTTCGGAGAACTTCTCCGACAACTCGCTCAACAACAACCGCGAACTCGGCCTGATCGTCAACGACTCGGGCGTGCTGTCCGGGGTGGAGAACACCATCGCCGGCGACTTCGCCAACGGCACTCCCTACTAGCCGGGAAGGTCCGCGGAAAAGCGAGAGGACCCGGGAGCGTAGCCAGCTCCCGGGCCCCTGTTTGCCGCCCAATTGCGCACACCGGCACGTTTAAGGGCTGCGGATCAGATTGAAATCGACGCGTTCTACCATTGAACTACCGTGCCATGAGAGCGGCACAGACAGGACTTGAACCCGCATTCGTCGATATTCGTCCGCACCCGGTCGATCCGGCGTTCGGCGGCGAATGCTGAGACTGGAGCGAGAGTCTGAGTTTCATCGGGCTGCCTCTGCCAGGCTTGGGCTACCCCGGCCAGTGTGCCGGGGGAGGGATTCGAACCCCCACTGGGACCCTTGGTCAGCTTCAACATCAGTGTCAGCTTGCGCTCTTCAGCGCACCCGCCCGACTCCGCGGGCGGGCGATCATGGGGCTACCTGAACAGGTAGCCGAACACCGCGTCACCCACCCGCTGGTCGGTGACGTCGACGCCGTTGGCCTCCTCGCGGGCGAACTTGACCGCCTGCTGCAGCTTCTCCACCCGCTCGGCCAGCTCGTTCACCCGCCGGGCCGGCAGCGCGCCGGAGAACTTCACCGTGGTCCAGTACCCGACCGGGATGTCCTCGTAGTACACCTCGACCTGCGCCGGGTGCTTCTCGGTGGCCTCGGCCTTGACGTGGTTGCGCGGCACCTTCTTGGTCCGGATGGTGCGCACCGGGTCGGTCTTCCAGGAGTCCGTGGACGGGTCCACGTTCCAGGACTCGGAGGCGTCCAGCACCGGCAGCTTGCGCACGAAGGTGTGCAGGTCGGTGAGCTGCTTCTCGAGGAAGAGCAGGTAGGGCACCGGGACCTGGGCGAGCAGGACCTGGCCGTCGACCACCACGTCGGCGCTGGCGCTGCGGTTGGCCCAGTCCTTGGTGGCGGTCACGTCGAACAGTCGGGTCAGGGTGGCCGCGGTGGTGCGCAGCACGTCCTCGGCCTTGATCTGCACCCGGGTGGACTCGGGCGGCAGTTGCTCGCCCTCCTCGTCCTTGGGCTGGTACGTCCGCGCGATTCCGGCCAGCAACGCGGGCTTCTGGAGGTCCTGGTGAGCCTGGGTCAGCTCCTGGAAGGACTTGGACTTGACGCCCTTTTCGACGGCGATGATCTGGTTCAACTTGGCCACGCCCCGGACGCTAGCAGGTCGAACAGCTGAACGCCCAACCAATAAGCGCCCGGGACGGCTTCGGACCGCGAACCGCGGCCGGCGGCCTGGCTGTTAGTGGCCGGCGGCCCGGCTGCTGGTGGCTCAGCTGTTGATGCTGTAGCTGTCCCCGTAGGTCTTCCAGTGCAGCGGCGGGTTGAGGTCGAGGTTGCCGGCCTTCAGGAAGACCCGCTGCTCGGTGTCGACCCTGCTGGTGTCGTCGTGCGCGGCCTCGGTGAGCATGGCGGCCTTGCGGGCGTCCAGGAAGGCGTTCAGGTAGGTGGTCTCGCTGCCGCCCTGGGCGGGGGTCTTGGCGTGCTTCATGGCGGTGGCGCGGATGCCGCCGAAGCTGGTCTTGTCGTTGCCCGGGCCGTGCATCACGATCGCGTCGTAGTAGATGAACTGGCCGAGCGCGCGCAGCCCGTCCTGCTCCGCCTGCTGGACGGACGGGTTGAAGTAGACCCGGTCCCGCTCGTCGTTCTGGGCCTGCTGGAAGACCGGGTCGGTGGCGGCCTTCTTCCAGTCGTTGACGAACGCGGTGCCGAGGCCGGAGTGCGAGGCGCTGCCGTTGACCTTCTCCAGCGCGGGCAGGTACTTGGCCAGCACGTTGCCGGACTTGAGGGCGGTGTAGTGCTTGACCAGGTCGAGCATGTCGCCGGTACCGGAACAGAAGCCGATGATCCCGGCGGTGTAGCCGCGGCCGTCGCCGATGTCCTCGATGTACTTGTACTGTGCCTTCCAGTCCAGCGAGGAGTTCTCCGCGCTGGAGACGAGCTCCATCGCGATCTCCTTCTTGTGCGGGTCGGTGAGGTTCACACCGCTGCCGGCGGCGGTGGCGTGGGTGGCGCCGGTGCCGGCGAGGACGGCCGCGGCGAGGGCGGCGCCGAGGACCGCACGGCGAGTGGGGGCGAGCTTCATGTCATGCTCCTGCCGTTAGGAAACTTTCCTAACGTGAGATTGAAGCGCCAACTCCCCTCCACCGCAAGAGCACCGCCCAAAAAAGGAGGGCCCCGGCGAACCGGGGCCCTCCTCAGCAGCAGAAGCAACTACGCGCCGCGCAGCACCGCACCCGTGCGGGCCTGCGCCGACGCCACCGCCGCCGCGCGGGCCGCCGAGGCCTCGTCGGCGGTCAGCGTGCGGTCGGTCGCCCGGAACCGCAGCGCGTAGGCCAGCGACTTCTTGCCCTCGCCCACCTGCTCACCGGTGAAGACGTCGAACAGCCGGATGGCCTCCAGCAGTTCGCCGGCCCCCTCGCGCAGCGCGGCCTCCACCTCGGCGGCCGGCACCTCGCCCGGGACGATCAGCGCGACGTCCTGGGTGGCCACCGGGTAGCCGGAGACCGCCGGGCCCTGGACCGGCTGCTCGCCGTCGGCGGCCAGCAGGTCGATGTCCAGCTCCATCACCGAGGTGCGCTCCGGCAGGTGCAGCGCCTTGACCACCCGCGGGTGCAGCTCGCCGGCGTGGCCGACCACCCGGTCGGTGCCCGCGACCACCAGCTCGGCGCAGCGGCCCGGGTGCCAGGGCGCGTACTGCGCCGCCCGGGTCACCAGCTCCACACCGGCCGCGCGGGCCACCGTGCGGGCCGCCTCCACGGCGTCCGCCCAGCTCGCCTGCGCGCCGTTGCCCCACCAGCCGGAGGGCAGCCGCTCGCCGGCCAGCGCGACGGCCACCCGGCGCGGCTGCTTGGGCAGCGCGGCGTCCAGCGCGGCCAGCTCCTCCTCGCTGGGCCGCCGGTCGACGGCCGGGCGCGGGGCCACCTGCTGCTCGGCCTCGGGCAGGAAGACCAGGCCGGTCTCGAAGACCGCCAGGTCGGTGTTGCCCCGGCCGACGTTGCGGCGCAGCGCGCCGAGCAGGCCCGGCAGCAGCGTGGTGCGCAGCGCCGGCTCCTCGTCATTGAGCGGGTTGACCAGCTTGACGGTGCGGCGGCGGACGTCGTCGGCGTCCAGGCCCAGGCCGTCGAAGGCGGCGTCGCCGAGGAACGGGTAGTTGTTGACCTCGACGTAGCCGGCCGCGGCCAGCGCCACGCCGATCCGACGGTGCATCCGCTGAGCGGGCGTCAGACCCTGACCCGGCGGGACGGTGGGCATCCGGGCGGGGACGTTGTCGTAGCCCTCCAGCCGGATCACCTCCTCCGCCAGGTCGTTGGGGTCGGTCAGGTCGGGACGCCAGGTCGGCGGGGTGACCTCGAGCAGGTCGCCGCCGACCACCGTGCAGCCGACCTCCTGCAGCCGGCGGGCGACGGTCTCGCGGCCGTACTCCATGCCCGCGACCCGGTCCGGCAGGTCGGCGGTGATGGTGATGGTGCGCAGCGGGTGCGGGGCGGCGATGTCGGTGACACCGGCCTCGGCGGTGCCGCCGGCGATCAGCACCAGCAGGTCCACCGCGCGCTGGGCGGCGGCGCGGGCCGCCTCCGGGTCCACGCCGCGCTCGAAGCGCTTGGAGGCCTCGGAGGGCAGCTTGTGCCGCTTGGCGGTGCGGGCGATCGCCACCGGGTCGAAGTGCGCGGCCTCGATGATCACCTCGGTGGTGCCGGTGACCTCGCCGGTCTCCGGGTCGGCCACCGGCTCCAGGATCTCGGTCGAGGCGCCGCCCATGACACCCGCCAGGCCGATCGGCCCGGAGTTGTCGCAGATCAGCAGGTCCTCGACGGAGAGCTCGCGCTTCTGGCCGTCCAGCGTGGTGAGCACCTCGCCCGGCTCGGCGCGGCGGACCTGGATCGGCCCGTCCACCCGGTTGCGGTCGTAGGCGTGCAGCGGCTGGCCGACCTCCAGCATCACGTAGTTGGTGATGTCGACGGTGAGCGAGATCGGGCGGACGTGCATCTTCTGCAGCCGGCGCTGCAGCCAGATCGGCGACTGGGCGCCCGGGTCGATGCCGACCACGGTGCGGGCCACGAAGCGGTCGCAGCCGGCCGGGTCGGCGACCTTGACCAGGTAGCCGTAGGAGTTGGCCGGCGGCACGTCCAGCAGCGCCGGGTCGGCCAGCGGCAGCCCGAACGCGGCGGCGGCCTCCCGGGCCATGCCGCGCATCGACAGGCAGTAGCCGCGGTCGGGGGTGACGGCGATGTCCAGCACCTCGTCGACCAGCTGCAGCAGCTCGATGGCGTCGGTGCCGGGCTCGTAGTGCCCCGGCAGCACGATGATCCCGTCGTGCTCGTCGCCCATGCCGAGCTCGCGCGCCGAGCAGATCATGCCGGCCGAGGTGTGGCCGTAGGTCTGCCGCGCGGCGATCGGGAACGGACCGGGCAGCACCGCGCCCGGCAGCACCACGACCACCTTGTCGCCGACCTTGAAGTTGGTCGCGCCGCAGACGATCTCCTGCGGGGCACCGGTACCGTTGGCGTCGCCGACGTTGACGAAGCAGTGCCGGATCGGCTTCTTGAAGCCGGTCAGCTCCTCGATCGACAGCACCTCGCCGACCACCAGCGGGCCCTTGAGGTCGGCGCCGAGCTGCTCGACGGTCTCCACCTCGAGGCCGGCCCGGACCAGCTTCTCGGCGACCTCGCGACCGGTGACACCGGCCGGCAGGTCGACGTACTCGCGC
Organism: Kitasatospora azatica KCTC 9699; assembly: GCF_000744785.1. NCBI lineage: Bacteria > Bacillati > Actinomycetota > Actinomycetes > Kitasatosporales > Streptomycetaceae > Kitasatospora > Kitasatospora azatica. The sequence continues at coordinate 5,470,050 of NZ_JQMO01000003.1, read as the reverse complement.
AGCCAGGAAAGCGGGACGCGCATCAGATCTCCATCCCGAACGGGAGAGTGAAACGCACGTCACCCTCGACCATGTCGCGCATGTCCGCGACGTTGTGACGGTTCATCAGGATCCGCTCCAGGCCCAGGCCGAAGGCGAATCCGCTGTAACGCTCCGGGTCCACGCCGGAGGCGACCAGCACCCGCGGGTTGACCACGCCGCAGCCGCCCAGCTCGATCCAGCCCTCGGAGGAGCAGGTCCGGCAGGGGCGGTCCGGGTTGCCGACGCTCGCGCCCCGGCAGACGAAGCACTGCAGGTCGATCTCGGCGCTCGGCTCGGTGAACGGGAAGTACGAGGGTCGCCAGCGCAGCTCGAGGCCGTCGCCGATCAGCTTGGAGACCAGCAGCTCGATGGTGCCCTTGAGGTCGGCGAAGGTGATGCCCTCGTCCACCGCGATGCCCTCGACCTGCCGGAACACCGGGGTGTGGGTGGCGTCCAGCTCGTCGGTCCGGTAGACCCGGCCAGGGCAGATCGCGTAGAGCGGCGGCTCCTTGGCCAGCATGGTGCGGATCTGCACCGGCGAGGTCTGGGTGCGCAGCACCATGCCGGAGTCGGGCGAGCCGTCGGCTGCGGCCACGAAGAAGGTGTCCTGCATCGAGCGGGCCGGGTGGTCCGGGCCCAGGTTGAGCGCGTCGAAGTTGAGCCACTCGGCCTCGACCTCGGGGCCCTCGGCGATGCTGTAACCCATCGCGACGAAGGTGTCCTCGATCCGCTCGGCCAGCGTGGTCAGCGGGTGCCGGGCGCCGCGCGGGGTGCGGTCGTAGGGCAGCGTGACGTCCACCGCCTCCTCGACCAGCACCCGGGCGTCGCGCTCGGCCTCCAGCTCCACCTGACGCTTCGCCAGCGCCTGGTTGACGGCGCCGCGGGCCTGCCCGATCAGCTTGCCGGCCGCCGCCTTGGCATGCGGGGGCAGCGCGCCGATCTCGCGGTTGGCCAGCGAGAGCGCGGAACGGTCCCCGGTGTGCGCGACCTTGGCCTGCTTCAGCTCGTCCAGGCTGGCGGCGGCGGCGAAGGCGGCGACCGCCTCGTCACGGGCGCGCTCGACCTCTTCGGGCTTCAATGCCTCTACCTCTACCGGGTCGTAGGACTTGTTGGGTGCCGACATCTCGATGTTTTCCCGTGCTCCTGCTCGTCTCCGTGGCGTTACACCAGGTCGAGTGTAGTCGCAGAGCGCACACGGCCCGGTGGTCGTCCCTTGCATCCCAAGGCATGGACCGCCCGCCGGGCCCGTCGTGCTGGTCGGTCAGACCATGAAGTCGGGCACCCCGGCGGGCAGGATAAATCGGAACCTGGCGCCGCCACCGGGCGCGCGGTCGATCCGGATGGTGCCGCCGTGCGCCTCGACGATGCCCTTGACGATGTAGAGGCCCAGGCCGGTCCCGCCGCGCTTGCTGCCGCGCCAGAAGCGGGTGAAGACGCGCGGCATCGACTCCTCCGGGATGCCGCTGCCCTCGTCGCTCACGGTGACCGCCGTGCCTTCCATGATCCGGGGCGCGGTGCCGGGGTGTTCCCAGCTGGCGGCCTCGACGATCTCCTTGGCCGGCGCCACCTCGATGGTGACAGTTCCCTCCCCGTGCCGCACCGCGTTTTCCAGCAGGTTGGCCAGCACCTGGTCGACCTTGTCCGGGTCTGCCCACTGCTGCGGCAGGTCCTCGGCGAGCCGGATGTCGAAGCGCTCGGCCGGGACGCCGGCCGCCACCTTGCCGTCCACCTGCCGGTGCACGGCCGCGGCCAGGTCCACCACCTGCCGGCGGATCTCCAGTCGCCCGGCGTCGATCCGGGAGATGTCCAGCAGCTCGGCGATCAGCCGGGTGACCCGGTCGGCGTCCGCGTTCACGGTCTCCAGCATCACCCGCTTCTGACCGTCGGTGAACCGCTCCCACTTGTTCAGCAAGGTCGCGGTGAAGCCCTTGACGCTGGTCAGCGGGGAGCGCAACTCGTGTGCGACGGTGGCGATCAGCTCGGCATGCGCCCGCTCGGTGCGCAGCCGCGCCTCGGTGCCGCGCAGCGCCACCACCAGCTGGCGCAACGGCCCCCGGGAGCGCTCTCGCAGATAGGAGGCGGAGACCAGCACCTCGCGGTTGGAGCCGGGCAGCAGCAGGTTGCGCTCGGGCTGGCGGGTCCGGGTGGCCAGGCCGCCGTACGGATCGGTCAGCGGCCACCAGCGGCGGCCGTCCAGGTCCTCCAGCGGCAGTGCCTCGGTCAGCGGCCGGCCGAGCGCGGCGCGCGGGCTGATCCCGGTCAGCCGGGCGGCGGCGCGGTTGAAGCAGACCACCAGTCCGTCCGCGTCGGCGATCACCAGGCCGTCCGGCAGGTCGTCAGGATCCAACGGCAACGCGGCTGCCCCGGCCCGCGGCCGTTCCTCGCTGCCGACCATGGGTGTCCTCCCGATCCCACGCGCATTCACGACGGCCCCCGCCACGCCCGACCCTAGCGCTCGGTGCCCGGCTCGCGACACCCTGCGGGCGAACGCTGTGCGCGAGCGGAGGCGTAGAGGCAGACGGCGGCGGCGGTGGCGAGATTGAGGCTCTCGGCGTGTCCGTGGATGGGCACGCGCACCACTTCGTCGGCGAGTGCGCGGGTCTGCTCCGGCAGGCCCCAGGCCTCGTTGCCGAAGATCCAGGCGGTCGGGGCGCCCAGCGTGCCCTCGTCCAGCTCCTGGTCCAGGTCGCGCTCCCCCGCGCCGTCGGCGGCCAGCAGTCGCACGCCGCCCTCCCGCAGCCGGGCCACCACCTGCTCGACCGGCACCCCGACTGCCACCGGCAGGTGGAACAGGCTGCCGACCGAGGCCCGCACGGCCTTGGGGTTGTAGAGGTCCACCGAGGCATCGGTGAGCACCACGGCGTCCGCGCCGGCCGCGTCCGCGGTGCGCAGCACCGTCCCCGCGTTCCCCGGGTCGCGCACGTTGGCCAGCACCGCGACCAGCTTCGGCCGGCTGCGCAGCACCGTCTCGAACGGGGTGTCGAGGAACCGGCAGAGCGCCACGATGCCCTGCGGGGTGACGGTGTCGCAGATGTCGGCGATCACCTCGTCGGTGGCGGTCAGCACCGGCAGGTCCGCGGCCCGGGCGGCGGTCACCAGCTCGGCGTGCCGCTCGGCGGCCTCGGGGGTCAGGTAGACCTCCACCACCGCGTGCTCCCCGCTGGGCAGCAGGCCGTACGCCACCGCCTCGCGGACCGCCTGCGGCCCCTCGGCCAGGAACCGGCGGTCCTTGCCACGCTGGGCCCGCCGGGCCAGCTTGCGCGCGGCGATCACCCGCGGCGAGCGGAGCGAGCTGAGCAGAGGAGTGTCGGTGCTGGCCATGGTCTGCTTTCTGGGTTCCTACCGGTAAGACCGCCCGGCGATTGGGGGCGGTCTAAACGCAGACCCGCAGGCTCAACCGGTGAGCCTGCGGGTCTGCGGTGTTACGACGATCAGGCGGCGTCAGCGGCGACCTTGGGCGCGTTGACGTCGGTCGGCAGCGCCTTCTGGGCGGCCTCGACCAGCGAAGCGAACGCGTTCGGGTCGTTGACGGCCAGCTCGGCCAGCATCTTGCGGTCGATCTCGATGCTGGCGGCCTTCAGGCCCTGCACGAAGCGGTTGTACGTCATGCCGTTGGCACGAGCGGCCGCGTTGATGCGCTGGATCCAGAGCTGACGGAAGTCGCCCTTGCGCTTCTTGCGGTCGTTGTAGTTGTAAACGAGCGAGTGGGTGACCTGCTCCTTGGCCTTGCGGTACAGGCGCGAGCGCTGGCCACGGTAACCGCTGGCGCGCTCCAGGATGACCCGGCGCTTCTTGTGGGCGTTCACTGCCCGCTTGACGCGTGCCACTTCATTACTCCTTGGGTTGGACCACGGACTACTTCACGTGGTCCGTCAATCGAATTGGTCGGAAAGGATCTGCCGGGCGCCACGACTCTTCAGTCGCGGCGGGCGATCACTTGCCGAGAAGCTTCTTGATCTTCTTGGCGTCAGCGGGGGCCATCTCGGTGGTGCCGGCCAGCTTGCGGGTCAGCGTGGAGGGCTTGTGCTCCAGGTAGTGGCGACGGCCGGCACGCTCGCGCAGCACCTTGCCCGAGCCCGTGATCTTGAAGCGCTTGCTGGCGCCACTGTGCGTCTTCTGCTTCGGCATGTCGCCGTATCTCCTCGTCGGTCCGCCCCGGCCCGCGTGTCGCCACGCGGGCCAAGGCGCTGGGTGTTCTCCGGTCACCGGGGCGGGAGCCCCGGAACCGCGGTGGCCGGATCACTCAAGCCCGCCGAGCCTGTGGGCTCAGGCGTCCTGGGCGACCTCGGCCGGCTTGTCGGCCTCGGCGGCGGTGTCGCCGGCCTCGGCCTGGTCCTGAGTCGCCTCGTCGGCGGCCACGTCGTCGGCGTCGTCGGCGTCGTCGTCCGCTGCGTCGGCCTCAGCCTCGAGCGCGGCGTTCTCGGCCTCGAGCGCGGCGTCGTCCGCGGCGGTGTCGGTCGAGCCGGCGACCCGGCCCTGGCGCTCGGCCTTGCGGGCGTCCTGCGCCGCGCGGGCCTCGGCCATCGCCTCGGTCTTCTTCTTGTGCGGGCCGAGAACCATGATCATGTTACGGCCGTCCTGCTTGGCCGAGCTCTCCACGAAGCCCAGGTCCTGGACGTCGTTGGCGAGCCGCTGCAGCAGTCGGAAGCCCAGCTCGGGGCGGGACTGCTCGCGACCACGGAACATGATCGTGATCTTGACCTTGTCGCCCTGCTTGAGGAACCGAACGACGTGACCCTTCTTGGTGTCATAGTCGTGCGGGTCGATCTTCGGCCGGAGCTTCATCTCCTTGATGACCGTGTGCGCCTGGTTCTTGCGCGCCTCACGGGCCTTCATGGCCGACTCGTACTTGAACTTGCCGTAGTCCATGAGCTTGCACACCGGCGGCCGGGCGGTCGCCGCGACCTCGACCAGGTCGAGGTCGTACTCCTGCGCAAGCTCCAGCGCCTTGGCAAGCGGCACAATGCCGACCTGCTCGCCACTGGGACCGACGAGTCGCACCTCGGGGACGCGAATCCGGTCGTTGATGCGGGGCTCGGTGCTGATGGGGCCTCCTTGGTTGCACCTTCTGCGATGCGGCCGTCAGGGAGGCGGTCGCACGTAGTGGACTTCGACCACTGGGCGGGGCTTCATGCGTGCTGCGGTGCTCGGGGCACCGCGGCACGAAAAAAGCCCCGCTCGTCAGCAAGCGGGGCTTCCACACAACCGGGGGCGACGCCTGGTGAGAGGCGCCACTGGCGACGCTGCCACTGCTGGCTGCGGTCGCGGACCGGGACCCGTCGACCGCGAGGTCGATCAGGTGGGAGATGGAACCTCCACTTGCTGGCCGGGCACGGTGAAGCGCCTGGCCGGTCACGAGCCACAATACACTAGCCCGGCCCAAAGGTATTGCCTTGTACCCTCCGGGGGGTACCGAACCACCTACGCGGAATGAGCCAGACGTGAGCAGCGAGCCGACCGGCGCCGACGAGACCCCCGATTTCGACGACCTGACCCGCGACATCGCGGAGGTGCCGGCGGTCGAGGTGATCACCACCGTCGCCGTGCACCTGATGAGCGCGGCGGCCGTGAAGTGCGGCCTCGCCGAGGGCGGCGAGAAGGACAAGGACCTCGACGAGGCCCGCAAGCTGATCACCGCCCTGGCCGGCCTGGTCACCGCCGGGGCCCCCGAGATCAGCAACTTCCACGCCGCGCCGCTGCGCGACGGGCTGCGCTCGCTGCAGCTGGCCTTCCGCGAGGCCTCGCTGGTGCCGGACGCGCCGGGCGCCGGGCCGGGCGAGAAGTTCACCGGGCCCGTCTACTCCTGACCGCTACTCCTACCGGCTAGTCCTGACGCTGGTACATGCTGCCGCCCGTCGGCCGTGCGTCGGCGGGCAGCAGTGCGAGGTCCAGGCCGCGGCTCAGCCGGACCCGCAGCACCGGGTCGGCCGCCAGCGCACCGGCCAGCCGCTGGGCGAGCTCCTGCACCGGAGCCCCGTCGGCCAGCGCCAGCGCCAGCACCGCGTCGGTGGCGCTGCCCGGACGCAGCTCGGCGCGCAGTACCAGCGGCTCGGCGGCCAGCAGCACCCGCAGCGCGGCCAGCACCTCGGGGTCCTCGACCGGTGGCAGCCAGCGGCGCCCCTCCGCGACGGCGCGCATCCGGGCCCCCGTCAGCTCGTACCTCACCGGCCCGGCCGGGTCGATCAGCAGGGTGTCGGCCCGCTCGGAGTAGGCGGCCAGGACGGCGTCCGGGGCGGCCACCGGGGCCGGGCGGGCGTCGGCCCGCCAGGCCGCCAGGGTGGCCAGCGAGGTGAAGGCGGGCAGCGCGCGCCGGCCGTCCGGCGCCTCGATCACCGGCACCGCCATGTCACTGGTCTTCTCGTGCTTGAGCCCTGCGGCGTCCACCTCGACCTCGCCGAGCAGGGCCACGATCGGGACCATCAGCCGGGCGGCGGGCAGCGCGGCGAGCAGCGCGGGCTCGGTGGCCGGGTCGCGGTCGAAGTCGGCCAGCGCCTGGGCCAGGGCCGGGTCGGCGCTGCCGTCGTCGGCGGCGAATCCGGGGTTCGGAATGTTCTTGCGGTCCACCCGGCGAGCCTAGCCGCTGGGTGCGGTGGCCCAGCGCCACAGTGGAGGCATGACCGAGGTACTGCTGGCAGTGGGCACCGAGAAGGGCCTCTTCCTGGGGCTGAGCTACGGCCGCCGGGACTGGGCGTTCACCGGCCCGCACTTCCCGATGAACGCGATCTACTCGATCGGCATCGACCGCCGCGACGGTCGCACCCGGGTACTGGTCGGGGCCGACAGCAGCCACTGGGGTCCCTCGGTGTGGCACTCCGACGACCTCGGCAAGACCTGGAACGAGCCCGGGCAGCCGGCCGTGAAGTTCCCCGAGCACACCGGCGCCTCGCTGACCCGGGTCTGGCAGCTGCAGCCGGCCGGGCCCGAGGCGCGCGGGGTGGTGTACGCGGGCACCGAGCCGGCCGCGCTCTTCCGCTCCGAGGACAGCGGCGAGACCTTCACCCTGGTCGAGCCGCTCTGGGCGCACCCGCAGCACGAGCAGTGGGGCGAGGGGTTCGGCGGACAGGGCCTGCACACGATTCTGACGGACCCTCGGGACCCGGCCGCGCTCACCGTGGCGATCTCCTCCGGCGGGGTCTACCGCTCCACCGACGGGGGTGCGAGCTGGGCGCCGTCCAACTCCGGGATCAGGGTGAGCTTCCTGCCGGAGGAGTACCCCGAGTTCGGCCAGTGCGTGCACAAGATCGCCCCGGACCCGACCGCCCCGGACCGGCTCTACCTGCAGAACCACGGCGGCGTCTTCCGCAGTGACGACGCGGGCGCCAACTGGCGTCCGGTCGAGGAGGGCCTGCCCGCGGTGTTCGGCTTCGCGGTGGCCACCCACCCGCGCAAGGCCCAGGTCGCGTACCTCGCGCCGCTGGAGGCGGACTACATGCGGATGCCGCCCGGCCGGCGCTGCCGGATCTACCGCACCGACGACGGCGGTGGCAGCTGGCGCCCGCTCGCCCAGGGCCTGCCCGAGGAGGACCACTACGGCGTGGTGCTGCGCGACGCCCTGCGCTGCGACGACGCGGACCCGGCCGGCGTCTACTTCGGCAACCGCAACGGCGAGCTCTACGCCAGCGCCGACGAGGGCGAGAGCTGGCGCCTGCTCGCCTCGCACCTCCCGGACATCCTCTGCGTGCGCGCAGCGGTGGTGGGGTGAGGCCTACCCACGGGTATGGGGGGTGTGGCAGTCTGCGCGCATGGCTCAGCTCACAACCGCTGCGGCGGCTGCCCCGGTGACGTCGCGCGGTGCCGACCGCGCTCGCTACGACCGGGCCACGGCGCATCTCGAGGCGCCGCTGGCCATCGTGGACCTGGCGGCCTTCGACGCCAACGCCGCGGACCTGGTGCGCCGGGCCGCCGGGAAGCCCGTCCGGGTGGCCAGCAAGTCGGTGCGCTGCCGGGCCCTGCTGGAGCGGGTGCTGAAGCTGGACGGCTTCGCGGGGGTGATGAGCTACACCCTGCCCGAGTCGATCTGGCTGGTCCGCGAGGGCTTTCGCGACGTGCTGCTCGCCTACCCGTCCGCCGACCGGGCCGGCTTCGCCGAGCTGACCGGCGATGCCGAACTGGCCGAGCAGATCACCGTCCTGGTGGACGACCCCGCGCAACTCGACCTGATCGACCGGGCCAGGGGCGGCAACGCCCAGGTGCGGGTCTGCCTGGAGTTGGACACCTCGCTGCAACTGCTGGGCGGCCGGATCCGGGTCGGCGCCCGCCGCTCCCCGCTGCGCACCCCGGAGGACCTGGCTGCCTTCGCCGAACTGGTCCAACTCCGGCCCGGCTTCAAGGTGGTCGGCCTGATGGCCTACGAGGGTCATGTGGCCGGGGTGGGCGACCGGCTGGCCGGCCGCCCGGTGCGGTCCCGGCTGATCCAGCTGATGCAGGCCAAGGCCCGGACCGAACTGGCCGAGCGACGGGCGGCGGTGGTCCGGGCGGTGCGCCGGGTGGCCGACCTGGAGTTCGTCAACGGCGGCGGCACCGGCAGCGTGCAGAGCACGGTGGCCGAGGCGGCGGTGACCGAGGTGGCGGCCGGCTCGGGCCTGTACCTGCCCCGACTCTTCGACAACTACCGCTCGTTCCACGGGCGTCCGGCCGCGCTCTTCGCGCAGCCGGTGGTGCGCCGGCCCGGCGTCGGCGTGGTGACGGTGCTCGGCGGCGGCTACCCCGCCTCGGGTGCGGCGGGCCCGGACCGCTCCCCCGTCCCGTACCTGCCGGCCGGTCTGCGGTACGACCCGCAGGAGGGTGCCGGCGAGGTGCAGACCCCGCTGCTCGGCTCGCCCGCCGACGACCTGCTGATCGGCGACCGGGTCTGGTTCCGGCACGCCAAGGCCGGGGAGCTGTGCGAGCGCTTCGCCGAGCTGCACCTGATCGACGGCGACCGGGTGGTGGACACGGTGCCGACCTACCGGGGCGAGGGCCGGACCTTCCTGTAGCCCAGGACCTTCCGGTAGACCCTGTCAACGCGATCGGGGCCGACCCGCCCGGGCCGGCCCCTGACGCTGCTGACGGTGGCTCAGGTCCTGGTACCGCCGCCGGTGCCGGCGCCCGGGCCGGTGTAGTCCTTGATCCCGCTGATGATGCTGTCCATCTGCGAGACCGCCGGGGCCTTGTCGGCGATGTCGAAACCGAGCCGGACCGAGATCAGGCTCTTGCCGTCGGCGGACGGGAAGACCACCGACTCCACCGTGCCGTCGTTGCCCTGCTCGGCGCCGACCTGCCAGCGGATCAGGTAACCGCTGCGGCCGTCCACGGTGACCGGCTCGGACTTGAGCTCCTGGTGGGACTTGATGTTCCCGTAGGACTCCTTGGCGGCGGCCACGATGTCCTGCTTGGCGGCGGCCTGCGGGTCGGTGCCCTCGACCTGGCCGGTGTTCACGCCGCCGAGCGAGCAGGTGGCGCTGCCGTCGCTGTTGCCGCTCGAGCCCGGGCACTGGTAGCTGCCGATGCTCAGGTAGGCGGTGCCCTTCATCGTGGTGCCGCCGGTCCAACCGCTGGGCACCGGGAGCGCGATGCCGTTGACCAGGTCGTCGGCCTCGGTGGCATTGCCCTTGCCCTTGCCGCCGGGGAGTCCGGGGAAACCCGGGAAACCGTTGCCGCCGCCGCTGCCCTGACCGTTTCCCGGCCCGTTTCCGCCGCCACTGCCCTGGCCGCCGCCGTTGCCCTGACCATTGCCGCCGCCGTTGCCCTGGCCGCGCTTGTGTCCGGGCAGCTTGCCGTTGGCGTCCTGCTGCGCGACTGCGCGGTCCTGGCTGTGGCGGTCGTGGTGGTCCACCGCGAGGTAGGTCACGCCCGAGCCGATGGCCAGCCCCAGCACGCCGGCCACCGCCGCCGTGACCAGCACCGGCTTGCCGAGCCGCTTGGCCAGCGAGGGCTTCTTCGGCGGCGCGACCGGGAACTCGCCGAAGGCGCTCGGCGCCGGCTCGCTCGGCGGCTCGGGGAAGCGCACGGTGCCGTTGTCCAGCACCTCGCCCTCGATCACCGTCGGGCCGCCGCCGATCGCGGCGCCGTCCAGGATCGCCGTGTCCTCGCCGTCCGGGCCGGCCGCGCCGGCCGTATTCACCGGGCCGGCCGGGTGCTCGGTCGAGCCGCCCGGGCGGGTGCTGCCGGTCCAGCCGGTGCCGTCCCACCAGCGTTCGGGCCGGGGAGTGGTGGTGGTGTCCTTGGGGTCCGGGTACCACCCGGCCGGAATCTTCGCTTCGCTCACACCGGAAAATGTATGGGTAGGCGGATAAACGCGATATCAAGCGGACCGCACAATCGGCCCAATTCGCATGAGATTACGGTGAGAGTCCGCCGGACGGACCGCCGTCGCCCCGGCCGAATCCGGAACGACAACGGTCACCAGTGCAGCCTTTGGATCTTTGTCCAATCTGAGGTTCACTTCCTTGCAGGGCAACCCTCCTTGTCCGCCCGCTGCATTCAGGAGACGACCGCGATGGCCGGCCACAGCGACCACGATCACAGTGCTCACAGCCACGAGCACGGCCATGGCCACGGCGGCCACGGCGGCCATTCGCACGGTGTCGCCGCCGACGCCGACCGCCGTTGGCTGACCAGCGCGCTCACCCTGATCGTCGTCTTCATGGCCGCCGAGGTGGTGGTCGGTTTCGCCGCCCGCTCGCTGGCCCTGATCTCCGACGCCGCACACATGCTCACCGACGCCGCCTCGATCGTCCTCGCACTGATCGCGATGCGGCTGGCCGCCAGGCCGGCCCGGGGCGGCTACACCTACGGCCTCAAGCGCGCCGAGATCCTCTCCGCCCAGGCCAACGGCGTCACCCTGCTGGTGCTCTCCGCCTGGCTCGGCTACGAGGCCGTCACCCGGCTGATCGAGCCGCCCGCGGTGAAGGGCGGTCTGGTGCTCGGCACCGCACTGGTCGGCGTGGTGGTCAACATCGCGGCCGCCTGGTGCATGTCCAAGGCCAACCGCAGCTCGCTCAACGTCGAGGGCGCGTTCCAGCACGTACTGACCGACCTCTACGCCTTCATCGCCACCGCCGTGGCCGGACTGATCATGCTGACCACCGGCTTCCTGCGAGCCGACGCGATCGCCTCGCTGATCGTGGTCGCGTTGATGCTGAAGGCCGGCTTCGGCCTGGTCCGCGACTCCGGGCGGATCTTCCTGGAGGCGGCCCCGGCCGGCGTGGACCCGGACGCGCTGGCCGACCGCCTGGTGGCCACCCCGCAGGTGGAGGAGATCCACGACCTGCACGTCTGGGAGATCACCTCCGGCCAGCCGGCCCTCTCCGCGCACATCCTGGTGGCTCCCGGCGGTGACTGCCACGCCGTCCGCCGCGACCTGCAGCGCCGGCTGCGCGAGGAGTACCGGATCACCCACGCCACCCTCCAGGTGGACCACGTCGGCGAGGACGAGGAGCAGCAGCTGCTGCAGATCACCGACGCCGCGCAGGCCTCGGCCGTCGCCGACCACTGCGCCGACTCGCACGGCCCGGTGCACCGCAGCGGCCCGCACCCGCACTGACGGAATGCCGGGCCGGTCACGAGCGTTGCGGACGATCATGACCACTGTGCTGCGGTACGCCGCCTTCACCACCGACCCGTCCGGCGGCAACAAGGCGGGAGTGGTGCTGGACGCCACCGAGCTGACGGACGATCGGATGCTGGCCGTCGCCGCCGAGCTCGGCTACTCCGAGACCGCCTTCCTCACCCCGCTGGGCGGGCGCGACTACCGGGTGCGCTACTTCGCGCCCACGATGGAGGTGCCGTTCTGCGGCCACGCCACCATCGCCGCTGCGGTGGCGGTGGCCGAGCAGACCGGCCCCGGGGACCTGGTCTTCGAGACCAAGGCCGGCACGGTCCCGGTCGCGGTCGACGAGGAGCTGCGCGCCACCCTCACCAGCGTCGAGCCACACGTACAGGAAGTCGACCAGGCCGACCTTCAGGAAGCCCTCGCCGCACTCGACTGGTCCGCCGCCGACCTGGACCAGAGCCTGCCGCCGCGGTTCGCCTACGCCGGCGCCCGCCACCTCGTGCTGGCCACCGCCACCCGTGAACGGCTCGCCGACCTCTCCTACGACTTCGACCGGCTCGCCACCTTCATGACGGCCCATGACCTGATCACCCTTCAGCTGGTCTGGCGCGAGTCGGCCGCCGTCTTCCACGTCCGCGACCCGTTCCCGGTCGGCGGCGTGGTCGAGGACCCGGCCACCGGCGCGGCCGCCGCCGCCTTCGGCGCCTACCTGCGCGAGCTGGGCCAGGCCGGCCCCGACGCCCGGCTGACCCTGCACCAGGGCGAGGATCTCGGCAGCCCCGGCCTGCTCCACGTCGAACTGCGCTCCGGCGACCCGCGGGTGCGGGTCTCGGGCGCGGCGGTGCGGCTGACTGACTGACGGTCACTACGGCCGTTTGTCACTGCCGTACGCGATGATCGAGCCGTGACACTGATGCTGCTCGACACCGCCAGCCTGTACTTCCGGGCCTACTTCGGCGTCCCGGACTCCGTGAAGGCCCCGGACGGCACCCCGGTCAACGCCGTCCGCGGCCTGCTGGACTTCATCACCCGCCTGGTCCAGGACCACCACCCGGACCAGCTGGTGGCCTGCATGGACGCCGACTGGCGGCCGCAGTGGCGAGTGGACCTGGTCCCGACCTACAAGACCCACCGACTCGCCCCGGAGAGCAGCGAGGAGGAGGAGATCCCCGACACCCTCTCCCCCCAGGTCCCGATCATCGAGCAGGTCCTCGACGCGCTCGGCATCGCCCGCGTCGGCGTCCCCGGCTACGAGGCCGACGACGTGATCGGCACCCTGGCCACCCACGCCACCACCCCGGTCAGGATCGTCACCGGCGACCGGGACCTCTTCCAGCTGGTGGACGACGCCCGCGGCGTACAGGTCCTCTACCCCATCAAGGGCGTCGGCTCCGCCCAACTCATCAATGAGGCCGCCCTCCTCGACAAGTACGGCGTCACCGGCACCGAGTACGCCGACATGGCCGCCCTGCGCGGCGACCCCAGCGACGGCCTGCCCGGCGTCAAGGGCATCGGCGAGAAGACCGCCACCCAACTCATCCGCGAGTACGGCGACCTCGCCGGCATCCGCGCCGCCGCCGCCGACCCGCTCTCCAAACTCACCCCCGCCCGCCGCAAGAACCTGCTCGAAGGCGCCGCCTACCTCGACGTCGCCCCCACCGTCGTCCGCGTCGCCACCGACGTCCCCCTCCCCACCTTCGACCCCGCCCTCCCCCACGAACCCCTCGACCCCATGACCCTCGAAGCCCTCACCACCCAATGGGGCCTCGGCACCTCCCTCACCCGCCTCCTCGACACCCTCGCAGCCACCCACTGAGAACGGAACCAGGCGGGCTCATGGGCACGATGCTGACGACATTGCTTGATCCCGCCCCGCCGGTACTGGCAGGGGCAGGGCTGTTGCAAAGCCCTGTGATCATGTAATTGCGCCGGTCAGATGTCCATGTGGTGCTGTACGGCGAACTCTTCGGCGGCCACTACCCACACCCAGCGGTGCCGCCGGAGCAGAACGTCCCGACCGTTCAGACCGGCGTCTGGTACGCGCCCGGCCTGCACTGGTCAGTCTTCGACGCGGTGGTGAATGTCCGCGGAGAGCAGTGGTGGGTCGGAGACGCGGTGCTGCGTAGGGCCGCAGCCGCGGCTGGCCTACGGTGTGCGCCGCTGCTCGGGGAGGGCCCGCTGGTGCGGCTGCAAGAATTGCCTGCGGCTTTCCCAACGCGCGTCCCCGCACAGCACTTCTGGCTGACCCCGGAAATCACCGCAGAGTTGACGCCAGACGACCTCTGCCACCAACCCCCGTTCAGCAGTCACCCGGAACCGGCCGTATCCCCAGGTATTGACAATTCCTCCGCCCCTGCTTGGCATTCACACACTGAGCCTCGCGAGACGCCGCCACCTCCGACTGGACCGGCACCGGTGCCCGTGGGCCAGCACGGTGCGGACCTGACGCGGAGCCGATCCTGCACGGCTCTCCGTCGCGATCGAGTTGCGTGGTGCCAGGCACCGAGCAGAGCCACCTCGACCTTCAATCGCCGATCACGCACCCTCGCCACCACTGCCAGGTAGCCCGTACCGGCGTTACTGGGCGAGGTAGCCGCCGTCCACCGGGAGGACCGCGCCGGTGATGAACGAGGCTTCGGGTGAGGCCAGGAAGAGGACGGCCGCCGCGACTTCGGCCGGTTCGCCGAGGCGGCCCATCGGGTGCAGCTTCTCGATCGCCGCCAAGTAGGCGGCGCCGCCCGGCTCCTGGGGAAGCCGGGCGACGCGTTCGGTACGGATGGTGCCGGGGGCGACGGCGTTGACCCGGATGCCGCGGTCGGCCCACTCGACGGCCAGGTGCTTGGTCAGCCCGGAGGCGACGAACTTGGCGGGCCCGTACACCGCCTGCCCGCGCTGCCCGGCCTCGCCGGAGATGGACGAGACGCAGACGATCGAGCCGCCGCCGTTCGCCACCATCGCCTCGATCGCGTACTTGCAGGTGAGGAACATGCCCCGCCCGTCCACCGCCATCACCCGGTCGAAGTCATCGCCGTCCGCCTCGGTGATCTCCATCAGCGGCAGCACGCCGGCATTGGCCACCGCGACGTCCAGCCGCCCGTGCCGCTCGACGGCGGTGTCGACCATCCGCCGCACGTCGGCCGCCTGCGAGACGTCGCCGACCACCGTGGTGGTGCCGGGCAGTTGCGCGGCGAGCCGGTCGAGCCCCGGGCCGTCGAGGTCGGTGGCGACGACCTGGGCTCCCTCGGCGGCGAACCGGACGGCCACGGCCCGGCCGATCCCGCTGGCGGCGCCGGTCACCAGGCAGACCTGGTCGCGGATGCTCATGGCGGGATGGTTGCCACCGCCCAAGCCGGACCAAACCACCCGTTCAGGTGGCACGGCCGGCCGTCCCACCGCAGGAGCGGGGCAGCTCGGGTGGCGATGCCGATCACCCGGGCGACGCTCCAGGCGACCCGCCGCGCGACACGAGGGCGTGGCGCACACTCATGATCGTTCGGACACGTATCGTGACCGGCATGCCGCGAAACTCCGCGCTCCAGACCTTCGAGATCCGCCCGACTCCGGCGGATCGGCCACCCGACGGCCGGCCGGACGAGCTGATGATCGACTGGGGCCGGCTCCCGCCCGGGAGTACGGCCGAGATCTACCTGCCGGCCGCCTCGGCCGACGCCGTCCTCGCGGCGGCGGACCGCTGGTATCCGGCCCACCGGTTGCGGCAGGTCGACGCCCACACCCTCCGGTGCCCGGCCGGCGGCGTGTCGTACCTGCCGATCCCGCAAGGGGGCGACGGCAATCTGGCGGGCCTGCTGTCGATCGGCGTGGCCGGTCCGGTCGCCCGCGACCCGGGCCGTTCGGTGGTCGTCCGCCAGGTGGTGGAGCACACCGGGCGCGAGGCAACCCCGCCCGGTGCGGCCGCTCCCGGTGCGGCCGCTATCGGGGAGGCCACTCCCGGTAAGGCCGCGCGGATCCGGCGAGGACCAGGGCCGTGGCGCCAGGTGCTCGGCACCTTCCAGGTGGACCTGCCGGTGCACGGCGCGGCGCTCGTCCTCGAGCGGGAGGAGCGGCTGCTCTCGGTCCTGCGCTGGATCCAGCAGGCCGTCGCGCCCGGCAGCCGCTGGTTCCCGGTTTTCCAGCGCTACCTGGCCCAGTTCGCCGACCACGTCCACGCGCTGGGCGGCGACCCGGCGACCATCGGCCCCTCGCCGACCGGGGACTGGCGGCAGGGCACCGAGACGGGCACCGAGCCGGGCGGCGAACCACGCGGCGAACCCGGCGCAGAGCACGGCGAGGAGCACGGCGCGGAGCCCGGCGGGAACCACCGAGCGGCCACCGGCAAGGTCAAGGCCCTGGTCTACGACCGGCTCGGCGACTTCGAGGGCTTCGTCCTCGACACCGAGGACGGCGACCGCAGCTTCCAGAGCCGGGAACGCGAGATCGAAGCCCTCGCGCACCGGGCGTGGCGCGACCGGATCCTGGTGAGCGTGCCGATCGACCCGGACTCGCCGCGCGACCCGCTGGCCCTGATCCTGCTCGCGACCCCGGGCAACCGGTGGCTTCGCGAAGACCGCTAGGAGAGGCTGATGCCCCCTCAGAAGAAGGCCCAGGGCCGGCAGAAGGACCAGGGCCCGCACATCTTCCGGGCCCGGATCGGCTCGGTTGACCGCGCGCTGCTCCACTCCGTGATCGAGACCCACCGGCTGGACGTGGCCGGCGGCCTCCGCCGCGAGGAGAGCGGCGAAGTGGCCACCGACGCCTACGCCACCGAAGAGGTGCTGCAGCAACTACGCCGGCAGGGCATCAGCGTGCAGGTCGTGGAGAACGCCACCGAGACCGGCCGGTCCCGGCAGGCCGAGGTCGGCAAGGGCAACCGCTTCGCCAAGGGCGCGGTGCCGCGAGGAACGGGACTGCCAGAGGACGGCGACGATGTACCTGAACGTTGACGAGGTCGACAGCGCGGTGGTCAACCTGGCCGGGGCCTTCCCGGCGATCTGCCAGCTGATCACCCTGCCGCACCAGACGGTCGAGGGCCGTACCTGCCACGCGCTGCGGCTGGGCGGCGGCGCCGCGGGCAGCCGGCCGGCCGTGGTGATGATCGGCGGCGTGCACGCGCGGGAGTGGGGCAGCTGCGAGATCCTGATCGGTTTCGCCGCCGACCTGCTGCACGCGTACACCAGCGGCACCGGCCTCGGCTACGGCGCCACCAGCTACACCGCGGCCCAGGTGCAGGCCATCGTCGACAACCTGCACGTCCTCGTCTTCCCGCTGGTCAACCCCGACGGGCGCCACTACAGCCAGACCGTGCAGGCGCTCTGGCGCAAGAACCGCAACCCCGCCAACTCCGGCGGCAGCGCGGCCTGCGTCGGCGTCGACATCAACCGGAACTTCGATTTCCTCTTCGACTACAAGACGGCGTTCTCGTCGAGCTCGCAGATCAGCGGCTACGTCTCCGACAACCCCTGCGACTTCCAGGTCTACCACGGCCCGGCGGCCTTCTCGGAGCCCGAGACCGAGAACGTGAAGTGGCTGCTCGACACCAACCCGCGCACCCGGTGGCTGGTCGACACGCACAGCTACTCCGAGGACATGCTCTACAACTGGGGCGACGACCAGAACCAGAGCACCGATCCGACGATGAACTTCCGCAACCCGGCCTACAACGGCAAGCGCGGGATCCCCAACGACGCGTACCGGGAGTACATCCCCTCGCCCGACCTGGCCGTCGCCAGCACGCTCGCCACCCGGTTCACCGGCGCGGTCCAGGCCGTGCGCGGGAAGAGCTACACGCCCAAGACCGGCTTCCAGCTCTATCCGACCAGCGGCACCAGCGACGACTACGCCTTCTCGCGCTACTTCAGCGATCCGACCCAGGAGAAGGTCTACGGCTTCACCATCGAGTGGGGCACCGAGTTCCAGCCGCCCTGGGCGGAGATGCAGCTCATCGTCGCCGACATCGGCTCGGGGCTGGTCGAGTTCTGCCTGGCCGCCCAGGAGGTGGTGCCGCGCGCCTGCTCGTTGGTGCTGGACCGCAGCACCTTCGGGCGGGACGAGGTGGACACGCTGCTCGGCCAGGCCCTCGATCCCGGGGTGGTGGACCCCGCCTTCTGGGTGCTGGTGGACGGCTTCTCCCCCGCCGAGCTCGGCATCACCGCGCTCTCCGGATCGGCCGCTCCACCGAGCCAGGCGCAGCTGGACGGGTGGGCCCCCGTGATCACCATCACGCCGCCGGTGCCGGGAATGTCGGTGGCGGTGGTCGCCGTCTCCTCCGACGACCCGTCACTCTCCGCCCAGCAGCAGCGGTTCACCTTCGGCTACCGGATCCGGTTCACCAGCGACGCCGGCTTCCCGACCGCGCCGGGCGCCGTCGGCTTCACCACGCTGACCGCCGCCACCCACGGGCTGTCCGCGAGCGCACCCCTGGAGCTCACCAACACGCCGGACCCGTTCCTGACCAACGGCCGGACCTCCTGGCTCAGTATCGATCTGCGGGTCTTCTCGGTGACGACCGGTCAGAGCCGCTTCGGGGTGCCGATGGGCAGCGACGGTCCCGGGTTCATCCGTGCCGTGCTCGACGGGCTGCGCGGCGGCAACGGCATGGCGGGCGGGGAGAGTTTCGAGAACCTGCCGGTGGACGAGGAACCCTCCGCGGTCCACGTCCTCCCGACCACCTCGGTCGGCGGTGTGCCGGTCCCGGTGTACGACTTCGCGCTGGCCCGGGTCCGCTACCGCGCGCTGGCACTGCCGGCCGACGACGTCCGGGTCTTCTTCCGGCTGTTCCAGGTGCAGAGCACCGATGTGAGCTTCCAACCGCTGACCAGCTACCGGCGGTCGGCGCCCAACCCCGACGGGCAGCCGATCCCGTTGGCCGGGATCAGCGGGAGCGACTACGTGACGATCCCCTGCTTCGCCGGCGAGCGGGTGCCGGCCGCGACCACCGCGATGACCCGGCAGACCGACCCGCACAACATCCTGCGGCTGCCGGCCACCGGCGGTCCCGAGGTCGACACCTACTTCGGCTGCTGGCTCGACATCAACCAGCCCTCCCGGAACGTGCTGCCCCCGGCGGTACCGCCAGGGAACCCGGACGGGCCGTTCGCCGCCGCGGTGCCGATCCAGCAGGCGATCATCCGCAATCCGCACCAGTGCCTGATCGCGGAGATCGCCTACGACCCGGTCGCCGTCCCGACCGGCGCCACCCCGTCCACCTCGGACAAGCTCGCGCAGCGCAACCTCGCCTGGAGCGACCTGGCCTGAGCTCCGGTCACCCGCCGGAGGAGGTCGGCGGCCGGTATCTCATGTGGTGATCATCTTGTACGACGGTTTCCGGACCTGGGCCACCGCGGGCCATAAGCTGCTCCGGTGAGCTCCCACCCCAACACCACCGCCGCCAATGCCTGGGTGCGCCTGCCGGCGCCGCGTCCGGCGGCCAGGCTGCGCCTGGTCTGCTTCCACCCCGCCGGTGCGGGGCCGGCGCTGTTCCGCGGCTGGCCGGAGCGGTTGCCGGCCGATGTGGAGCTGCTGGCGGTTCAGCTGCCGGGGCGTGAGGCGCGGTTCGCCGAGCCGCGGCTGACGGACTATCGGACGGCGGTCGACCGGCTGCATTCCGCGCTGCTGCCGTATCTGGACCGGCCGTACGCGCTGTTCGGGCACAGCATGGGTGCGTTGCTCGCGTACGGCTTCGCGATGGCCGTGCGGCGCAGCGGGGATCGCGCGCCCGAGCGGCTGCTGGTCAGCGGCAGCCCGGGGCCGGGTTCGGCGCCGCGCCGGCTGGGCCGTTCGACCTGGAGCGACGAGCAGCTCGTGGCCGCGCTGCGCTCGATGGGCGGGACCCCGGAGGAGGTGCTCGCCGAACCGGGGCTGCTGGCCCTGGTGCTGCCGACGCTGCGCGACGACTTCGCGGTGGTCGAGTCGTTCCACCGTCCTGACGGCCCGCTGCTGGACTGCCCGGTCACCGTGCTGGGCGGCGAGCAGGACAGTGTCAGCACGGAGGAGCTGCACCGCTGGTCCGCTGCCACCAGCGGGGACACCTCGGTCCGCACCTTCCCCGGCGGCCACTTCTTCCTCACCGGCCCCGCGGCTCCCGATGTCCTGAAGACGGTGTCGGCAGACCTCACCTAGTGGTTGCGGGACGGGCGCGGGCGGCGAGCAGCGCGGTGTCGTCCTGCGCCGGGGTGGTCGCCAGGTGGTGCAGCACGGTGTCGAGCAGCTCCTCCAGGTCGCCGGCAGCGGGCAGCGGCAGGTCGGCCAGCCGGGCGAGCGAGGTGTCGATGTCCTCGTGGCGGCGCTCCACCAGGCCGTCGGTGTACAGCAGCAGCACCTGCTCGGGCAGCAGCGGGCGGGCCAACTGCTCGTAGTCGGCCAGGCCGCTGCCCAGCGGTGGGCCGACCGGCAGCTCGACCAGCTCGGTGGGCCGGTCGGGGGTGATCAGCGCGGGAGGCAGGTGGCCGGCGCTGGCGAAGGTCCAACGCCGGCGGTTGGGGTCGGCGAGGGCCAGCAGGCAGGTCGCCGGGCGGGCCGTGTCGTTCTCCGAGATCAGCGCGTCCAGCTGGCGCAGGATGCGGTGCGGGGGCAGGTCCATGCTCGCCGTGTAGCGGAGCATCGAGCGGTAGGTGCTCATGTCCACCGCCGCCTCGACGCCGTGGCCCATCACGTCGCCGATCACCAGCAGGGTGCGGCCGAAGGGCAGCCGGACCGCCTCGTACCAGTCGCCGCCGACCACCGAGCTGCTGCCGGAGGGAAGGTAGCGGGTGGCGAGTTGCAGGTTGGGGTGCGGGTTGGCGGGCTCGGCGAGCAGCGCCCGCTGCAGTTCCAGCGCGACTCCCTGGGAGCGGGTGTAGCGCAGCGCGTTGTCGATGCTGAGGGCGGCGTGGCCGGCCAGGTCCTCGATCAGCACCAGGTCGTCCGCGCCGAACTCGGCCCCCCTGCCCTCTGCCGGCCGGCCGGCGGAGCGGGCCAGCGAGAGCACGCCGACGGTCCGGCCGCGGGCGATCAGCGGCACCGCGAGCATCCGGGTGGCCGCCCCGGCCAGCGCCTCGGCCTCGCCCAGCACCGTCCGACCTGCGGCCAGGCTCCGTGCGGCGGCCGCGCCCTCGCCGTACCGCACACCCTCCCCGGGCTGGGCCAGCTCGCCGACCGCCAGGTCCAGGTGCGGCGCGACCGCGAGGGCGGCCCGGTGCATCCGGACCGAGCCGCCGCCCGCGACGGCGTGCCCGGAGGCGGGCAGGTCGACCAGCACCAGGTCGGCGAGGCCGTTGGTCACCGCGAACCGGGCGAGTTCGGCGCAGGTGGTGTCGGCGTCGAGGGTGCTGCCGATCCGCTCGGCGGCGGTCTTCAGCAGTGCGAGCCGGGCCCGGGACTGGTCCTCGGGCCAGACGAAGGCGAGCACGCCCGCGACGGTTCCCTCGGGTTCCAGCCGTCGGCCGAACAGCTGCAGGCCGGGCCGCTGCGGGAACTCCTGCCCGTCCGAGCCGCTGCTGAGCGCCCGGCTGAGCACCGGCGCGGCCGCCCGCAGCTCCGTCGCGGCCAACGGCTCGCCCAGCAGCTCGGCGGGCCGGGTGCCGGTGTACTCAAGGAAGGCGGGGTTGGCGTGCACCCAGCGCAGCTCGGGGTCGAGCAGCGCGATGCCGACGGGGGCGACGTCGATCACCTCGCGCAGCAGCGGTTCGCCGGCCCGCGCCCAGGCTCGCTCGGCCGCCTCCCCCCAGGCGGCCGGCTGCTCGCTGGCCTCGGCGTGCACCG
This sequence comes from Kitasatospora azatica KCTC 9699, assembly GCF_000744785.1. Lineage (NCBI taxonomy): Bacteria > Bacillati > Actinomycetota > Actinomycetes > Kitasatosporales > Streptomycetaceae > Kitasatospora > Kitasatospora azatica. Next base: position 5,448,761 of record NZ_JQMO01000003.1, on the reverse strand, counting down.
TCGTCTCCCACCGTTTCGCCCTGCGGGGTCATCCCGAAGACCTGTCCATGGTCGCGCCCTCCCGGGTCGACCGCACCCAGCCGACCGCACGCAGCCGACCGCACCGAGGAGGCACCCCTACTCCACCATGTCTACTCCGCCGGGCCGCGAAGGTGTCCAGGGCTCGAAGTTGTCCGGACAGCTTGCTCAGGGTTGTGCAGACATCTTCCTGGAGTTCTTCCAAACGTACTTACCAGTAGCTACGGTATCCCGCTGTCAGAGCAAAGTCAGAGCCACGCTGACGCACCCTCACCCCACTGACGCACCCTCAGGAGACCCCTCCATGACCCTGCGCCGCACCGCCGCCGCGCTCAGCTCGGCCGCCTTCGCGACCGCCCTGCTCAGCGGCACCGCCGTGTCCGCCTCCGCCGCCACCCCGGCGACCGGCGGCAACACGCTGTCGGTCTTCGCCTGGAACGTCGACCTCGGGACCTCGGTGGTCGACTGGAGCCAGAACGAGCAGGCCGCCACTCGCACGCCGGTGATCGAGTCGATCATCCGTCAGCACGACGACGACGTGGTGATCCTGGACGAGCTGTTCAACAACTCCTCGATCAGCGACATCAACAGCAAGCTCGCCGACCTCTACCCGTACCGCACCCCGGTGGTCGGCGCGACCTGCTCCGGTGGCGGCTGGAACGGGATCAGCGGCAACTGCTCCAGCTCGATGTTCGTGATCAACGGCGGCACGATGATCCTGTCGAAGTACCCGATCGCCGCCCAGTACGCGCACGTCTACTCCAACTCCACCTACGGCACCTGGGACTACCACGCCAACAAGGGCGCCGTGCTGGCCCAGATCAACAAGGGCGGCGTGAAGACCTGGGTGGCCGGCACCCACCTGCAGGCGGACGAGTCGGACGTCTCCACCGACACCACCCAGGCCACCCGCCTCGGCCAGCTCGGCGAGGTCAAGTCCTGGGTGAACGGGATCGTCGGCGCCTCCGCCCCGGTGCTCTTCGGCGGCGACCTCAACGTCGAGTACTACCACGGCCAGTCGCGCGGCGACTTCGCCAACTCGCAGGCCGCGGTGGGCGGTGTGCTCGGCACCCCGGCCACCGACCCGAACCAGTCGCTGACCACCATGGACTGCACGGCCGCCGCCTGGTGCCAGTACATGGCCGGGATCGAGACCTTCCCGACGGACTACCGGGACGACCTGGACTACCTCGGCTACCTCAACGCCCCGGGCCGCCCGACGCCGTTGGCGCTGCCGACGGTCCAGGCCGACCTCGACCCGCAGGCCGGTTGGACCCCGGGCCGGCTGGACACCCGCTCGCCCAGCGACCACTACCCGGTCGAGGCGGTCTTCCAGCTGGGCTGACGCCCAGGAGACGCACGAAGGGGGGCGCCGACCGGTGGTCGGCGCCCCCCTTCGACGCGTCGTCAGCCCACCGACGAGTACGCGATGATCCCGCGCCGCAGCCCGTCCACCGCCTTGCGCGCGGTGCTGCGCAGTTGGGCGTCCCCGCCCGCGGCGTCCTGGATCTGACCGAGCACGTCGATCAGCTGCTTGGTCCAGCGCACGAAGTCACCGGCCGGCATGTCGGCGTCGCGCAGCACCTGGTCCAGGCTGTGGCCCAGCGCCCAGCGGTAGGCGGCCCAGGCGAAGCCCAGGTCGGGCTCGCGCTGGCCGACGCCCTCGGCGGTGTTGATCCGGTGCTGCTCCTCCAGCGCGTCCAGGTGGCCCCAGATCCGGATCATCCGGCCGAGCGCGTCCTTGGCCTTGCCCTCCGGCAGCCGGGGCGCGGCCGCATCGTCCGCCTGCCGGGCCTCGTAGACCAGCGCCGAGGCGCAGGCGGCCAGTTCGGCGGCGGCGAGGTCCTGCCAGACCCCTTCGCGGATGCACTCGGAGGCGAGCAGGTCGAGTTCGCCGTAGAGCCGGCCGAGCCGCTTGCCGTCGTCGGTGACCTGGTCGCCGACCAGGTAGCCGAGGTCGGTGAGCAGCGCGCAGACCCGGTCGAAGGTGCGGGCGATGGTGTGGGTGCGCGAGCGCATCCTGCGCTCCAGCACCTCGGTGTCGCGGTGCAGCCGCTGGTAGCGCTCGGCCCAGCGGGCGTGGTCCTCGCGCTCGTCGCAGCCGTGGCAGGGGTGCGCGCGCAGCTCGGTGCGCAGCCGGGCGATCTCGGGGTCGTCGGCGGCGGCCGCCCGGCCCTTGCGGAAGCGCTCCGGCTCCAGGTGGCCGGCCTTGGTGCGCAGTGCGGAGGCCAGGTCGCGGCGGGACTGCGGGCTGCGCGGGTTGAAGGACTTGGGGATCCGCAGCCGGTCCATGGCGACCACCGGGTACGGGAAGTCGATCATCGCGAGCCGCTTGACCTGCCGCTCGGCGGTGAGCACCACCGGGCGCGGGCCGTCCTGGTAGTCCGGGTGCCGGGCGGTCCGGCCGCCGCGCGACACCGGCGGCAGGCCCGGGTCGAGCACCAGGGCGAGGCCGGCGAACTTGCCGGTCGGCACGTGGATCACGTCGCCCGGCTTGAGCGCCTCGATCGCCTCGACCGCGGCCGCCCGGCGCTGGCTGCTGCCCTCGCGGGCCAGGTCGTTCTCCCGCTCCTTCAGCTGCCGACGCAGGTTCATGTACTCGGTGAAGTCGCCGAGGTGACAGGTCATCGCCTCGCGGTAGCCGTCCAGGCCCTCCTCGTTCTTCTGCACCTGGCGGGAGATGCCGACCACCGAGCGGTCCGCCTGGAACTGCGCGAAGGAGGTCTCCAGGAGTTCGCGCGAGCGGTGCCGGCCGAACTGGGCGACCAGGTTGACCGCCATGTTGTAGGACGGCTTGAAGGAGGAGCGCAGCGGGTAGGTGCGGGTGCCGGCCAGGCCGGCCAGTGCCTCCGGGTCCAGACCGCGCTGCCAGAGCACCACGGCGTGGCCCTCGACGTCGATGCCGCGGCGCCCGGCGCGGCCGGTGAGCTGGGTGTACTCGCCGGGGGTGATGTCGGCGTGGGTCTCGCCGTTCCACTTGACCAGCTTCTCCAACACCACCGAGCGGGCCGGCATGTTGATGCCCAGCGCCAGCGTCTCGGTCGCGAAGACGGCCTTGACCAGCCCCTTCAGGAAGAGCTCCTCGACCACCTCCTTGAACCGGGGCAGCATTCCGGCGTGGTGGGCGGCGACCCCGCGCTCCAGCGCGTCCAGCCACTCGTAGTAGCCGAGCACGTGCAGGTCCTCGTCGGGGATCGCGGCGCAGCGGTCCTCCACGATGGTGCGCACCTGCAGGCGCTCGCTCTCGCTGTTGAGCCGCAGGCCGGAGTGGAGCACCTGCTGCACGGCGGCCTCGCAGCCGGCCCGGCTGAAGATGAAGGTGATCGCGGGCAGCAGGCCCTCGGCGTCCAGCCGGTCGATCACATCGGCCCGGCCCGGGGTCCAGACCCGGCTGGGGCGGCCGGCGGGCATCGAACGGCCGCGGCCACGGCCGGCGAACCGCGGGTTGCGGTCGGCCTCGGCGCGGGCCAGCCGGACCAGCTCGGGGTTGACCGCCTTGGCCGGGTTCTTCTGGCTGCCCTTGGGACGGCCGTCCACATCGGGGTTGGAGAAGAGGTCGTACATCCGGTTGCCGGCCATCACGTGCTGCCAGAGCGGGACCGGGCGGTGCTCGGCGACGATCACCTTGGTGCCGCCGCGGACGGTGTCCAGCCAGTCGCCGAACTCCTCGGCGTTGGAGACCGTGGCGGAGAGCGAGACCAGGGTGACCGAGTCGGGCAGGTGGATGATCACCTCTTCCCAGACGGCGCCGCGGAACCGGTCGGCGAGGTAGTGCACCTCGTCCATCACCACGTAGCCGAGGCCGGCCAGGGTGTGCGAACCCGCGTAGAGCATGTTGCGCAGCACCTCGGTGGTCATCACCACCACGGGCGCGTCGCCGTTGACCGTGTTGTCCCCGGTGAGCAGGCCGACCTTGGCGGCGCCGTAGCGCTTGACCAGGTCGGCGTACTTCTGGTTGGAGAGCGCCTTGATCGGCGTGGTGTAGAAGCACTTGCGCCCGGCGGCCAGCGCCAGGTGGACGGCGAACTCGCCGACGATGGTCTTGCCGGAGCCGGTGGGCGCGGCGACCAGCACGCCCTCGCCCGCCTCCAGTGCCGCACAGGCCTCCAACTGGAAGGGGTCGAGCGGGAAGTCGTAGAGCTCCTGGAAGCCGTACAGGGCAGTGGCCTGCTCCTGGGCTCGGCGGCGCGAGGCAGCGTACGCCTCGGCGGGGCTCATCTCGTCCTCGGACAGGGCGCTGCTCCTGGGTTGGGGGGTGTGCTGTTCGGTCATCTCAGCCTGAGGTTACCCGGCAGCACTGACATTGATCGCACCGTTTTGCCCGTCACGAACAGTCACTATCGATCCCGATCAGTCGACTTCGCTCAGCTGTGATCATTCGTCAACCCACCGTGACTGCGGTGCCTACAGTCGGAGCAACCGGACCGAGACAGAGGAGCAGCAGCGATGGCGAATGTGGAGACCTCGCTCAAGGAAGCGATGGCGATCGAGGGCGCGATCGGTGTCGCGCTGGTCGACTACGGCAGCGGGATGGCGCTCGGCTCGCTCGGCGACGGTTCCGAACTGGACCTGAACGTGGCGGCGGCCGGGAACACCGACGTGGTGCGGGCCAAGATGCGCACCATGGAACTGCTCAACCTGCACGACAACGAGATCGAGGACATCCTGATCACGCTGACCGCGCAGTACCACCTGATCCGGCCGCTGACCAGGCAGAACGGCCGCGGTCTCTTCCTCTACCTGGCGCTGAACCGCACCCGTTCCAACCTGGCGATGGCCCGCCACCAGCTGCGGACCATCGAGGCGGTGCTGGAGATCTAGACAGTGCTGGATGTCCAGGACCTGAGCAACTCCCCCAGGCCGTCCGCGAGCCGCTGGTACTCCACCGGCCGGTTGTAGATCTGCGCGCTGATCCGCAGCACCCCGCCGCCCGCCCAGGGCCGCACCGCCACCCGGGTGCCGAGCCGGTCCCGTACCGCCCGCATCAGCGGCTGCACCTGCTCCTCGAGTTCCGCCACTCCGGCCGGCAGCCGCACGGCGCGCATCGCCAGTCCCGGCGAGGCGGGCAGCGCCGCCAGCCCGGTCCGCTCCACCAGCAGCCGCTGACCGTGGGCGGCGAGCCGTTCGTTGTGCTCGCGCACCCGCTCCGGGCCCAGGCGCCGCAGCAGTTCCAGGCCGGTGGGCGCCGCCAGCCAGCCGGTGTAGTCGGCCGTCCCGCGCCACTCGACGTTCCCGGGGAAGCCGCCCTCGTGCTCCCAGGAGTAGGTGAGCGGCCGGATCCGCGGGCGCCACTGCGGGGCGACGGCGAGTACCGCCGTGGGGCGCGGCGCGAAGGCCCACTTGTGCAGGTTGCCGAACCAGAAGTCGGGCCGGCCGACCTCCAGTTCCGGGTCCAGCATGCCGGGCGCATGCGCGGCGTCCACCACCGTGATCACGCCGCGCGCGGCCAGCGCCCGCAGCAGCGGGGCGGTGGCGAACTCGCGGGCGGTGGGCGAGGTGACCCGGTCCAGGATCGCCACCTTGGTGCGCGGACCGACGGCGGCCAGCACCACCTCGGCGGGGTCGGCGGCCTCCAGCGGGACCGTGACGGTCCGCACGGCGGCCCCGCACTCGGCCACCCGGCGCTCGGCGGCCCGGTTGACGACGCCGTAGCCGTGGTCGGTCACCAGGATCTCGTCGCCGGGGCCGAACGGGATGCTGTCCAGCACCACCGCGACCGCCTCGGTGACGTTGCTGAGCAGCGCGAGGCCCTGCGGATCGGCGCCCAGCAGCCCGGCGACGGCCATGCGGGCCCGGGCCACCCGCTCGGGCAGGGCGAGGAAGAAGCCGTCCGGGTCGGCCTCCTGCTCGGCGCGGTAGTCGGCCTGGGCGCGGCGGACCTCGTTGGGTACGGCTCCGAAGGAGCCGTGGTTGAGGTGGGCGACAGCCGGGTCGAGGGCGAAGAGTTCGGCGGCGCCCGGGATCGGATCGGGCTCATCCATTGATGTGTGACATTTCACACTGCATACTCTACCGGTGACCGAACTCGACGACCACTTCCTTGCACTCAGCGCCGCCACCGGCCGCTTCAGCTACGGCGCACCGCGCGCCTTCACCTTCTCCGACGACGGTACCCGGCTGCTCTTCCTGCGGTCCACGGGCGCGCGCGATCCCTTCGACCGGCTCTGGCAACTGGACCTGACGACCGGTCAGGAGCTGCTGCTCGCCGACCCCCGCACCCTGGTCCCCGGCCGCACCGGGGACCGCGACGAACTGCCGGTACTGGAACGGCGGCTGCGCGAACGCAGCCGCCTGTTCGCGCGCGGGATCGGCAGCTTCGCCGCCACCCCGGACGCCACCGTCGCGGTCTTCGCCCTGGACGGCCGACTGTTCCGGACCACCACCGCCGGGACCGCCGAACTCCCGGTCGCCGGGCCGGCGTTCGACCCCCGCCCGAACGCCGACGGCAGCCGCGTCGCCTACGTGGCCGAGGACGCGCTGTACCTCACCGACCGCACCGAGCCGCTCAGCCCGGCCCACGGCGCCCGCTGGGGCGTGGCCGAGTTCGCCGCCGCCGAGGAGCTCGGCCGCCACCGCGGCCACTGGTGGTCGCCCGACGGCAGCGCGCTGCTGGCCGCCCGGGTCGACGAATCCGCCCTCCCCCGCCGCTACTTCGCCGACCCCGCACACCCCGAGCGCCCCGCCGAGTCCTTCGCCTATCCGCAGGCCGGCGGACCCAACGCGCAGGTCCAGCTCTGGGTGCTGGCGCTGACCGGCGGCCGGGTCCGGCTGGACTGGGACACCGAGCGCTACCCCTACCTCTGCGCCGCCGGCTGGGAGGGCGACGGCGAGATCCTGCTCACCGTGGCCGACCGGCTGCAGCAGAACGTCCTGCTGCTGACCGCCGATCCGACCACCGGCAAGACCGTCGAGCTCTCCCGCACGGTGGACGAGCACTGGGTGGACGAGCTGCCCGGCACCCCGGCCCGGCTGCCGGACGGCCGACTGCTGACCGCCGCCGACACGCCCGACGGGACGGCCCGCGGCCTCGTGCTGGACGGGCGGATCCTCAGCTCCGAGCGGATCCAGGTGCGCCGGGTGGTGGGGCGGATCGGCGACCGGCTGCTGATCGAGGCGAGCCACGGCGACCCGGCCGACCAGCAGGTCTTCACCCTGGACCCGGCCGACGGGACGCTCGAGCGGCTCACCGAGGGGCCCGGCGTGCACTCCGCGCTGGCCGCCGCCGACAGCCTGCTGCTGATCTCGGCCACACCGGAGGGGGTACGGCGGCGGGTGCTGCGCGGCGGCCGCGAGACGGTGCTGCCCGACCTGGCCGCGCAACTGCCGTACCTGGTCCGCCCGCGCCTCGCCCGGGTGACCGAACTCGGTCTGCCCACCGCCGTGGTGTACCCGCGCGGGCATCTGGCCGGGCAGCGGCTGCCGGTGCTGCTGGACGTCTACGGCGGGCCGGGCGCGCAGGCCGTCGCCAACGAGCCGCGCCGCTGGCAGTTGCGCCAGTGGTGGGCCGACCAGGGCTTCGCGGTGGTGACCACCGACAACCGGGGCACCCCGTTCGTCTCCCCCGCCTTCACCCGGGCGATCTTCCGCCGCTTCTCCCAGGTGGCGCTGGACGACCAGGTGGCCGCGCTGCACGCGCTGGCCGAGCGCGAGCCGGACCTGGACCTCGGGCAGGTGGCGGTGCGCGGCTGGTCCTACGGCGGGTACTTCGCCGCGATGGCGGTGCTCCGTCGGCCCGATGTCTTCCATGCCGCCTCGGCCGGTGCCGCCCCCACCGACTTCCGGACCTACGACACCGCCTACACCGAACGGTACTTGGGGCTGCCGGAGGAGAACCCGCAGGGCTACCAGGCCGACTGCCTGCTGCCTGACGCCCCGTCACTCACCCGGCCGCTGCTGATCATCCACGGCCTGGCGGACGACAACGTGCACCCCTCGCACAGCCTGCGGCTGTCCGAGGCGCTGCACCGGGCCGGCCGCCCGCACACGGTCCTGCCGATTCCGGGCCTGACCCATCTGACCCCGGACGGCGCGAACGAGCGGATCGTGACCGCCGAACTCGCCTTCCTGCGCGGTGCGCTGGGCTGAGCAGAACCCTTTCATGCAACCCGTGACATGTGAAATATTACGGCCCACGATCCGTCACCACCCCGAAAGGACCGGTCAGTTGCGCGGACTACGCGCGGCCCTCGCGGCCGCCCTCACCACCACGGCGATAGCCGCCACCCTGCTCGGCGGGCCCGCCGCGCAGGCCGCCGCACCGCTCCCGCTCGCGGTCAGCGCCACCGGCGCCACCGAAGGCACCGAGGGCCCCAGCCAGCCGCTCGCCCCGCAGGAGCGCGAGCGCCAGTCGCTGCGCGCCAAGGCCATGGAGCAGGTCAACCAGGGCGCGATCGCCCGGACTTCGGACGGCCGTCCGCCGGCCAAGGTCAAGGTCGGCGACGACTACGTCCAACTGGCCCAGCAGCGCACGGACAAGGTCTTCGTGATCCTGGCCCAGTTCGGCAACGAGGTGGACAACTCCACCCTCTACAACGGGCAGGTCCGCTACGGCGGCACGCCCGGCCCGCAGCACAACCAGATCCCCAAGCCCGGCTCGGACGACACGCACACCTACTGGAACACCGACTTCAGTCGCGACTACTACCAGAAGATGTTCTTCGACTCCTCCCCCGGCACGGTCTCGCTGCGCAACTACTACCGCACCCAGTCCTCCGGCCGCTACGACATCGACGGCACGGTCAGCGACTGGGTCACCGTGCCGTACAACGAGGCCAGGTACGGCAGCAACAAGGGCCCCGAGGGCTCGGGCGCCTGGACCCAGGCCCAGGAGTTCATCCGGGACGCGGTGAAGGCCTGGTACGACGGCGAGATCGCCAAGGGCCGCTCGGCGGCCGACGTCAAGGCGCAGCTCGCCCAGTACGACGTCTACGACCGCTACGACCACAACAAGGACGGCGACTTCAACCAGCCGGACGGCTACCTGGACAACGTCATCGTGGTGCACGCCGGCGTGGACGAGACCTGGGGCGGCGGCGCGCAGGGCTCGGACGCCCTGTGGGCGCACCGCAGTTGGGACTTCCCGGACCCGACCGGACAGGTCGGCCCGGCCGGCGACAAGATCGGCGGCGCACCGGTCGGCGACTCCGGCTACTACGTCTACGACTACGTGCAGGCCGGCGAGAACAGCGGCACCGGTCTGTTCGCCCACGAGTACGGCCACAACCTGGGCCTGCCCGACCTCTACCCGCTCACCGGCGGCGACAACAGCGTCAACTTCTGGTCGCTGATGTCCTCGGCCTCCTACCTGGGCAAGGGGCGGAACAGCACCGGCGAGTACCCGGGCGACCTGGACGCCTGGAGCAAGCTGCAGCTCGGCTGGCTCAACTACGACGAGGCGCAGGCCGCCACCACCTCCACCCACGCGCTGGGCGTGAGCAGTTACAACACGGACGAGGCCCAGGCCGTGCTGGTCCACCTGCCACCGGGCCAGACCAGGACCGACCTCACCGACCCCTACCAGGGCGCGGCGCAGTGGTGGAGCAACACGGGTGACAACCTGGACAACTCGCTCAGCCGCACGGTGGACCTGACCGGGACCACCGGCCCGGCCGCGCTGGACTCGGCGGCCTGGTACGACGTGGAGCAGGGCTACGACTTCTTCTCGGTCGAGGCCTCCACCGACAGCGGCAAGAGCTGGCAGCCGCTCGGCGGTACGGTCAACGGGCAACCGATCGGCCTGTCGAGCGCCAACACGCCGGCCCTCACCGGCACCTCGGGCTCCTGGGCGCAGCTGCACATCCCGCTGGACGGCTATGCGGGCCAGAAGTTCCAGCTCCGCTTCCACGTCACCTCGGACGGCAACACGCACGGCAAGGGCGTCACCCTGGACGCGGTCCGGCTCACCGCCGGCACCACCGTGCTGCTGGACGACGGCGCCGAGCAGGGCGTCCAGGGCTGGACCTCGACCGGATTCTCGATCGTGCAGGGGCGCACCGCCGTGCAGCAGCACCCGCGCGCCTACCTGGTGGAGAACCGCCGCTACACCGGCTTCGGCGCCTTCCTGAAGACCGGGCCGTACAACTTCGGGTACACCGGGGTGACCGGCAAGGCCAACGTGGTCGACTTCTACCCCTACCAGCAGGGCGTGCTGATCTGGCTCTGGGACAACGACTACACCGACAACAACGTCAAGGACCACCCGGGCGGCGGCCTGCTGCTGCCGATCGACGCGCACCCCACGCCGATCAGGTTCGCCGACGGCAGCCCGGTCAACGCCCGGGCGCAGACCTTCGACGCGGTGTTCTCGCTGAAGCCCACCACCTCCTTCGTACTGCACAAGGCCGGGGTGGCTGTTACGGTGCCCGCCGAGCCCGCCGTCCCGGTCTTCAACGACCACAGCGGTGTGTACGGCGATCCGGCCACCCCGCAGCTGACGGTGGCCGTGCCGGACACCAACACGAAGATCCAGATCGTCCGCGAGGCCAGGGACGGCCGCCTCACCACCGTCAAGGTGAGCGCCGCGTCCTGAGGAACGGCTGAGGGGGAGTCCGGGATCCCGGACTCCCCCTCAGCCGCATCCAGCCGCTACCGCCGCAGGGTCAGCAGCCCGCCGCGCGGCACCCGGACGGTCAGCTCGGCGCCCTCGGCGGTGGTGCGGGCGAGGGTGGCGCCGGCCGGGTCCTGGACCAGGACGCCGATCGGGCCGAGCGGCTGCGGGAAGCTCAGCCGGACCTCGGGGTCCGGGTCGGCGTTGGCCACCAGGAGCAGCGACCAGTCGGCGTCCGGGTGGATCGGCACCGGGGCGTAGCGGCCGAAGGCGCGGCCGTCCCCGCTGGCGGCGGCCAGCAGCGGATAGCCCAACTCGGGCCGGTGTGCGCGGAACTCGCCGCGTTGCAGCAGGTCCACGTGCTCGCGGCTGACCGAGAGCCAGAACCGCAGGGCCGCCAGCTGCTCGGCGCTCTGCACCGCGAGGTCCACCGAGACCTGCGGGGTGGCGAAGAGGACGTTCTGCAGCAGCACCGCGATCTCGGCCGGGGTCTCGTCCGGGTGCCAGGTCAGCGGGTCGGCGTGCACGGCCAGCGGCCCGGCGGTCAGGCGCAGGTCGGCGGTGCGCTGCCGGTTCTCGGCCGCGTTGTGCGGGCAGTCGGTGGCCCGCACCATCGTGGCGTACGGCCAGAGCCCGGGGCCGACGTACGGCTGCCGGTGCTCGACCAGCACCGGTGGGAGTTCGGCGCGCAGTCGGGCGAGCAGCTGGTGCACGCCCTCGGGGTCGCCGCCGTGCCGGGCGAAGGTGTCGATGAAGTCGACCTTGAGGCCGTCCAGTTCGTACTTCTCCACCAGTTCGGTCAGCCGGGCCACCAGATGGGCCCGCACCTCGGGCGCGCCGGGGTCCACGACCGAGGTCTCCAACTCATCGAGGTGGCTGAGCCGTTGCCCGGCGAACCGCTGCCCGGCCGCGCTCCGGTCACCGGCGAACGGCGGCGCGCACCAGAGCAGGTAGCCGAGCCCGAGCTCCTTGACCCGCCGCACATGGCCGGCGAAGTCGGGGAAGGCGGGCTCCCAGTCACCGGTGGTGGCGTAGGAGCGCCCGGTCTCGGCGGTCTGCCAGCCGTCGTCCACGATCAGCGCGCCGAAGCCGAGCGGCGCGGCCAGCTCGGCCAGCCGCTCGACCTCGGGGGCGGTGATCTCCAGGTGCCGGGCGTACCAGGTGCAGAAGACCGGCTCGAAGGCGGCCTCCGGGACCCGGACCGATCCGTCGTCCCACCACTGGGCCATCTCGCTCAGCGTCAGGCTGAACTGACGTCCTGTCAGATCGAGGCGCAGGGCCAGCGCGCCCTGCTGCTCGACCCAGCTGGTGAACTCCCCCGTCTCCTCCACCGCGCCCTCGCCGATGGTCACCGGCAGCACCCGTTCCGCCACGGCGTAGCTGCACAGCGCGGCGTCGCCCGCGCCGACCAGGCTGCCGATCGCCGCGCCCGAGGCCAGCGAGGCGGTGCGCGGCGTGCTCCAGGAGGGCGGCAGCCAGCGGGTGTCGGTGTTCGGGCGCCACAGCGCGGTGGCTCCCGCGCACGGCAACCGCCACTCCACCCGTACCCGAGCGGGGAGTTCGTCCACCGGTTGGGCCGGCGCGGCCTCGATCAGCAGCAGTCGGCCGGTGCCGGTGACGCGAACCGCCACCTCCGCCGCGCCGATCGCGGTGACCCGCAGCCGCAGGCCGGGGACGGAGGTGGCGAGTTCACGGGTGGTCTCGGTGCGGGCGGAGGGCGGCGCGCTGCCGTCCCAGCTCAGCGGTGGCACGGGGTTCTGCCTTTCGTCTGGGTGGAACCCGGCCGGGCGCAGTCCTCGCAGGGTTCCCCACTGCGCCCGGCCGGGAGTCGTGGCTGCCGCCGCAGCGGACCCGCACAGGTGCGGGTCGCCGTGGCGGCGGCGCCGGCGGAGGTGGTCGAGGCGGCGACGGCCTGCGCGGCGGCGATCACCGGCAGGGTCAGACCGGCTGCCGGCGTCGCGGCCGGCACGGACCCGGCCTGCTGGGCCAAACGCGGCGGCGCTGCGGGCCGGGTCCGCGGTCAGCTCTCCGGGAAGTGGCAGGCGACCTGCCGCTCGCCCGGTCCGGCGGTCAGCCGCAGCAAGGGTGCCTCGCTGCGGCAGACCGCCTGGGCCTTGGGGCACCGGGGATGGAAGGTGCATCCGCTGGGCGGGTTCGCGGGGCTCGGCGGGTCGCCGAGCAGCACGATCCGTTCCCTGGCCCGCTCGGCCGCCGGATCGGGCAGCGGCACGGCGGACAGCAGGGCCTTGGTGTACGGGTGCGCCGGGTCGGCGTACACCTGCGCCTTCTCGCCGATCTCGACGATCCGGCCCAGGTACATCACGGCGACCCGGTGGCTGATGTGTTTCACCACCGCCAGGTCGTGCGCGATGAAGACGTAGGCGACGCCCAGTTCGCGCTGCAGCCGCTCCAGCAGGCCGACGATCTGCGCCTGGATCGAGACGTCCAGCGCGGACACCGGCTCGTCGGCCACCACCAGCTCCGGCCGGGTGGCCAACGCCCTGGCGATGCCGATGCGTTGGGCCTGGCCGCCGGAGAACTGGTGGGGATAGCGCTCCAGGTGCTCGGGCGCCAGGCCGACCAGGTCGACCAGCTCGCGCACCTCGCGGCGGATCTGCTCGGCGCCCACGCCCTGCGCGCGCAGCGGGGCGCCGATGATCTGCTGGACGTTCTGCCGCGGGTTCAGCGAGGCGAACGGGTCCTGGAAGATGATCTGGAACCTGCTGCGCAGCGGCCGCAGTTCGCGCTGTCCGAGCCGGGTGATGTCCTGGCCCTGGAAGTCCACCCGGCCCGCCGTCGGGTCGAGCAGCCGCACCAGCATCCGCCCGGTGGTGGACTTGCCGCAGCCGGACTCGCCCACCAGGCCGAGCGTCTCCCCGGCCCGCACCTCGAGGCTGACCCCGTCCACGGCCTTGACCCCGGGACTGCGGTGCAGCCCGCCCCGTCGGCCGGGGAAGGTCATCCCCAGGTCGCGGGCGGTCAGAATCGGTGCCGTCACACCGTCACCTCTTCCTTGACGCAGGCGCTGCGGTGGCCGGTGGTGACCAGCCGCAGCGCGGGACGGCCCGCCGTGCAGGCCTCCTCGGGGTCGGCCGCGTACGCCGCGCAGCGCGGCTGGAAGGCGCAGCCGGGCGGCGGCGAGAGCAGCGAGGGCGGGGTGCCGGGGATCGCCCGCAGCGCCTCTCCCTCGGCGTCCAGCCGGGGCAGCGAGTCCAGCAGGCCGCGGGTGTAGGGGTGCCGTGGACTGGCGAACAGCTCGTCCGCGCCGCTCTGTTCGACCGCCGCGCCGCCGTACATGACCAGCACCTGGTCGGCCACCCGGGCGATCACGCCGAGGTCGTGGGTGATCAGCACGATGCCGAGCCCGCGGTCCTCCTTGAGCTTCACCAGCAGGTCCAGGACCTGCGCCTGGACGGTGACGTCGAGTGCGGTGGTCGGCTCGTCGGCGATCACCAGTTCTGGTTCGCAGGACAGCGCGAGCGCGATCATCGCGCGCTGGCGCATGCCGCCGGAGAACTGGTGCGGGTACTCCCCCGCGCGGCGGGCCGGTTCGGGGATGCCGACCTCGCCGAGCACCTCGACCGCGCGCGCCCGGGCCTGCTTGCGGCTGCTGCCGAAGTGCTCGCGGTGCGCCTCGGCGATCTGGTCGCCGATGGTGAAGTACGGGTGCAGTGCGGTCAGCGCGTCCTGGAAGACCATCGCGATCCGGCGGCCGCGCAGCCTGCGCACCGCCTCCGGGTCGGCGCCGATCAGCTCGGTGCCGTTCAGCTTCACCGATCCGCTGACCTTCGCACCCCGGTGCAGGCCCATGACGGCCATCGAGGTGACCGACTTGCCGGAGCCCGACTCGCCGACCAGGCCGAGCACCTGGCCCCGGTCGACCGTGAAGTCGATCCCCTTGACGGCCTGGACCGGCCCGTCCGAGGTGTTGAACTCGACCGCGAGATCGCGGACTTCGAGGAGGGTCACGACAGCCTCGCCCTCGGGTCGATCCAGGCGTAGAGGACGTCCACGACCAGGTTGGAGCTGACGATGAAGAAGGAGGCCAGCAGCGTGATGCCCATGACCACCGGCTGGTCGGACTTGTTGAGCGAGTCGGCGAAGAGCTTGCCGACGCCCGGCAGGCCGAACAGCTGCTCGGTGATCACCGCGCCGGCCAGCAGGCCGCCGAGGTCCATGCCGAGCATGGTGACCACCGCGGTCAGCGCGGGGCGCAGCCCGTGCTTGCCGACCACCCGGCGCTCGCGAAGTCCCTTGGCCCGGGCGGTGCGCACGAACGGCTCGCCGAGCGTCTCGATCACCGAACTGCGGGTCATCCGGGCGTACAGCGCGGCCGTGGCCAGCGCCAGGGTGATCCAGGGCAGCAGCAGGTTCTGCGCCCAGGCCACCGGATCGTCACTGAAGTCGATGTACCGGGGGTACGGGATCAGGCCCAGCACGGTGACCGTGAGGTAGACCAGCATCATCGCGGTGAAGTACACCGGCAGCGCGGCCGCCCCGATGGTACCGATCATCAGCGTGCGGTCCACCCAGCTGTTCTTGCGCAGCGCCGAGACGACGCCGGCCAGCAGGCCCAGCAGCAGCCACAGTACGGCCGAGCCGATCGCCAGCGAGAAGCTGGCCGGGAACCGGTCCATCATCAGGTCCCAGACCGGGCGCCCGCTCTGGAAGGAGTAGCCGAAGCAGGGGAAGTGGCAGGCCACCGCGTAGTTGCCGGCGCCCATGGTCCGCCCGGCGAAGATCGCCACCACGTAGCGGCCGAACTGCACCGCCAGCGGCGCGTCCAGGCCCATCTGCCGGCGCACCAGCGCGACCTGGTCCGGCGTGCAGTCCTTGCCGCAGAACTGCTGGGCGGGGTCGTTGGGCAGCAGGTAGAAGATGGCGAAGGTGACCGCGCAGATCACCAGCAGGGTGACGGCGATGCCGAGGAGCCGCCGGGTGAGGAAGGCGGTCATCCGTTGCCGCCCTTCGGGTCCAGGGCGTCGCGCAGCGCGTCGCCCAGCAGGGTGAAGGCCAGCACCACCAGGAAGAGGCAGGCGCAGGGCAGCACGAAGAACATCGGGTCGACCTTGTAGTACAGCGAGGAGTCGGTGATCATCTGCCCCCAGGACGGGGTCGGCGGGCGCACCCCGACGCCGAGGTAGGTCAGCCCGGCCTCGGAGCCGATCAGGCCCGGAATGGCGAGGGTGACGTAGACGATGATCGTGCTGGTCAGGTTGGGCAGGATCTCGGTGAGCAGGATCCGCAGGCTGCCGGTGCCGCTGGCCCGGGCCGCCTCCACGTACTCGCGGTGCTTGAGCGAGATCGTCTGACCCCGGATCACCCGGGCGATGTACGGCCAGGTGAAGACCGACATCACGATGATCAGCAGCACCACCCGGTTGACGTCCTTGACGACCGAGAGCAGCGCGATCATGAAGATCAGGCTCGGGAAGGACATCATGATGTCCATGAACCGGCTGATCACGCCGTCGACCCGGCCGCCGAAGTAGCCGGCCAGCACGCCGAGGGCGACGCCGACCAGGGTGATCAGCGCGGCGGCGCTGAAGGCCACCAGCAGCGAGATCCGGGCGCCGTAGAGCAGTCGGGCGAAGATGTCGTGGCCCAGCATGGGCTCCACGCCCAGCCAGTGCTTCGCACTGATCCCGCCGAGGCTGCCGCGCGGCAGCCCAGCCAGGTACGGGTCGATGGCGTGCTTGTCGGTGTCGGTCGGCCCGTAGCCGGAGATCGACGTGAGCACCGGGGCGAGCGCCGCGGCCAGGACGAAGAAGACGATGATGCCGAGGCCGACCAGCGCGATCGGCCGGCGCCGCAGTCGGCGCCATGCCGTGCGCCAGGGCGAGGCCGGGGCCTCCGCCTGGCGCACGGTCGGCTCCCGCGTAGCAGGAACGGTGGTAGTCACCTTGCGGTCCTTGCTACTTGACGGACTTGAGGCCGACCGTGGCGTAGTCGATCTGGGCCGACCAGATCGGGCTGGCGAAGGCGCCGGCGATGTTGGAACCGACCAGCAGCGGCTTCTTCTGCCAGGTCAGCGGGACGGCCGGGGCCGCGTCCATGATCTTGGCGTCCAGCGCGAGCCAGGCCTGGCCGGCGGCGTTGACGTCGCTCAGGGTGGCGATCCGGTCCATCTCGGCGTCCACCGACGGGTCCTTGAACCGGGACTTGTTGCCCTGGTTGCCGGTGTCGGTGATGATCCGGCTGTCGAAGAGCATCGGCAGGAAGGTGGCGCCGGAGGGGTAGTCCGGGCACCAGCCGCTGATCGACAGGCCGGTCTGCTTGCTCTTGTCGCCGAGCACCGAGTTGACCACGCTGGCGTCCAGCGCGTTGATGGTGACGTTGACGTTGATCTTGGCCAGCGAGGCCTGGATCGCCTCGGCCTGGGCCTTGGCGCCGTTGGAGACGGTGATCTCGGTGTTGATCGCGCCGGAGAGGCCGGCCTGCTGCAGGTACTGCTTGGCCTTGTCCAGGTCACCGCCGGCCGGGATCTTGAAGTGGTCCACCGAGGTGCCGCCGGTCAACTCGGGCGGCAGGAAGGTGGTGGCCAGGTCGGCCAGTGCCGGGCCGCCCACCGAGGACTGGAAGGCCTCCTTGTCGATCGCGTACTCGACCGCCAGGCGCAGGTTCTTGTTGTCGAAGGGCGCCTTGCTGGTGTCGAAGGTCAGCATCGCGGTGCAGCCCTCGTTCTCACTGACCAGGCGCGCCTTGGCCGCCGGGTTGGTGATCACGTCGGGGACCTTGGAAGCCGTCAGGTCGGCGTACATGATGGCGCTCTGGTCCTCGCCCTGGTTGGCGATCAGGCGGTCGGCGATGCCGGAGCCGCCCAGCGACTGGTCCACCACGATCTTGTCCGGGTAGGCCTTGCGGACCGTGTCGGAGCTCTGCTCCCAGTTGGTGTTGCGGACCAGCACCAGCTGCTTGCCCCGGTCGTAGGTCTCGATCTTGTACGGGCCGGAGGAGAACGGGTGGTTGCTGTACTGGGCGCCGGCCTCCTTGGCGATCGGGACCGGCGCGAAGGTGGGCAGCGTGGCGGTGTAGCCGAACTCGGCCACCGGGCGCTTGAGGTGGAAGACGATGGTCTTGGCGTCCGGCACCTCGATCGCCTCCTTGCCCAGGCGCTCGCCCTTGAGCGGTCCGGCGTAGCCGGCCGGGGCGTTGAGGTACTGCTTGGCGTAGTCCGGGCCACCGGGCAGCTCGGCGGAGAAGGAGCGCTCGACGTCGTACTTGATGTCGTCGGCGACGATCGGGGAGCCGTCCTCGTACTTGAGGCCGTCCTTGAGGTGGAAGGTCCAGGTCTTGCCGCCGTCGCCGGAGGTGCCGAGGTCGGTGGCCAGGTCCGGGACGATCTCCAGCCCCTCCTTGCCGGGCGCCGCCTTGAAGGTGGTGAGCGTGCGGTAGAGGGTGCGCAGGCCGAAGTCCATCTCGGGCTCGACCCAGTTGCGGGTCGGGTCGAGCTGGGAGAAGTCCTGGTTGGACAGGATGTGCAGGGTGCCGCCCTTGACCGGGGTGCCGCCGATGATCCCGTTGCCCTCGGTGGTGATGCCCTTGCCGTCACCGCTGGTGCCGCTGTCGCTCTTACTGCTGGAACACGCTCCGAGGCCGAGGGTCAGTGCCGCTGCGATCGCCGCGGCGAGGGCAGCATGGGTACGCCTGGTCATGGGACAACTCCGCACTAGGGCTGGCTGCTTCAACGAGCTGCTTCTAAGATGTGACCCGTAACATAGTAATGTGAAATTGCACTAGCAAGGGATGTGCCGGCCCGTTATCCAGCTGTGTCCGAACGGACCGTCAACTCCCTTTGCACCCACGGACATCCCCGCAGCTCAGGAGACCCCACTTGACCTCCTCCCAGCCCGCCCCGCTCAACACCGGAAGCCACGACCTCCCGGTCTCCCCCGCCCTGGCCACCTTCATGGGCACCGCCTGGACCGCCACCCCCATCCCCGCCACCGACCGGGTCGCCGGCCACGACGTCATGCCGGCCCGCCGCGCCAAACTCTCCGCCGCCTTCCCCGGCGAGCGCCTGGTGGTCCCCGCCGGCCAACTCAAGGTGCGCAGCAACGACTGCGACTACCGGTTCCGCCCGCACAGCGCCTTCACCTGGCTCACCGGCCTGACCGGCGAGGACCAGGTCGGCCACGTCCTGGTGCTGGAGCCGACCGGCAGCGAGAGTCACGAGCCGGTGCTCTACCTGCGTCCCCGCTCCCCGCGCGACGGCTCCAGCGCCGAGTTCTACCGCGACCGCCGGTACGGCGAGTTCTGGGTCGGCCGCCGCCCCGACCTGACCGAGGCCGCCCAGCTGACCGGCCTGCGGGTGGAGCACCTGGACGGCCTGGAGAAGCTGCTGACGGCCAGTCAGCCGTCCGGCGGGGTACGGCTGCTGGCCGGCGTCGACCCGCTGGTCGACTCGCTGCTGCAGCTGACCGACGGGCTCTCCACCGTGCTCAGCGAGCTGCGCCTGGTCAAGGACGCCTGGGAGGTCGAGCAGCTGCAGCTGGCCGTCGACCACACCACGCTCGGCTTCGAGGACGTCGTCCGGGCACTGCCCGCCGCCCTGCGCCACCCGCGCGGCGAGCGCTGGATCGAGGGCGTCTTCAACCTGCGGGCCCGGGCCGAGGGCAACGGGACGGGCTACGAGACCATCGCCGCCTCCGGCGCACACGCCGACGTGCTGCACTGGATCCGCAACGACGGCGCGCTCGACCCCTCGCAGCTCCTGCTGCTCGACGCCGGTGTCGAGACCGACACCCTCTACACCGCCGACATCACCCGCACCCTCCCGCTGAGCGGCACCTTCTCCCCCGTCCAGCGCGACGTCTACGAGCTCGTCCTCGCCGCCCAGGACGCCGGCATCGCCGCGCTGCGCCCCGGCGCCAGCTTCCGCGACTTCCACCGCGCCGGCATGCGCGTCATCGCCGAGGGCCTGGCCGACTGGGGCGTGCTGCGGATCTCCGCCGAGGAGGCGATCCGCGAGGACAGCGGCCTCTACCGGCGCTACACCCTGTGCAGCAGCGGCCACATGCTCGGGCTCGACGTGCACGACTGCGCCAAGGCCCGCAGCGAGACCTACCTGGACGGCGTGCTGGAGGTCGGCCAGGTGCTGACCGTCGAGCCCGGCCTCTACCTGCAGCCCGACGACGAGACGCTGCCGCTGGAGCTGCGCGGGATCGGGGTGCGGATCGAGGACGACCTGGTGATCACCGAGGACGGGGCCCGGCTGATGTCGGGCGCGCTGCCGCGGACGGTGGCGGGGATCGAGGAGTGGATGGGCAGGCTGCTCGGCTGACGGCAGGCGGACAACCCGGCGCACAGGCAGGCACCAAGCTGCGGCCAGGTCGCGCGGTGGACTCCACCGCGCGACCTGGCCTGCCCCTAGGGTCTGTCCGGCAGCGCCAGTTCCGACCGCACCCGCTGCCGGATCTCCGCCACCACCCGGGAGCCGGTGAACTCCTCGGAGACCATCACCAACCAGGCCGTCTCGGTGTCCAGATCGGCCGGCACCGCCGGCGGGACGTACCCCTCGGCCAGCGCGCGCGGGTACCGGTGGCCCACCGCCGCGGCCTCCAGCGCGGCCGCCAGCACGGCGGCCTCCACCGTCGCCGCCCGCCGCCGCTCCCCCGTCTCGCTGCCACAGGCCGCGGCGGCCCACTGCGGCACCTGCGGGTGCAGATGGGCGCGCAGCCACAGCTGCCCGTCGCGGATCTCGATCACCCGCCGGTAGAGCGCGAACTCGGTGTTCCCCCACAGCCCGATCCCGCTGATCGGCGGCTCCAGCGCGATCTCGGGACGGACGGCGTGCAGCGCCGACCAGAGCGGGCCGATCCGCCGGTAGCTGCGCCGGGCCCGCAGCTGACGCACCGGCCCGGTCAGCCGACTCTCCAGGGCCGTCAGCGAGGCCCCGCCGAGGCCCAGGGTCAGCGCGAGCACCGCGACCGGTGCGGAGAACCAGTCCTCCCCGCAGTCCTGCCGGCCGGTGCGCAGGCCGACCACCAGCGGCACCAGGCCGGAGGCGATCCAGATCAGGCCGCACACCCCGCCGGCCACCACCAGGCGCAGCCCGGTGCGCAGCGGCCCGGGATCGAGACCGCGCGCGGCGCGGCGCACCACGAGGGTGAACAGCCCGACGCACCAGGCGCTGTGTGCCGTGAGCAGCAGGAGGAACGCGGCCAGCGCGAGCCGCCCGCCCGGCGCGACGGTGAGCGTGGCACCGACCGGGGTCACTCCGGCGACCCCGTAGAGCGCGGCGTCGGCGAGCATCACCAGCGCGGAGCCGGCGGCCTGCCACTGGACCCGGCGGCCGCGCCGGTCCGGCGAACCGAGCACGAAGGCCATCAGCACCAGGAAGCCGCCTGCGGCGAGCTTGAGTTCACTGCCCAGCAGCAGCAGCGCGGAGCCGGTGGCGGGCGCGACCCCGGAGCCGGCGAGCGACAGCGCCGCCTGGGCGAGGCCGATGGTGACCGCGAAGGCGATCAGCGAGAAGCCGCCCGCGCGCAGCTGGTGGCCGCGCCAGAGCCAGGCCCGGTGGCCGGCGCCGCCCAGTGCGATCGTGCCGGCCAGGCATTCGAGCGTGCCGATCACCCGTCGGCCGGCCCTTGGCCGGGCCGACGGGTCGGCGAGCCGAACAGCGCGCTCAACCGGGCCGTCACCTCACCGCGGCGACCGGCCTCGGGCTGTCCGGTCCCGGGCTCGGGCGGCCCCGGCTGCGGCCGCCGCCCGGCCTGGCGGTGCAGCACCAGGGAGGCGAAGAGCTCGGCCTCCTGCTCCTGGACGTCGCTGTACACGTCCCGCCCGAGCAGCCGGCGGACCAACTCCGTGGACAGGTGCGGCGCCAGCACGCCGAGGGCGGCCGAGTCGGCGGGGGCGGCGACGTTCTGGTGCCCGCAGAGCAGGTGCCCGACCTCGTGCAGCACGATGTGCTGCTGGTGCAGCACGGTGGTACCGGTCGGATAGCCGATGTACTCGGCGCGCTCGGTGCTCACCAGCACCCCGCAGCTGCCGAAGGAGCCGGCCGGCAGGGGCAGGAACTCGACCGGGCGACCGGTCCGTTCGGCGAGCGTCTCGGCCAGCGCGGACAGCCCGAAGGGCTCCGGCAGTTCGAGCGTGCGGACGATCTGCCGACATCGCCGCCAGAGCCTGCGCCGCTCCGCGCCGGTCACCGTCGTCCTCGCCGCTCGGGTGATTCCGACTCTTGCTCAGCTCTTCGGCCGCTTCGGGATTTTTGCGGCGCCGGCCCCTGCTCGGCCGCCCGACGGGCGATCGCCCCGACCAGGTCGGCCACGGTCGGTGCCCCCGCTGAGCCTGCCGTCACTGCGCCCTCCCCGGCGTTCCATGGCCCTGTGGCCTCGCGGCCCATCGTAGACGGGCGCCGGGAGGGCCGGACAGTGTGCGCGCCACCGATCGGCACACCGGATCCCGGTGCTTTGATGGAGCTATGCCCCTGTTCGTCGGCACCTCGGGCTGGCAGTACGACGACTGGCGCGGCGTCCTCTACCCGCCGAAGACGCCGCGGCGGCTCTGGCTGGAGGAGTACGCGACGCGGTTCGCCACCGTGGAGAACAACAACGCCTTCTACCGCCTGCCGCCCGCCGAGACCTTCGCCGACTGGCGGGCCCGCACCCCCGAGGGGTTCGTGATGGCGGTCAAGGCGAGCCGCTACCTGACCCACCTAAAGCGCCTGCACGACCCGCAGGAGCCGGTCGAGCGGCTGCTCGCGGCCGCCACCGGGCTGGGCCCCCGACTCGGCCCGATCCTGCTCCAACTCCCGCCCACCCTCAGGGCGGACACCCTCCTGCTGGACACCTGCCTGTCCTGCTTCCCGGCCGGCACCCGAGTCGCCGTCGAGCCCCGGCACGCCTCCTGGTGGACCCCCGCCGTCCACGCGGTACTGTCTCGCCACGCCGCCGCCCTCTGCTGGGCCGACCGGGACTCCCGCCCGGTCACCCCCCTCTGGCGCACCACCGGCTGGGGCTACCTCCGCTTCCACGCCGGCCGCGCCCAGCCGACGCCCCGGTACGGGCAGCGGGCACTGGCCAGTTGGACGGCCCGGGTCGCCGAGGCCTGGCCGGACGAGGCCGACGTGTACGTGTACTTCAACAACGACCTCGGCGGCGCGGCGGTCCTGGACGCTGCCGCGTTCGCGGGCGCCGCCGTTCGGGCCGGGCGAACGGTGATCGGGCCGTAGCTCCCGGTCGGCCCGCGCCCCTGACCCGTCGCCCGCCCGGTGGAGTTACGGTGGTGCCTGCCCACGAAGCAGCTTTCCGATCCCAGAGGGAACCCATGAGCCTGTACGACATCCCGCTGCACACCCTCGCCGGTCAGCCCGCCAGCCTGGCCGACTACAAGGGCAAGGCCGTCCTCCTGGTCAACGTCGCCTCCAAGTGCGGCCTGACCCCGCAGTACGCGGGCCTGGAGCGGCTGCAGCAGCAGTACGCCGGGCGCGGCTTCACCGTGCTCGGCGTGCCGTGCAACCAGTTCGCCGGCCAGGAGCCCGGCAGCGCGGACGAGATCCAGACCTTCTGCTCCACCACCTACGGCGTCTCCTTCCCGCTGCTCGAGAAGCTCGACGTGAACGGTGACGACCGTCACCCGCTCTACGCCGCGCTGACCGGGTTCGCCGACGCCGAGGGCGCTGCCGGGGACATCCAGTGGAACTTCGAGAAGTTCCTGATCTCCCCCGACGGCGCCGTCGTGGGCCGCTTCCGCCCGCGCACCGAGCCGGAGGACGCCGCCGTGGTCGCCGCCATCGAGGCGCAGCTGCCCGCCTGAGCACGGCCGCGATCCGGCACGCAGCCACCCCGCCACGACTGCACGGCCCCGGAGTCAGGTACTCCGGGGCCGTGCCGCAAGAACCGCCAGGGGGACCTGAGTCGGCGCCCGGTCCACGCGATGAGCCAGGCCTGCGACTACGCTGGGAGACCGACTCACGTCAGGAGGCGCAGCACATGAACCCAGAGCATTTCGCTCTCCTGGAAGAGGCCCGCAGCAGCCTGCCCAACGGGTTCAAGGTCGAGCTGTCCGGCGACATCATCGTCATGATGGTCAGCCCGTCCGGCCTGCACCAGCGGAACCTCCTGACGGTGCGCCGGCAGTTCGACGCGCACACCCCACCCGACCTGCTGCCGAGCGAGAACACCGACCTGGTCTCCCCCCACGTCGGCAAGAGCCGCAACCCGGACCTGACCTACCTGCCGACCGCCGCGCTGGAGACCACTGAGAACCAGGTCCCGGCCGAGCGGGCCGCGATCGCCGTCGAACTGGTCTCTCCGTCCAACCCGGAGAACGACTGGGTCGGGAAGGTCCGTGACTACCCCCTGATGGGGATCCCGCTCTATCTCCTGATCGACGCCCGGGCCAAGACGGTCACCCTCTTCAGCCGCCCGGACGGCACCCGCTACCACCGCCGCGAGGACATCGAGTTCGGCGAGACCCTCCAGATCCCCGCGCCATTCGACTTCGAGCTGGTCACCTCCGGCCTGCTGCCCTACTGAGGGTACGGTTCCGTCAGTCCCTGTCCCTCAGTGGCCAGCCGTCAGCCGTCAGCCGGAGAAGTGGTGCGCAGAGCCGCCTTTATAGCCCTCGGGCTCGTCCTGTTCGCCGAGGCGATCCCGTGGTTCGTCATCCTCGCGGGGCTCGTCGTTGTCACCCTGACCATCCCGCCCGAGCCCGACCGCCCCTCCGGAGACTGGACGTCGTGGGTCTGGTTCGGGTTGGCGGTCGCCTGGGCGGTGGCCTGTGCCTGGGGTGGAGTGCGGGCGTTCACACACGCCTGGCGGCGCCGGGCGGAGCGGTGGTCCTGGGATCTCGTGCTGCTCGCGATCGCCCACCTGGCGGCCGCCGTCGTAACGGCCATGGAGGGGCTCGAACCCGTGGCCCTCGGCGGGCTCGTCCTCGCCCCACTGCTCGCGCTGGCCGCCATGCCACACAGCGGACCCCGACCTTCGGCAGGCCTGCTGCCGGAGGAGGGATCCTCCTCCTAGGTCGACCAGGGCATGCCCGGCGGATCTTTCCGGATCCGCATGCAACTGGCACCTTCTCGGAGCGCGTCTCGATCTGTGGCGACGTCAGAAGTCGTTGCCTGCCATGGCCGTACGAGGTCGAACCGTGTGGCCGCGAGGATCAGGAGCCGTTCCATGCCGGATGGGATCACCGTGCACCCCGTCGCCTGGCCACCTGCCCCGATCAGGACCGAGCGGCTGGTGCTCCGTGAGTCCGAGGCCCGGGACCGTGCGGCGCTGATCGACCTGATCGCCTCACCGGAGGTGGGCACCTACGTCGGCGGCGCTCGGCCGCGTGACGAGCTCGAGCGCGCGATGCCCGAGGTGCCCGGGCAGCGCTTCGGCTTCTTCGTGGTGGAGCTCGACGGAATGACGATCGGCATGATCACGCTCGATCGCCGCGACCCGGAGCGCAAGGGTCACATCCGCCCGGAAGGCGGGGAGCCCGAGCTCGGCTACATGTTCCTGCCGCAGGCGTGGGGACGCGGGTACGCCACCGAGGCGTGCGCAGCGGCACTCGACTGGTTCACCGCCGCGCATCCCGGCGAGCCGGTGGTGCTCTCCACCCAGACCGCCAACGAGGCGTCGATGCGCGTCGCGGCGAAGCTGGGGTTCACCGAGGTGGAGCGGTTCGAGGACTACGGCGCCGAGCAGTGGCTCGGCGTGTGGTCCGCCATGGCCAGGGCGTCACGGTAGGGGTCGGAGCGGGCACTAGCTCGCGCCCGCTGACCGCGCCTCGCGTGACAGCCGCTCGGTGATCTCCCCGGCGGCCGCCGCCCGGGCCGCCCGGTACGAGGTCCCGGCCCACAGGTGCATGCTCTGCAGATCGCCGGCCCGGGCAGCAGCCGCGCGCAGCGGGGCGGTGAGGTGGTGGACCTCGGGGTAGGCGACGGGGGCCCGGTCGGCGTGCCGGTCGATGAACCGGTTGCGCAGGCCGCGGGCGACCCGCCCGGTGAAGGCCCGGGTCAGGGCGGTCTCGGTGAAGGCGGGATCGGTGAGCGCCGCCCGGTGCGGGGCCGAGGTGCCGGCCTCCTCGGCGAGCAGGTAGGCCGTGCCGAGCTGGACGGCGTCGGCTCCCGCCGCGAGCGCGGCGGCGATCCGCGCACCGTCGCCGAGCCCGCCGGCGCCGATCAGCGGAAGGTCGACGGCGGCGCGCACCGATCCCAGCAGGGCGAGCAGCGGTTCGGTCCCGGGTTCGGCGGCGGCCGAGTGGGTGCCCCGGTGGCCGCCCGCCTCCGGGCCCTGGACGCAGAGTGCGTCCATTCCCAGCCGCGCGGCCGCCCGCGCCTCCGCCGCGCTGGTCACGGTCGCCACCTGGGTCGTGCCCGCGCGCCGCAGCGCGGCGGCCTCGGCGGCCGTCGGCAGCCCGAAGGAGTAGGAGACCACCGGCACCGGGTCCATCAGCAGGGCGGCGATCTTGGCGTCCCAGTCCTCGTCGTCGGCCGCGATCTGCTCCGGCAGTGCGACGCCCAGCTGCTCGGCCTCCGGGCGCAGCGCCTCCCGGTAGCCCGCGACCTCGGCGAGCGCCGCCGGGTCGGTGCTGCCGGGGACGAAGAGGTTGACTCCGAACGGACGGTCCGTCAGCTTGCGGGCGGCGGCGATCTGCTCGGTCATGGCGGCGGCCGTCCGGTAGCCGGCGGCGAGGTAGCCGAGGCCACCGGCCGCGTTCACGGCCGCGACCAGTTCCGGGGTGGAGGCACCGCCCGCCATGGGGGCGGCGATGATCGGGGCGGTCAGCTCGGCGAGGGTGAACACCCGTCCACTGTACGGGGCTGTACGGGCCGTCAGTTGAGCGCACCCCGCGCCGCCGCGACCTGCTCGTCCGCGCAGCCGGCCACCCGCAGCGCCGCGTCCGCCACCGCCTCGGCGACTGTGCCGGCCGACCGGTTCGCGCACTCGCGGGCGATCGCCACCGTGCCTTCGACCAGGCCGAGCACCAGCTCCGAGCGCAGGGCGAGCTCCTGCTCCGGCAGCAGGGCCAGCGGATCCAGCGGGGCCAGCAGCGCGCGGTAGCAGCCTGCCAGTTCGCACCGCATGCGGCGGAAGTCGGCGAACCGCTCGCGGCGCACCTCCGGCAGCTGGTAGAGCGCGCCGAGGTTGGACAGGCCGCCCAGCAGCAGGTCCGCGTCGAACCGGACCAGCGCCCACAACCGTGCTCCGGGCACCGTCTCGGGCTCGGCCAGCAGGCGGCCCGCGTACTCCAGCGAGGGCGCCACGGTGCCGACCAGCAGGGTCGCGAGGATGTCGTCCTTGCTCGCGAAGTGGTGGTAGAGCGAGGCCTGGCGCAGGCCGGCGCGCTCGGCGACGGCGCGGGTGGTGGTCGCGGCGTAGCCGTCGCGGGTGAACAGCTCGGCGGCGGCCGCCAGCACCTGAGCGCGGGCGGCGGCGCCCCGGGCCGACTGCGAGGACGTGGCGGCGGAGGGCGGTGCGGCAGCGACTGGTGAGGCGGGCAGGGACGGGTCGTTCGACGGCATTGCGCGATCCTCCCACAGCCGCCCGCGCCACCAGGCGGAGTAACTCCGTAGCGCGCGCCACGCTGACCCTGCGTAGCTTCGCAATCGAACGATGACGTTCACCCCTCCCCTCTCCTCGGAGTACTCCTCATGCGGATTCCCGCTCTGCTGGCGGCCGCCGCGCTGCTGGCGTTGCCGCTGGCCCAGGCCGCCTACGCCGCTCCCAGCACTCCCGCCGTTCCCGGCTCGGCCGTCCCGCCGATCGCCTCGAAGGCGCCGCACACCCACGGCGGCCCGGCCGTCCGCTCCGGCGCCCCGCTGCGGGCCGGCGCCGGCCACCTGTCGGCGTACAGCAAGGACCTCAGCGTCAGCGTCAGCCCGCCGTCCTTCCCGACCGCGCCCGGCGCCGTCGGAACCGTGCTGGTGACGGTCTGCAACAACGGTACGGAGACCCCGAGCTCCGCGCCCCTGGTGGTCAACGGACCGGGCGACCCGGGCCTGACCCTGACCACCGATCACGCCGGTCCGGTCGACGGCGGCTGGAACTGGATCCGCTTCCCGGTGGCGGCGAACCTGGCGCCGGCCAGTTGCGAGACCGAGCGGATCTTCGCCAACACCATCAGCACCACTCCTGGCCCGCACAGCTACCCCGGCGGCACCGCCGTGGTCACCTGGGACCCGGCCCAGAACCCCGACGACAACTCGGCCGGCTGGGCCTTCGACACCTCCGCCCCGGTGACCAACGCCGTGCTGGAGCTGTGGCGGCCGCCCAAGCCGGCCGGTCCCGGCAACCCAGCCGACTTCGAGATCCTCGAGCGCAACCTCGGACCGTCCACCGACTACCCGTGGCGCGGGCGGGTGGTGGCGCAGCTGCCGCCGGGGTCCAAGTGGCTCAGCTCGGCGCCGACCTACAGCCCGTGCGAGATCTCGGCCGACGGCACCACCGCGACCTGCCCCGACACGGTGAACAACACCTGGGCCAACTTCAACCGCGGTTTCGCGCTGCAGGTGGACCCGGCGGCGACGCCCGGCAGCAGCATCCCGGTGACGATCACTCAGGAGGCGCCCGCCAACCCGGACCCGCACCGCTTCGTGCTGACGGTGCTCATCCCGGTGTGCTGATCCGCGCTGCCCCCGAGTGCTTCCGACTGCCAGCGGCTGCTAGCGCGCAGTAACCGTCCGCGTCAGATTCTGCTGACGCGGGCCGTTTTGTCAGGACAAAGTGCTGTCTGCTGATGTCCTATCAGTAAATTCTGTCGTCTTGTCATGTTCGAAGTATGGACGCCTCCCCGGGCGAGCTGGTTGGGTAGCCGCGCAACCCCCGCACGTCCTGCACCCGCGATCCCTCACTCCGGGAGGACTCCCCCATGTCTATTCGCCCCCGTACCTCACTTGCCCTGCTCGGTGCCGCCGCTCTGGCCGCCATGGGCTTCGCCGGCGCCACCCCGGCCACCGCCGGGGCCACCCACCTCGGCATGAAGCCGCTGCACCCTGGCGCCCACGCCCAGGCGAACACCGCCGCGGCCGCGTCCCGCAACACCTTGAAGCTCAGCTCCAGTGCCAGCCAGGGCGTGGTGTCGCCGACACCCAAGGTCTACCTGGTCTTCTGGGGCTCGCAGTGGTCCAATGACCCGGCGGGCGTGGCGCCCGACATGCAGGCGATGTTCAAGGGCCTGTACGGCAGCCAGGACACCTGGGGGACGATCCTCTCCCAGTACTGCGAGGGCCTCGCCAAGGGCACCAGCAACTGCGGCACCAACGGCACCCACATCCAGCACCCGACCAGCTCGCCGCTGGCCGGCACCTGGTTCGACAACAGTGCGGCCGAGCCGTCCAACGCCACCGCCGCGCAGATCGCCGCCGAGGCGACCAAGGCGGCCGCGCACTTCGGCAACACCACCCAGACGCCGAACCTGAACGCGCAGTACGTGATCGTCTCCCCGACCGGGACGCACCCGGACGGCTTCCCGAGCAGCGGCTTCTGCGCCTGGCACGACAAGACCAGCTCCTCGTACGGCAACCTCGCCTACACCAACCTGCCCTACGTGCCCGACACCGGCATCGACGGCTGCACCACCCTGACCGACGGCCGCGCGCTGTCCGGGATCGAGTCCACCGAGACGCACGAGTACGCCGAGACGGTGACCGACTTCTGGCCCAGCATCGGCTGGAACGGCGGCGGCGGCGAGATCGGCGACGAGTGCGAGAACATGGACGCCTTCGTCACCCTCTCCACCGGCAGCTTCGACCTGCAGGGCCTGTGGTCCAACAGCGCCAACAAGTGCGTGACCAAGGGCTGACGCTCCCCTGACGTCCGGCCGGGCCGACTTGACTCCGGGTCAGGTCGGCCCGGCCGGATCAGTTCTCGGCCCAGCTCAGTTCTCGGCCCAGCTCCGTTCTCGGCCCGGCTCAGGCCGGCCGGATCAGTCCGCTGCTGAGGCCCGCGGCGATGGCGGCGGTGCGGCTGTCCACGCCGAGCTTCTCGTAGATGTGGACCAGGTGGGTCTTGACGGTGGCCTCGCTGATGAACAGGCGCTTGGAGATCTGACGGTTGGCCAGACCGGCGGCCAGCAGCTGGAGGATCTCCGCCTCCCGGGGTGAGAGCGTGGGCCGCCCGGCCCGCACCCGCCCGAGCAGCCGGGCCGCCACCGGGGGTGCCAGCACCGTCTCGCCCCGGGCCGCCGCCTGGACGGCGGCCACCAGATCCTGCGGCGGGGCGTCCTTGAGCAGGTAGCCGGTGGCCCCCGCCTCCACCGCGCTGAGGATGTCCGCGTCCGTGCTGTAGGTGGTCAGGATCAGCACCGCCGGCGGATCCGGCAGCGCGGTGATCCGCCGAGTCGCCTCCACCCCGTGCATCCCGGCGCCCATCTGCAGGTCCATCAGCACCACGTCCGGCCGGGCCTCGCCCCGCTCCGCCAGCTCGTCCAGCAGTTGCAGCGCGGCCGCGCCGTCGCCCGCCTCGCCGACGGCCGTCAGCTCGGGCAGCTCGTCCACCAGAGCGCGCAGACCACGCCGCACCACCGGGTGGTCGTCCACCAGCATGACCCGGATCATCGCGCCACCACCTCGCTGCGCAGCGGCAGTGACGCAGCCACCGCCGTGCCCTCCCCCGGCGCCGACTCCACGGTCAGGCTCCCGCCGAGCGCCGCGATCCGCTCGCGCATCCCGTGCAGGCCGAACCCGCCCTGCACGCCTCGCCCAGCACGCTCGCCTCGCCCGCCACGCCCGTCCGATGGCCGGCCGCCGAGCGGCTCGAAGCCCACGCCGTCGTCGAAGACGTCCAGCGTCACCGCGTCGTCCAGATAGCTCAGCGTCACCGCGATCTGCTGCGCCGCCGCATGCCGCACCGCGTTGGCCAGCGCCTCCTGGGTCAGCCGCAGCAGGGCGACCTCCGCCTCCACCGGCAGCGGGTGCGGCTCGCCGTCTAGGTGGAAGGCCGCACCGCGCCCGGTGGCAAGGCGGCGCAGCGCCTCGCTCAGGGTGGCGTCCTCCAGGGCCGGCGGAGTGAGCGCCTGGACGAAGCTGCGGGCCTCGGCCAGGTTCTCCACGGCGGTCCGGGCGACCTCCTCGATCCGGTCCGCAGCGACGACCGGGTCGACCGGCAGCGCGGCCTGCGCCGAGCGGGCCAGCAGCACGATGCTGGACAGGCCCTGGGCGAGCGTGTCGTGGATCTCGGCGGCCAGCCGCTGGCGCTCGGCGAGCCGCCCGGCCTCGCGCTGACTGCGCGCCAGCTCGCCCCGGGTGAAGACCAGGTCCTCGATCAGCCGCTGCCGCTCACGGTTCTCCCGGTAGAGCGCGGCGTAGCCGTAGGCGGTGAGCAGCGCGACCAGCAGACCGGCCAGCGGGCCGAGCACCTTCGCGGTGGTCAGGCCGCCCTCGGTGCCGGCCTGGGCGAAGACCACCAGGCCGGTCAGCCCGAGCACCGCGGGCAGTGCCCAGCGCACCGGCAGCAGGTGCAGGCAGACGAAGTAGAGCGGGAACGCCAGGTAGCCGAACTCCGGGTGCAGCACCAGCAGCACGCCCCAGAGCGCGACCACGGCGGCCAGCCAGCCGGCGGCCCAGCGGCGGTCGGCCCGGATCCGTCGGACCCGCCCGCCCAGCGCGTAGGCCGCGCCGAGGACCAGCGCCAGCACCGTCGCGCCCGCACCGAGCTCGCCGGTCAGCAGGCCGCGCACCACCAGTACCGCCAGCAGGGTGAAGAACAGCCCGTGCAGGGCGAGGTTCATCAGGCGCAGGGCGGGCGTGCTCACAGAATGTCCGGCGGGGGCCGGCTCGGCGAGGTCGGGGTGCTGCGGGTCGGCGTGGTCAGCGCGGTCGGGTCGGTCGGTGTGCTCGTGACTGTCTGGGCGGCTCACGCCTCCCGAGGGTACGGCCTGATCCCGGCCGATCCGGACGCCGTGGCATCAACCGTTCGATGGATTCCCGGCTCCACCGGTGGATGGGCTCCGGATGCACTCCTCTACCCGATGGCAGCCGGGCCCCCGGTCGCGAAGGTGGAGGGGTACTCAGCCGCGCACCGCCGGGGCTGCCGTCGCCGACCGAGAAGGTACCCGTGTTCGTCGCCCTGCGTGACATCCGCTTCGCCAGGGGCCGCTTCGCCCTGATGGGCACGGTGGTCACCCTGATCACCACCCTGGTGGTCTTCCTCTACGGGCTCACCGGAGGGCTGGCCTCCGCCGCCTCCTCCACCATCGCCCAGCTGCCCGCCGACCGGATCGTCTTCGGCACCCCGGCCGGGGCCGAGCCGACGGTCTCCTTCAGTTCGAGCAGCATCTCCCCGGCCGCGGCGAGCGCTTGGGCGAGCGCTGCCGGGGTCTCCTCGGTCAGCCCGCTGGGCCTGTCGATGACCCGGCTGACCGGTGACGGCGCCGCCGCCGCGGTCAGCCTGGTCGGCACCTCGGCCGCGCTGCTGCCGCCGGTCGCCTCCGGCCGGGCGCCGCAGGACGGCGAGGTGGCGGTGGGTGCCGCGACCGCCACGGCGAACAAGCTGGCGGTGGGTCAGCAGGTCCGGATAGGGGCCCGCACGCTGACCGTCTCCGGCATCACCGCCGACCGCTCGTACGCCCACGCCCCGACCGTCTGGACCACGCTCACCACCTGGGAGGCGGTCAGCGGCCAGTCCCAGCCGACCGCGCTCGCCCTGCGGGTCGCCTCCGGCGCCGGCCTGGGCACGGTGCCGAACACCAAGGCCGTCCCGCTGGCCGACGCCCCGGCCGGGATCGACGGCTTCGCCGCCGAGCAGGGCAGCCTGCAGCTGATCCAGGGCTTCCTCTTCGCGGTCAGCGCGCTCGTGGTCGGCGCCTTCTTCACCGTCTGGACGGTCCAGCGCAAACCGGACATCGCCGTCCTCAAGGCGGTCGGCGCGAGCAGCGCCTACCTGGTGCGCGACGCCCTCGCCCAGGCCGCCGCGGTCCTGCTGGCGGGCGCGCTGCTCGGCGGCGCGGTGGGCGCGATCGGCGGCGCCATCGCCTCCACCGGAGTGCCCTTCGACCTGAGCGCCGCGAGCGTCGCCGTGCCGGTGGCCGTGATGGTGCTGCTCGGCCTGCTCGGCGCCGCACTCGCGGTGCGCCGCATCACCTCCGTCGACCCGATGGCCGCCCTGGGAGCCAACCGATGACCACCACCGTGCCCGCCGTGGCGACCCGTACCGGCCTGGCCCTGCACGAGGTCACCCTCAGCTACCCCGACGGCGAGCAGCGCCTCACCGCCCTCGACCG
Organism: Kitasatospora azatica KCTC 9699; assembly: GCF_000744785.1. NCBI lineage: Bacteria > Bacillati > Actinomycetota > Actinomycetes > Kitasatosporales > Streptomycetaceae > Kitasatospora > Kitasatospora azatica. Next base: position 5,416,036 of record NZ_JQMO01000003.1, on the reverse strand, counting down.
GGTCTCCCTGACGGTCGCCCCCGGCGAGTTCCTCGCGGTGGCCGGCCCCTCCGGCTCGGGCAAGTCCAGCCTGCTCGCGGTGGCGGCCACCCTGCTGCGCCCCGACTCCGGGCAGGTCCTGATAGACGGTCAGGACACCGGCGCGCTCAGCGCGAAGGCGCGCACGGCGCTGCGCCGCGAGCGCCTCGGCATCGTCTTCCAGCAGTCCAACCTGCTCGCCTCGCTCACTGCGGTGGAACAGCTGCTGGTGCTGGCCGACCTGCGCGGCGAACGCCCCCGCGCCGCCCGCGAACGCGCCGCCGAGCTGCTGGCCTCGGTGGGCCTGTCCGGCCCCAAGCAGCAGCGCCGCCCGCACCAGCTCTCCGGCGGCGAGCGCCAACGCGTCAACATCGCCCGCGCCCTGTTCGGCCGACCGTCCGTGCTGTTGGTCGACGAGCCCACCTCCGCCCTGGACCACGAGCGCGGTGCCCAGATCGTGGACCTGCTCAGCGAGGTGACCCGCGAGCACCGGACGGCCACCGTGATGGTCACCCACGACCGCGAGCTGCTCGGCCGGGTCGACCGGGTGGTGGAGATGGCGGACGGTCGGCTACTTCTCCGGCCCGAGCACGGCGTCGACCTCTAGGGTCACCTCGGCGCCGATCGAGGCGGGCAGGGTGAAGGACTCGCCGGGGCGGTGGATGGTGTGGATCCGGTACTCGCCGTCATGGGGGTCGGTGAGGACGCGCAGAAGACGCTTGGTGCGGTCGACGATCACGTACACGGGGATGCCCGCGCCGGCGTATGCCAGCGGCTTCTTCCGCACGTCATCGCCAAGGTTGGAGGATGTGACCTCCAGGACCAGGCGAAACACGGACGGGTCGTAGCAGTTGAACGAGATCTTGTGATCGGCGAAGTCGGAGTCCACCAGCGCGAGGTCGGGGATCGCGTAGTCGGACGGTCCCGAGGGCAGCCAGAGTCCGACCGCCTGGAGGACACGTGACTCATCGGCGTGCAGGCCCCGCAGCGAGGAACCGGACCATGAGATTCCAGCTCATTCACCCGAACGGGTACCCCTACCGCATCCCCAGCCGCAGGGCCGGCTTCTCCTCCTCCAGCTCCTCGCGGCCTTCCGCCCACAGGGAGCGGACGTGGCCGAGGTGGCGGGCCATGCAGGCCTCGGCGGCTTCGGCGTCGCCGGCCAGCATCAGGTCGAGGAGTTCGAGGTGTTCCTCGGCGGAGGAGACGAGTTCGCCGCGCTGGTCGAGGCGGGTCAGGCCGTAGAGGCGGGAGCGCTTGCGCAGGTCGCCGACCACCTCGACCAGGCGGGCGTTGCCGGCCAGGCCGAGCAGGGTCAGGTGGAAGTGGCGGTCGGCCTCGAGGTAGGCGATCAGGTCGTGCCGGCGGGCGGCGGCGACGATGGCCTCGGCGTCGGAGCGCAGCGCCTCCAGCTGCTGGGGGGTGGCGGTGCGGGTGACCCGGCCGACGGTGGGGACCTCGATCAGGGCACGGATCTCGGTGTAGTCGTCCAGGTCGCGCTCCGTCATCTCGGTGACCCGGAAGCCCTTGTTGCGGACCGCCTCGACCAGGCCCTCCCGGGCCAGGTCGAGCATCGCCTCACGGACCGGGGTGGCCGAGACGCCGAAGTCGGCGGCCAGCGCCGGGGCTGAGTAGACGACGCCGGGGCGCAGCTCGCCCGAGATCAGCGCGGCCCGCAGGGCGTGCGCGACCTGGTCGCGCAGGCGCTCCTGGACGGAAATGAGGGGGCGGGGCTTTGACTCGGTCACTGCGGTCCTCCGGACGGTGCGGAGCACCAGCGTACAATGTCACGTTTCGTCGGGCGCTCCCGATCGTCCCATCATCCCGCTTGACGTCCTATCAGGGAACTCCGGGGCACCGAATGGCCACGGAGTGAGATTCGGAATCACCTCGTCCGGTCCTGGCCGCGGTGGATGGCGGCCGCCACCGCGAGGTCCTGCCAGGCCATGCCGACGCTCTTGAAGAAGCGCGGACGGTCGGTGCGGACCTCGGCCGTGCCGGCGACCAGTTCGGCGAGGTTGGCCACCCGCTCCCAGTCCGGCTCGGCGAGCACCAGGTCGCCCGCCTCGCGCCGGGCCACCGCGCGGGCCTCGACGTAGCAGGAGGCCCGCCGCACCAGGGCGGCGTCGACCTCCCGCGCCGTGGGCGAGTGCGAGCCGACCGCCGCGACGGCCGCGTGGGCGGGCACGGCCGCACCGTCGAAGAGCGGCTCGGTGGCGGTGGTGCAACAGACCACCAGGTCCGCCTCGGCCACCTGCGCCGCGCTGCCCGCGGCAGCCGGCAGGCCGAGCGAGGCCGCGTACCCGACCAGCGCCGCCCCCGCCTCGGCCCGCCGCGCCACCACGGTGACCCGGCGCAGCGGACGGACCGCGAGCAGCGCGTCCAGATGCCCGTACGCCTGCGGCCCGGCCCCGAAGAGCACCAGGTGCGCGGCCTCGGGGGCGGCGAGCCGGTCCAGCGCGAGGGCCGTGACCGCCGGGGTCCGCAGGGTGGTGAGCGCGGCGCCGTCGAGCAGGGCGAGCGGGAGCAGGGTGGCGCCGTCGAGCAGCAGGTAGCTGCCGGTGATCCGGGGCAGCCCGCGCCGGGCGTTGCCCGGAGCCACCCCCGCGATCTTGACCCCGGCGTACTCGGCGGTGGCGGCGGGCATCACCAGCAGCTCGCCGGCGGGCACCGGAACGCCGAGCCGCGCCGGGCACGCCTCGGGGTCCAGCCCACCCCGCAGGGCCTCGACCAGGGCGTCGACCGCCTGACTCGGCGTCAGGCGGTCGACGGGAAGCCAGGGCAGCGTCACGGGCCGCGTCACGGGAAGCGTCACTGGAGCAGGAACCCCGTCCCGAGCCCGTCCCCGTCCGCCAGCACGAACCGGTGCTCCCCGGTCGGGTACGCCTCCCCGGTGACCTCGGTGACCACGCCGCCGTCCCGCTCCGCCACCACCCGGCCGGTGAAGACCGTTCCGATCACCGACTCGTGCCAGAGCTCACCGCGCAGCCCGTCCTCGGCCAGCAGCGCGAGCCGGGCGGAGGTGCCGGAGCCGCAGGGCGAGCGGTCGATCTGGCCGTCGGCGAACACGGTGACGTTGCGCTGGCGCGGGCCGGACGGGCCGTCGGGCAGCTCCTGGTGGAAGATCACGCCGTACACGTCGTACCGCGCCGGCAGCGCGCTGCGGATCTCCCGCCCCAGCGCGGTCAGACCGGGCAGCGTCCCGAGCGAGACCTCGTCCACCCGCAGCGAGGCGTAGACGGCCCCGGCGTCGGCCAGGTCGACGTTCAGCTCCCCCACCGAGGTCTTCACGGTCACGGCGCGCGCCAGCACCCGGGTCGGCACATTGCGGAAGGTGACCGCCGTGGTCCGCCCGCCGGAGCGGTGCACCACGGCCGTGACCCGGCCCGACGGCACGTCGATCCGCACCTGCGCGCGCCCGTCCTCGGGCGCCGCGACCAGGCCGCTGTCCACCGCCCAGGCGCCGAGCGCGATGGTGCCGTGGCCGCAGGCGGTCGAGTAGCCGTCCTTGTGGAAGAAGAGCACCCCCAGGTGGGCCTCACTGTCGTCCGGCGGCACCAGGAACCCGCCGTACATCCCCGCGTGCCCGCGCGGCTCGCGGGTGAGCAGCTGCCGGACGGTGTCCAGCCGGCTGGGCCGCGGACTGGTCGGGCTGCCGCCGGCGCCGAGCGCGATGGCCCGGCGCTCGGCGACGGTGTCCCCGGGGATCGGCGGCAGCCCGGAGGCCACGATCCGGAACGGCTCGCCCGCGGTGTGGTAGTCGACGGTCTCGATGATCACCGGCCGCTCCCGGCGGGCAGCAGCGAGATCGTCCGGCTGGAGGTGTAGAAGTCGAGCGCCGCCTGCCCCTGCTCGCGCGCCCCGTACGAGGCGGCGCCGGAGCCGCCGAACGGGAGGTGGAAGTCGACGCCGCTGGACGGCGCGTTGATCCGCACCATGCCCGCCGCCAGCCGGTCGGCGGCGGCCAGCGCCACGTCCAGGTCCCGGGTGTGCACCGAGGCGGAGAGGCTGTGCCGGGAGGAGTTGGCCAGCGCGATCGCCTCGTCCAGGTCGGCCGCCGGGAGCAGCACCGCCAGCGGCCCGAAGAACTCCTCGGCCAGCAGTGGATGGCCGGCCGGCACCCCTTCGAGCAGCGCGGGCTCGATGAACCAGCCGTCCCGCTGCGGGATCCGACCACCCGTCAGCAGGGTGGCGCCGCCGTCGACCGCCGAGCCGATCGCACCGGCCAGCCGCTCGCGGGCGGCCGCCGAGATCACCGGGCTGCTGTCGGCGACGGCGGCCAGGGCCTTGACCAGCGCCTCGCGCAGCGGCTCGTAGGCGGCGCCGACCGCGATCACCCGGCTGGTGGCGGTGCACTTCTGCCCGGCGTACCCGGCGATCGCGTAGGCCAGGTGCGCCGCGGCCTGCTCGATGTCGGCCTCCGGCAGCACCACGGCCGCGTTGACCCCGCCCATCTCGGCCTGCACCGGCACCCCGCGCTCGGCGCTCGCCCGGACCACCGAGGCGCCGGTGGCGGTGGAGCCGGTGAAGGAGACCACGTCGGCGGCCGAGACCAGCGCCGCGCCCTCCTCGGCGCCGCCGGGCAGCACGGTGAAGACGTCCTGCGGCAGGGCGAGCAGCTCCGCCAGGCGCAGCGCGCAGGCGGTCGCCTCGGGGGCCGGCTTGAGCACCACGGTGTTGCCCATGGCCAGTGCGGGCGCGGCCTTCCACACCGGGATCGCCAGCGGGAAGTTCCACGGGGTGATCAGCCCGGCCACGCCGTGCGGGCGCCGCCGGGTGAGCAGCAGCCCCTCCCCTGCCGCCGGCTCGTGCACGGCACCGGCGGGCGCGTACGGCGCCTGCGCGTAGTACCGCAGGATCGCCACCGTCCGGGCCACCTCGCCGCGCGCCTCGGCGGTCGGCTTGCCGACCTCGCGCTCGGCCAGCGCGACCAGTTCCTCGGCATGCTCCTCGACGGCCGCGGCCGCCCGGCCGAGCGCGGCGGAGCGGGCCGCGGCGCCGGCCGCGACCCAGCCGGGCTGGGCCGCCCGGGCCCGTTCGACGGCGGCCAGGGTGCCGAAGGCGCCGGCGGTCGGTGCCTCGACCACCAGGTCGGTCGGGTCGGCGGGGTTGTACGACGAGGTGGTGCTCATAGCAGGAATCCTCCGGGGAACGGGTCCGTCGGGTCGAGGAAGTACTGGGCGGTGCCGGTGACCCAGGCGCGGCCGGTGACGGTGGGGATGACGGCAGGGTGGCCGGCCACCCGGGTCTCCTCGACCAGGCGGCCGATGAAGCGGGTGCCGATGAAGGACTCGTTGGTGAAGTCCTGGCCGAGCGGGAGCTCGCCGCGGGCGTGCAGTTCGGCCATCCGGGCCGAGGTACCGGTGCCGCAGGGCGAGCGGTCGAACCAGCCGGGGTGGATGGCCATCGCGTGCCGCGAGTGCTGGGCGGTGGAGCCGGGGGCCAGCAGGTTGACGTGGTGCACGCTGTGGAAGGACGGTTCCTCAGGGTGCACCGGGCGCTGCTCGGAGGCGTTGATGGCCGCCATCAGCGCCAACCCTGCGTCCAGGATCTCCTGCTTGCGGGCCCGCTCGAAGGGCAGCCCGAACTCGGCCAGCGGCAGGATGGCGTAGAAGTTGCCGCCGAAGGCCAGGTCGTAGCTGACGGTGCCCCAGCCGGGGACGTCGATCTTCTGGTCCAGGGCCACCGAGTAGGAGGCCACGTTGCGGATCGTCACGGCGGTGGCCGCGCCGTCCTTGACCTGCACCTCGGCGGTGACCAGACCGGCGGGGGTGTCCAGTCGCACCGTGGTGACCGGCTCGACCACCGGCACCATGCCTGTCTCCACCAGCACGGTGGCCACCCCGATGGTGCCGTGCCCGCACATCGGCAGCAGTCCGGAGACCTCGATGAAGAGCACCCCGTAGTCGGCGTCCGGCCTGGTCGGCGGCTGCAGGACGGCGCCGCTCATCGAGGCGTGGCCGCGCGGCTCGTACATCAGCAGGGTCCGGAACCGGTCCAGGTGCTGCTGGAAGTGGACCCGACGCTCGGCCATGGTGGCACCGGGGATGACCCCGAACCCGCCGGTGATCACCCGGGTGGGCATGCCCTCGGTGTGCGAGTCGACGGCGTGGAAGACGTGGCGGGTGCGCATGGTGACCCTTCGTCGGCTGGGGTGGAAGCCCGCCTGACCGGCTGTCAGGCGGGCGGGGGCTTTGGACCGACCGGTCTCAGGTCGGCCCTAGCGCAGGCCCTAGCACAGGCCCTCGGCCAGCGCCTTCTCGGTGGCGGCCCGGACGGCCGCGTCGACCTCGGGCGTCAGCGGTCCGCGCGGGGCGCGGGTGGGGCCGCCGCCCAGGCCGGCGAGGTCCATCGAGAGCTTGATCGCCTGGACGAACTCGGTCTTGGAGTCCCAGCGCAGCAGCGAGTGCAGGGCCTTGTAGAGCGGCAGCGCGGTGGCCAGGTCGTGGGCGACGGCGGCCCGGTAGAGCTCGACCGAGGCCTCGGGCAGCGCGTTGGGGTAGCCGGCGATCCAGCCGACCGCGCCGGCCAGCGCCAGCTCCAGCAGCACGTCGTCGGCGCCGATCAGCAGGTCGAGGCCGGGGGCCAGCTCGGCGATCTCGTAGGCCCGGCGGACGTCGCCGCTGAACTCCTTGACGGCCACGATGCTGCCCTCGCCGTGCAGTTCGGCGAGGAGCGGGGGGACCAGGTCCACCTTGGTGTCGTACGGGTTGTTGTACGCCACGATCGGCAGGCCGGCCTTGGCCACCTCGGCGTAGTGCGCGCGCACGGTGGCGGCGTCGGCCCGGTAGGCGTTGGGCGGCAGCAGCAGGACGGAGCCGGCGCCGGCCTCGGCGGCCTGCTCGGCCCAGCGGCGGGACTCGGCGCTGCCGTAGGCGGCCACGCCCGGCATCACCCTTGCGCCGTCGCCGGCCGCCTCGACGGCGGTGCTGACCACTCGGGTCCGCTCCTCGGGGGTGAGCGTCTGGTACTCGCCGAGTGAGCCGTTGGGGACGACTCCGTCGCAGCCGGCGTCGATCAGTCGGCGGACGTGCTCGGCGTAGGCGTCGTAGTCGACGGAGAGGTCGGCACGGAAAGGAAGCGTGGTGGCGACCATGATGCCGTGCCAGGGGCGGGCGCGGTCGTGTGTGGGGACGGTCACGGTTATCTCCTTGGTGAGGTGTGACATTTTACATGATGCCCAGAAGATGGCGCAAGGCTACTGAGGGGGTGTCAGTTCTCCGGGGTCCCCGTCGTCCCCGTCGTCCCCGTCAGCTCCGGCAGCGCCGCCAGCTCGCCGAGCGGGACCGGACAGGAGAACGGTCGGCGGTCGGGGCCGGGCGCGCCCGCACCCGACAGGCAGGCCACCGCCGGCCCGCACATCCGCCCCTGGCACCAGCCCATCCCGGCCCGGGTGAGCAGCTTGACGGTGCGCGGGTCGGTGGCGCCGAGCTCCTCGACCGCCTCGGCGATCCGCTCGACCGGGACCTCCTCGCAGCGGCAGACCTCGGTGTCCGGTCGCAACCAGCCGGTCCACCCGGGGCCCGGACGGTGTGCGGCGGCCATCAGCTCGGCGAAGGCCCGCAGCCGACGCCGGCGGCCGGCCAGCGCGGCCGGCACGGTGTCGGCGCCGGCGATCGCCAGCGCGGCCAGCTCGCCCTCGGCCAGCGCGAGCTCCGCACCGCCGACGCCGCAGGTCTCGCCGGCCGCCCACAGGCCAGGCACGGTGGTGCGCTGCCCGGCGTCGACCCGCAGCGCCAGGGTGCCGTCCGGGACCAGCCGGGTCTCGGCGCCCAGTTCGGTGGCGAGCTCCAGCTGCGGGACCAGGCCGTGGCCGATCGCCAGCGCGTCGCAGTCGATCCGCCGCTCGGTGCCGGGCACCGGCCGCCACTGCCGGTCGAGTCGGGCCACGGTCACGCCGGCCACCCGGTCGGTGCCGTGCGCCTCGACCACGGCGCTGGAACGGCGCAGCCGGACCCGGTGCCGGGCCAGCGCGGCGCCGTGCGTGACGGCCTCGGCCAGCTTGCCGGGCACGGCGGCGAGCACGGCCGGGCGGCCGGCGTAGCCCAGGTAGTCGCCGGCCTCCAGCACGGCGGGCACCCGGGCCCCGGCGGCGGTCAGCGAGACGGCGGCGGCCAGCAGCAGCGGGCCGCTGCCGGCCACCACGACGCGCCGGCCCGGCAGCACCAGGC